>JAHQVL010000420.1 GCA_019634345.1 Rhodothermaceae bacterium
GACGCTAAAAACAGAAAGCATTTCCTGGCCATCGTTGCCACAAAGATGCGGCACTTTTTAGTAGATTATGCTCGCCGCCACAATGCAGCCAAGCGTAATTATGGCGCAGCACACGAGCCCTTTGAGGACGAGCTGTACATGTTGACCAAAGATCGGATGGGAGAGATATTGGCGCTGGATGAGGCGTTGGGCCAGCTCGCAAAAGAGGATGAACTGCAGAGTAAAATTGTGGAGCTGCGCTATTTCGGCGGGTACACACAGCAAGAAATCGCCGAACTCCTTAACATCTCACTGAAAAAAGTGCGCCGGGAATGGTACCTGGCAAAGGCGTGGTTGCGGGAAGCGTTAGGTCAAAAATGAGTGCAAAGTTCAAAGTGCAAAGTGCAAAGTTTTTTGTGATTAAACGTGGGTGCTGTTAATTTTGCACATTGCACATTGCACATTGCACATTGCACATTGCACATTGCACATTGCACATTGCACATTGCACATTATAGCAGCGTAAACGCCAGGCCTAGCTGAAAGAACGAGGGGTTTTCGGGGCCGGAAAAGCGGAGGGCGTCGAGTTGGCCGGCTGCATTTTGAAACTGGAGAATCTGGACGTCTTCCTCAGCATACACTACGGACAGATTAATGTAGGGGGTGAGCGCCGTCTTTTGTTGTTTTCCAAGCAGTATATCAAAGCCTAGTCCAAACTGCATCCCCATGCCACTGCCTTCTAACTTGAAGGTGTTGTCTCGCGCTCCAACTTCTCGCTCCAGTGTTGAGGTGCCCACACCGACGCCTCCTTTTAAGAAGAAATTCCCTGTAGCATTGGGGTAGTATTTAGCTATAAACGAAAGCATCCCAATGGTCGAGGTGCTTTTTTCCCCATCGATATCGACGCTTCGTTGCCACTGGCTCAGTTCGGCACCCAGTTGCAAATTAGGATTTGGGGTTCCTCCTAGCGCCAACGTGAAGCTCCCTGAGGAGCCTCCCCCGTTCCACGGATCATTGTCTGGTAAATTGACTCCCAATGGGCACCCACACTGGATATTGCCCTCCGCCGGCCCAACGCCGAATCCAATCCAAAAGCCATTTCGGGATGTGATGATTTGTTTTGTGTCTACAATCTCCAACATCACTTCCTTGTAGAGGTCGATAAAGCCCGGTTTGTGCTCCTCAGGATTCAGCTCATAGGCCGGGTTTTTCGAGAGTAACATTCGGACAGACTTCTTTGCGTCTTCGATTTGGAGGTTGGCATAATAAATTTTCCCAAGCAACAGATAGGCTTCTTTTTCCTGTACCTCATTGAGCCCCTGGCTGTCTATACACGTAGTAAGCCTAAAGGTAGCCCGTTCAAAATAGCCTTGATCATACTCTTCGGTTGCAAGTCTCAGTGCTTCTTCACAAGGCGATTGAGCATAAAGCGTGGTTGTTGTGCCTGCAAGTAACAGTATAAAAGCTGTCAGTCCATAGATATATTGAGAAGGGAGGCTCTGAAAGCGGGTAACGGTGAGAAAAATCTTCATCAAACAATGGAATGGTTTTATGCTGAGTAATAAAAATACACACTAAAGGTGTACTATCCCTCAATGCGAGAGAACGAATGCAAAGTGCCCAATAGGAGATTATTTTGTTTGGGATTATTCGTTCTTGCTTAAAATGACAATGACTCGTTTATCTATGTAATTAACACTGTTGTCGAAATTAATACGGGAATTGATTTTTTGAAAACAGCCTTCGGCCCCTTCAATGCCTACATCTTCCTGGGTATAACCGTCAAGCTGTGCCCCGATTGTACGAAGCCCTGGGGAGACCTTGATCGTCATCGGGGTCGCAAATCCGGTTGGGGATCCATCTATTGTGATTAACGCATTCCGTATAAGCGTGGAATCCGGTAACATGGCAACGACGGGTATCGAGATCGTCTGATCAAATAAAATATTTCGCTCTATAGATTGATTGGCTTGAATGCGTATTGAACATTCCCAGGCACCGTATTCTCTGTTTTCTATGACGAACCGATGAGTTTCTGCTGTGAGGTTCAAGTCCTCTAACACAATGGGGCCAAAATCAACATTGTCTACAATCAGGTTGCTTGGGGGAGCTGTTCTAAGGGTGATAGAGCCTATGGGTAGCGGGGTATCAGGCACTTCAATCTCGGGAGAATCGAAAGAGGAATCAGAAGGGTTGAAGACGGTAGTATCAGTTGACGAGGTATCCTCTGTTGGGAGGGTGTTGACGAATTCCGGTGTGTCCGCTGGAGAAGAGAATTCCTCAGTGGTTGTTTCGTCAGTGATACGTTGCAAAACGGTGTCTACTTCGAGGGGAATGGGTTGGAGGCTGATTTGGGAGTCGGCGGGGGTGGCTGGTACCGTGCTGGTTGTATCTGATGCAAATGCCGGCGTAACGGATTCAGGGTTGAGCGGCGTGAGATTGTCCAACAAGGGGTCTTCAATAATCTCGGGATCTTTGGGCATAAAGGGCAATGAGCCAGTCACTGCATATAGGACAATGGGCACCAAGAGGAGAAGGCCTAACAATGTAAGCACAAACGGTGATACTCTTCTCTTTTTAATGAGAGGTCGAGAAGGGGTAACAGGTTGCTGGGCCGGCGCCTCTTGTGGAACGTATTCTCGGATTGCAGAAAGCAAGAACGTACGCATATGATCTGCAGATTGGAAACGTTGAACCGGATCAATTTCCAGGGCCTTAGCGAGCACCTTCTCGACCGCGTTAGATGGAGTGCTTTTGGGGACAGATGCGGAATGCAATCGCCCCTCAACAATTTGCTTCCGAATCGTGAATTCATCCTTTGTTATATCAAAAGGCAGTGTACCATTTAGCGCCTCGTACAGGGTGACTCCAGTAGAGTAAATATCAGTACGGTGATCAATGTTGGCCAATGCTCGGATTTGTTCTGGGGACATGTAATAAAGCGTCCCAACAGTGCCCATGGTTCGTGTGGCCGTTTTTGAGTCTTGGATGTTTTTTGCGATTCCAAAATCAAGCACCTTGACCAGCAGCTTCCCATCATCGGAGCGCGTGAGCATAATATTGCTAGGCTTGAGATCCCGATGAATAATATTTTGCTTGTGGGCTTTGCTCAAAGCTGTGAGCAACTGCAAGCCAATTCGAGCGACTTCCCTGTGAGAGAGCGTTCCTTTTGCTCGTATGTGTTCGGCGAGTGTGATCCCATGGATGTATTCCATCACAATAAATGTATTGTGATTCTCTTCGACGAGGGCATGAACCCGTACAAAGTGGGGGTCCTCTAGCTTTGCAAGCGTTTTGGCTTCTTGTTCAAAGCGCAGCTTGAATGACATATCCTGCATCAGGGCAGGATTCATCATTTTTAGTGCTACGATCTTCTCCAGCTTGGTATCCAGCGCTTCGAATACAACCCCCATGCCTCCTTGAGCAATCACGCGGCGTATTTGATAGGGGCCAACTCGAGTACCCACCAGGGCCTCATGCCCTTTTTTGGAGGCAAATCGCTGGCCTATGTTGGCCACAGGGCTCTCCAGGAAGGTGTCGTCATTGTCGTATGCCTTCAGCATAGACGCTACACGCTCTCGAATATCGTGATCGTCAGGACATTGCTCCATGAGAAATGCAGCACGCTGTTTGACATCTACATCCAATGCCGCTCTAAATAGCTCTCTTATTTTTGTCCAGCGTTGATCCATAGGATTGAGAAATTCCGAAAAGGTATCCTCTTGATGATAAAGGTAGGGAAAATTCGTTCAGGTTTTTTCGCATTACACAATGACAACACACAGCCACCCATCTATTTAAACGAACAAACCATAAAAATACAATGAACACTACCTTTCTTACTAAAATCAGCTTCTTGCTCTTTCTTTTTGCATGGGTCTTAGTTGGATGCGATACAGTTGATTCGAGCTCCGGTGAAGAAACAGCACCTGCCGTTCTCCCCGCTGAGGCATTTGCTTTAGATCTTGATATGTTTGGGACCCAAGCAAGTAAAAGTAATCAAGAAAATAGTCATTACGTTGCAGCCGTTTGGCGAGTAGGCGTCGCTACTGTTATTACAGGGACTATTTTATACTATCCCGCGGTCCTTACAGAGGCCGTTCAAGAGGTAGAACCTCTAATAAACGAAGATACCTACATCTGGTCTTCTATAACAGAAGTAAATGGTCGAGATCATGGAGTTGAATTACGTGCTCGTCTCGATGGAGAATTTATTGACTGGACAATGAGAGTATCCGGGATGGATGATGAAACCGGTCAATACCTGGAAAACTTCGTTCTTTATGAAGCCTCTACAGGCATTCTATCCAACAATGGGACCTTTGAAGTATTCTATCCAAAGGATGGTGGATCGCTTAAAGTAATGGATGGGGCCTACATCGTAGAAGATGAAAACAACCATACATTAGAATTTTCGATTCCATTGCAGGTTGAGGACATTGGGGGCTCCGTGGGTATTTACAACCATGCCGAGACCATTAACAGCGTAGATTTAACAGGCCCGCTGGGCGGTAACCACTTTATCGAGTGGAATAACCAGACGAACGCCGGCTCAATTACTGCAGATGACTACAATGAAGGAGAGCGTGCTTGTTGGGACTCCGAGCTGCAAAACGTCGAGTGCGAAGGTGTTTAAAAAGCTTCATGGTTTATTGTTTGTTGTTTGTCGTTGGGTTCGGATATTGGGTACCCAACGATGAACAACAAACAGACCATGTACAGATGGAAATTCGAGTTGATAGTTTGATAGAAGGCGCTAAACGAGCAAAGGGCACGGTAGTAATTATAGATGTTTATCGCGCCTTTACCACGGCATCCGTCGCTTTTGAACAGGGAGTTTCAAAGATTTTGTTTGTTTCAACAATAGAAGAGGCTCTTGAGGCTAAAGCAAGCGGGCTGGCAGACTATTGCGTGGGGGAGGTCGACGGTATTCCGCCTCAGGGATTCGATTTTGGAAACTCGCCCTATGAACTGTCAAAGGTTGATCTTGCTGGGAAAGTGATCGTACATCGAACAAGCGCTGGTACAGTAGGGGTGACGGCAGCGGCTGGAGCAGAGCATATCTATGGAGGGGCGCTTGTAAATGCCAGGGCAACGGTAAATCACGTACTGGCTTCCAGGCCCTCCTTGGTCACGATTGTGGCGATGGGATTAAATGGGGTCACCCGCACAGACGAGGACGAGCAATGTGCTCTTTACATGAGGAATTTACTCTTGGGGCGACGTCCAGATAAAGAACACGTTCGGGAATTGGTTAAAGCAGGAAAAGAAACCGATAAGTTTTTAGACCCAGCAAAGCCGCATTTTCATCCCGAAGATGTAGAGTATGCACTCCGGATAAACAGCATCGCACAACCCCTTCGGATCGTAAAGCAAGACGGATTTCTCCAGGCACAAAAAATTGCAGGGTAAATAAGCGGGGACTTGGCTCAGAGAGAATCAGACCCTTGATTTACTTCGCGTCCGACGGAGGGAATGTTTGGGTCAATACAGAGTCTATCATGATCGAGTAGAAGAGGCTTGGGTCTTCAAACTCGGGCAGGTGGGCTGCATTGTCAAACCAGATTAAGTGTTTCCCTTCAGGTGCCTCCAGTTCGTTATAATACTGCTCAACGAGTTCTGATGGTGTATTGTAGTCGTGCTCACCGGCAATAAAATAGACAGGGACATCGAGTTTGGGAACGCTCTCGAACAAGTTAATGGTTGCGATGTCTTCCCATAAGTTGCGGATCGCAAAGTTGGGATCTGCCGTGTTTTCGAAGATCTCTATCAGCTTATATTCGGGACTCAAGAGCATTTTGCCCATAAACTCAGAGAGGAAACTGCTGGTTGTTTCTTTTTCTGCGTAGATGGTTCCCCCAAAGCGACGTAACCATTTTCGCTGTTTGTTCATGGTTTGGTAGTCCCATGGCGGTGGGCCCATTTCTCGCAGCTCACGAAGCGCCTCTTTGTTGTCAGACTCTTCAGCTTCTGTAAGCGTGAACTCATACGAAATGGCCTCAGCCATACGTGTATTTACGAGTTGCCCCGTCCCTACATACGCATAGAATTGTTCAGGATATCTCTCAGCAACCATGGCCCCAAGGGCGGCACCCCAGGAATTGCCAACGAGATAGATCTTGGGGACATTAAATCTCTTTTTTAACACTTCCACCAGTTCATCGGTATCGGAAATGAACTGCTCCATATTCATCGTGCTCTCTGGCATACCTGATCGATACGACTTGCCGGACCCTCTTTGGTCCCAATACACCACGACAAAGTTTTTCTCCAGGTGTTGGCCAAGATCCCTGGCACGCGGAATGATAAAAGAGCCCGGACCGCCGTGTAAATACAATAACACGGGGTTCGTTTGGTTTTCGCCTCTAATCAAAACCCACTGTTCTTCACCTCCTAGTATGACATTGCCGAGTAAGTCAATGGCTCCCTCGGTTGTGATTTGTGAGGTGTTTTTTACTCTCTTCTGCTCATAAAGCCTGTATAACAACCCGCTTGAAACTAAGACAAGCAAGGCAAGCAGGGAGAGCAGAAAGAATTTCAGCACAGAAGTGATTGGATGTTCTTCCATGATCTGAATGTTCTAAGCGACTGGGTATAAATCCATGCGGTGAAAGAAAATGACAGCTATCTTACTGACTAACTGAGACCGTAATTATTTGAGAGATTGAGCGTGTGAGAAGAGAAAACGAGTTCAATTACGTTTAGACGAACATGTACTTCCCTGAGCACTAACAAAGTGAACTACTAATCTCGTTTAATGTATCAAGATGCTTATCATCTCGAAGGCAGGGTAATAAAAATATAGCTTTATTCTATAATTATAACACTGCCATCTTAATGATCAACAAATATTCCAAAAAGTTCTTTTAATAAATAGAGAACTTTTTGTCAAGTCCTTTCGCAGCACATTTTGCAAGCAAAGTGTACTGGTTCCGTGTTTCGTGTTACTGGTCCCGTGTTTGTTTCGATTTTTAACTACCAAACGCGCAACCAACTCGAAACGCGAAACCAATCAAATGATCAAAAATCATTTGATTGAACCTCGTGCCCCTCTCCTTCAAGCATTCGAATCGACGATGCAAGGTTTTCGTCCTTAACCAGCAAATAGTCGGTATCGAAGGTTGAAATTACAAAAATGGGAATACCTGCTTCTGCCAGGGGAGCGCTAATTGATGCAACCACGCCTACGATGTTGAAATCGAGAGGACCGTTCACTTTTAACATGCGCCATCCCTTTTCGCTTTCCCACTCGGGGCTTGCAGCTTTCTCCGAGAGAACTATGGATAATTCGTCGCTCGTTCGGGTGACTGCAAAAAAAGGCTTATGTAAAAATCCTGTTGGGACAGGAGACGTCGCGGGTAATTTGCAGATCGCGTATCGATCAGGCGATAGAGTGAAGCTAAGAACCATGACCTGAGCGTTTATTGTCTGAAGAACATCGCATTAGCGACCAGTAGCCTGCCATTGTACCAAAATGCTCGAAATAGAGGACTCTCTGTGATGTACACAACATCCCCCCGGCCCATGGATTGAATACCGATAACAAGACCGGGATCGATAGCTTCTTCAATGAGTGATCCTACATACCCGCTTAAATGACCCTCGTCTGGGATAACACCTACATTCCAATCATTGTCATTTTCTAATAAATCGAACACAGTAGATGTTCTTTTAAGTGTATAGTAGGGGGATCTGTATCCAAACGCTAAAGGATGCGTGGTATCTAGATTAACCTTAAAGATGGCTCCCGTGACATTGTCAGAGGCGCCAAGGCGGGAGCGGTCAGCAAACCGGCGCTGCTTTTGAGCGAGAGTGTCTGTTTTTACCACGTTTGTTTTTCTTGTCAGTCTAAAACCATCTCTTCCAACAAAGAAATTAGCTGCATTTTCCAATGCAATCAGGCGCCCTCCTTGCCGTACCCATGAAACCAATTCTTCTAGGGTATTCTCTGTAAGAACAGAAGAGTAGCTTCCTGAAGGCAGAATCAACACGTCTATGTCATCCAGGTCCTCGACATCAAAAGAACGCGCATTAAAGACGGTGGATGGATATTCAAGTTGTTGATCCAAATAGTGCCAAATCTCTCCCGATGGATATACATAGACGGGGTCGCTCAAGAGCACGGCTGTCCGAGTTGGTTCTATATAATGAACATCTCCAGAACCAAAGTCAGGACCTGAATCAACGAAGCCGGTACTAGCTGGGGTAAGGTGACGGTCGTGTTTTTCTGCCAGGTCAACAACACGCTGGTCGAACTGCTCTTTTAATTGTTCATTGCCCGTTCTAGTAATAATGAGGGTCCCTGGCGCGTACGAGTGCCCATTTAAAGAGAAGGCTTTTTCAGCATATCGGACTTTTATATTGTGTTTAAGCAGATCTGCCAGGAAACGAGCGTCGTTAAAGCTTTCCCATCGTGCTAGATAGGCATATATCTGTTCCGGGTTTCGGGTTTCGGGTTTCGGGTTTGATTCCTGGGGTTGGGAATTTAGGGGGACTGTGAAAGCTGATGTAGATGCGTAGGCTTCTACTCCGTAGATGTAGGGCATGGCCCAGGAGGTGATGTCGTAGGTGAGGGAGTCGGATAAGGAGGGGTTGGGGTCGAACAGGACGCGAAGGAGTGTTGATTTCGGCTGGTAGGCCGAGATCAGCATGTCCCCGGGCTCAATGGAGAATCGGGAGGAGGCCCCTGTCGAATAGCTGTATCCATTGGCAGATTGCCTCTCTTGCGCATAGCCATACGTGATGCCCTGCTTGGAAAGATGGGATGCAAGAGCATTCCGCTTGTCCCGATGCGCCGAGCCTTTGATTACATATCCTTTGTATGGGCCTTCAGGATTTGTACGTGCCCGCTCGAAAAATTCCCTGAATTCATTAACAACACCTTCCCTATTTTCAGAAGAGACTTCAATCGTGGAGAGGCCGCTCATGTAGTGGTGCTCGATGCGATCTTTTAGGGTGAGGGTATCTCCTTCTTGCGTGATGATACCTAGTCCGGCGCGTCCGCTTCCCGCTTGCTCATAAGTCATGCCTATCGCTCCGTTGTATGTGGGCCAGGTATCCCCATACCCGGGGTAAAGCAAGTCAAATACTTGTTTAGTGAAATAAAGCCATCCATTCTGGTCGAAATACCGCGCATGGTTTCGGCCAATCATCTCCTGAAATTGGCGTTGCCAGGGCGTGATGGCTTCGTGGTACGGTTCTGCGGCAGGTGCAAAAAAGTAAGGGCTGTTGACACCTTGCTCGTGAAAGTCTACGTGAATATGGGGCATCCACGTGTTGTAGTGCGCTACTCGTTCGTTCACTTCCTTTTGTGTCATCCACGCCCAATCACGATTGAGATCAAAATAATAATGATTGGTTCGTCCACCGGGCCAGGGTTCATTATGCTCGCGGGCAATACCGTGCACATTGGGAAAAGCACCCACGGTACGGTTGTACCAGTTTACGTAGCGGTCGCGTCCATCGGGATTCAGGCAAGGATCAATGATGATAACTGTGTTGCTGAGCCATGACTGTGCCTCGCTGTTATCAGGATCGATGAGCGTATAGATCGTTTTCATGGCCGCTTCCGTGCTAACGGATTCATTGCCATGCACATTGTAGCTGAGCCATACAATAACAGGATTGGAGTTGTCTGTTTCTTGATCTTCTGAAAGCCCGGCAATAGAAAGGTTGGTTTGCCTGATCGCATCGAGGCGATCCATGTTTTCTGGTGATGCCACATAAGCCGTTAGCAGCGGCCGGCCTTCATAGGTTGTTCCATAGGGCTCTAGCTGGACGAGCTCTGAACGCTCTGCTACATGATTAAAATAATCAATGACCTGGTGGTGCCGTGTGAACCGTTCTCCAAGCTCGTATCCAAGAAATTCTGCCGGGGATTGAACAGATTGTGCATGTACACTTTGTGGCAGCAAAGCATATGCTGCTACAGAAAAGAGGGCC
The DNA here is from genome assembly GCA_019634345.1 of Rhodothermaceae bacterium. GTDB lineage: Bacteria > Bacteroidota > Rhodothermia > Rhodothermales > JAHQVL01 > JAHQVL01. The sequence continues at coordinate 9,922 of JAHQVL010000420.1, forward strand.
CAAAAAAGTGTGACACGAATCAATGAAGTCATTAGTAAAGGTGGGAGTGGGTACTACAATCTAGAGGGTGAAAAGATAAGCAGGTCGTCGGTAGTATGCGAATGAATAGAGAGTAGTGTATCTTGCATCCTAAATTAAGATCAGGCGTCAGGTGATTAGTGTCATTTCGCCGCTATTCCGTTAATAGAATCGGACTACTCCAATTGAGGGTACCCATTATGCGTGTATTGAGCATCCTTTTAATCGCTGTCTTTTTTCTTGCGTTTTCCTGCAATCCATCAGGGACCAATCAAACAAACAGGTCTCTTTCTCAGGCGGGTGAACATGAACCCCCGGATGATAATCCGTTTTTAGAAGCCAGTGAGCTACAGTTCAAATACCCGGCCTTTGATACGTTCGAGGAGCACCATTATGCGCCCGCATTTGAATTTGGAATGGCTCAACAAGCTGCTGAGATAGAATCCATTGCCAATGCAACGGACGATCCTACCTTCGAGAATACCCTTGTGGCCATGGAGCGAAGCGGACAAGTATTGGACCGCGTCCGAAGGGTGTTTTTTGCCCTCACTTCTGCCAACACGAACGATGCACTGGATGCGGTCAATACGGAAATGGCACCTAAGCTGGCTGCTCACAGAGATCTTATATATCTCAACGAGAAGCTGTTTCGCCGGGTCGAGGCACTCTATAATGAGCGGGATCGCCTTAACGTTGATGAGGAAGCTCATCATCTGATTGAGAAATACTACAAAGATTTCATTCGAGCAGGAGCACAACTTTCTGGGGCAGATAAGGATCGATTAAAAGAGATAAATGGGGAGATTGCAGAACTACAGACGAAGTTTTCGCAGAACGTGCTAAAAGAAGTCAACGACCTCGCAGTGGTTGTTGACTCGCGTGATGAACTCGAAGGGATGTCTGAAGCGAGTATTGAGAGGGCTGCTGAGGAAGCAACCAGCCGGGATCTAGACGGCAAATACGTAATTACGCTCCGCAATACGAGTATTCAGCCGGTTGTATCCTCCCTGGAAAATAGGGACCTGAGGAAACGTATTTTTGAAGCGTCGTTATCTCGCGGGAGCAGAGGCGGCGAGTTCGATAACCGGGAGGCCCTGACTGAAGTGGCAAGGCTAAGGGCCGAACGAGCCCAACTCTTGGGGTATGAAAATCATGCGGCGTTTATACTCGAAGCTCAAACTGCTAAGACGCAAGAAGCAGTGAATGAACGCCTCGCAACACTGGTACCTCCTGCTGTGAGAAATGCGCAGAAAGAAGCCGCTGATTTGCAACAGGTAATTGGATCAGAAGGCGGTGATTTTGACCTTGCTCCCTGGGACTGGGCCTTCTATGCCGAAAAGGTTCGAAAAGCCCGGTATGACTTTGATGAATCCGAACTAAAGCCTTACCTCGAGCTGGATAACGTGCTTCAGAAGGGGGTCTTTGTAGCAGCCAATAAATTATACGGGCTCAGCTTCGAAGAACGCACGGATTTACCCGTTTATCATCCTGACGTTCGAGTATTTGAAGTATTTGATGTGGATGGGACCTCATTGTCTCTTTTTATTGGCGATTTTTATGCGCGTCAGTCCAAGAGAGGGGGAGCCTGGATGAATGCCTATGTACCTCAGTCTGATCTGCTGGAGAATCAACCCGTTGTGGCGAACCATCAGAATATAACGAAGCCGCCCGAGGGAGAACCTACATTGATGACGTTTAGTGAAGTCATAACCATGTTTCACGAGTTTGGACATGCATTGCATGGGATGTTTTCAGACGTAACCTATCCGACCTTCACTGGAACCTCGGTACCTCGTGATTTTGTCGAGTACCCCTCGCAGGTGAATGAAATGTGGGCTTCTTGGCCGGAAATACTTAAAAACTATGCGGTCCATTATGAAACGGGTGAGCCCATGCCGGCTGAACTGCTCGAGAAAGTACTCGCTGCTCAAAAGTTTAACCAGGGGTATGCGACCACTGAATATCTAGCTGCTTCTTTATTGGATCAATCATGGCATCAAATTCCCCCTGAGGATGTCCCGGATGCAGAGGACCTGTTGGCATTCGAAGCGGCTGCATTGGAATCTGCCGGAATAGCCCTGGATGCTATTCCGCCAAGGTATCGAAGCACGTACTTTTCTCACATCATAGGGGGATATTCGGCTGGCTATTATTCATACATTTGGAGCGAGGTATTGGATGCGGATACCGTTGTGTGGTTTAAAGAGAATGGGGGTCTTCTTCGCGAAAATGGAGATCATTTTCGAGAGACGTTACTGTCTCGCGGTGGCAGTGCCGATGCAATGACGCTGTTTAAAAACTTTCGTGGAGCGGAGCCATCTATCGAACCCCTATTGGAGCGGCGAGGACTTAACTAACGTGTAATTCCAGGTTCATTTTTTCCAGGATGTGTTCAGGCAGGCTCTGAATACATC
>JAHQVL010000421.1 GCA_019634345.1 Rhodothermaceae bacterium
CTGAAGAAACAACAGTCAGCAATGACAATAAGGCCTTCAAGAAGATTCCAGCCATCTGCAAATTGCTCAAGATAAAGGTTCAAACCCTCCCTGAACTGCTTGAGGATTATACAGGGGTACAGGTGGAGGTGAAGTAACTTGGCTCGCATCCCCCTCAACAAAAAAACTCCCCACCGGAAGCCGGCAGGGAGTTCCAGTGGGCGATACTGGATTCGAACCAGTGACCTCCTGCTTGTAAGGCAGGCGCTCTAACCAGCTGAGCTAATCGCCCCTATTTTGGATCTGGGCACCTTGAGACGAATAATTGGTTGCTTGGTTCCATGTTTTGGGGCGGGTTGGGGTTATTTTGTTTGCTCGTTGGGCATGAACGGGATAGGTGAAATAGAAGGTTGCCTTTCCCCCCTTGGGAATGTCTCAAAGCCGACAACGAATCGCCGCATCCGAGGCGCTGCCTCTCATTGTTAGATTGACACCCGGCGTTCCCACCCTATTAATACGTCAACCTGGTGCAACATTCCCTTCTCCCAGAGTGATTCCAAGCGCAGGCGCGTAATCCTGACGCATTCCCAAACCCAATCCGTCTCAGACCGACCGAACTGCACTCTATTCTGAGACCCGAATGCCACTATGCAGCCACGATAACCCCTATCCGAGTCTCGGAATACTACAAGTCAGCCCCACTTTGCCTTATTCTGATACCCGAACAACACGAGTGACTACCAACCTGTATCATTCCCACTCCATTCCGTCTCACAATGGTACGATATTCCTCGTTTGCTCGTTTTTAACCCCGTTTTCCACCCGATCCAACATGAAACCAGAAGCGAGAAACCAGAAACCCGCACCCCAAGCCAGTACCCAGATAAGATGCCTGCCGAACGGATTGAGAAACAACGAACAACAAACAATGAACGACAAACCGAAATACCCGGAACGCCTTCCGGGTATTGGCGTTTGAATCTGCTCTGTAAAAAAGACAACCTTCTAAAGTATAATGAAACGTACGTATCAACCAAGCCGGCGGAAGCGCGCTAACAAGCATGGATTTCGTTCTCGCATGGCTACGAAGAATGGGCGCAAGCTGCTGGCTCGCCGCCGCGCGAAAGGACGCAAGAACTTGACGGTAAGTGACACCCGCAGCACGAAGTAATGCGCTGCTGGCTTCTGCACGTCTCTTCCCTTCCTCGTGGAACCTGCTTCCTCCCATCAACCGTCCTATCGGTTTCCGTCTGCATTTCGGCTCAAGCTCAAACGGCTGATTCGCCCTCTGTTTGACCGGTCCCGGTCGGATGTAAGGACGGTCACTGCCGGATCGATCCGGATTGTCTACCGGATCATCCCCCCAGAGGAAGCCCCCCTGGACGCCCCCCTTCAAATTGGATTTGCTACCGGAAGAAACGTAAAACGTGCCGTCGACCGCAACCGGGCCAAACGGCTCATGCGGGAGGCCTTCCGGCTCAATCAGCACCCCGTCCTCGATACTCTTGCTGCCCTCGATGGGCGCATGCTAACGATGATGGTCATCTTTCGGGGCTCTATATATAAGGCCAAATACCAGATTCCGCTTCACCTACCCACCGCCCTGAAGCTGCTGACGGACAAAATTCAAGAAGCCTCCACGCCCCTTTGAACCTTTCTGCGTACACTAAACGTTAACAAGGACTGCCGTTAATACGTTCGGCGTTCATCGTTTGGGGTTTGTTTCGCGTTAATCAACTCGTAACCAACCCGAAACCCGACACCCGAAACCCGAAACAAACCAAAAAGCAACCGATTTTTGGTTCTATAATCCGGATAGAGAATTGGATCGTAATGTAATAACCGCTACGCTACTCATCACGGGCATCATGCTTGCATGGTTCTATCTGACCATGCCAGAGCCGGTCCCTCCTACTGAGGGTGTTGCTCAAGATAGCACAGCAGCTATAACGAACGAGGTGCAGGAACTCCCTCCTGCCGAAGAGACAAACGAACAGGCCATAGCTGCCGCCCCTGCTACCCAGCCGCTGGAGGTTGTCGTAGACTCCACAATAACGGGAGTTCAAGAAGGGGAAGAACGACTCATCGCGGTCGAAAGCGATCTGTACGAGGCCATCTTCTCTACGAAAGGTGCCACGCTGGTTTCCTTTAAACTCAAGAACTTCAACAAATTCGACCAGGCCACACCGATCCAGTTGGTCGATACTACCCTTCAAGGCGCCCTCTCGTTCGTATTTACGACCCCCTCTAATCACAATGCGGATACGCGGACATTCTTCTTTGAAGCGGATCATCAAGGCGATCTCATCCAGGTAGATCAAGAAGGCGACGAAGCTACACTGCGATTTTCAACACCGGTCGGGCAGGGCCGGATTGTACAGACCTATACGTTTACGCAAGGAACGTATGAAATCGGGATGAGCATCGAGCAGGAAAATGTACTTTCCTTCTCAACCCGTGAAGGATACGATCTCCTCTGGGATGGAGCCATCCCCTATAGCGAACGGGATCCGACGCAAGAACTCATGAAGTCGGGTGCCTATTACCGGACAGTAGGCGGTGATGTGGAAGGCCTTACCATGATGAAAGACGATTACGATGAAGAGGATGTGAGCGGCGGCGTGTCATGGATCGGGGTCAAGAATCAATATTTTGCTGCCATTATAATGCCCCAGGGTGATACTCGGGGTGCGGAGCTGATCGGTGAGCGATTTGGTGAAACAGACGATCCAAACGTACGCGAACTGTACCATGCCAGCCTGCTGATGCCTGTCCCCCTTGAAGGATCCGTGGATGAGTACAAACTCTACCTCGGGCCGATGGAGTACAAGCGCATCAATAGCTACGACCTCGGCATCTACGATATGGTGGATTACGGGTGGGACTTCTTCGAATGGATGACGCGCCCGATCGCGCGATTTGTATTCATCCCGCTGTTCAGCTTAATGTCTGGCTTCATTCCAAGTTATGGCGTCATCATCATAATTCTGGCCTTTTTGATCAAGCTGGTTGTGTATCCGCTGACGAAGTCGTCGTACCGAAGTATGGCACAGATGAGGGAACTGCAGCCGAAGCTGGAGGCGATCAAGGAGAAGCATGGCGAGGATATGCAGAAGCAGCAAGAGGCGACGATGAAGCTCTACAAGGAATCCGGAGTCAATCCGATCGGGGGCTGTTTGCCGATGTTGCTCCAGTACCCTGTCATTATCGCGCTGTGGCAGTTCCTGCCGCAGTCGATTGAAATCCGCCAGCAAGGATTCCTCTGGGCGAACGACCTTTCTTCTCCAGATATCATTTTTAATCTACCGTTCACGATTCCGTTTTATGGTGATTTTGTAGCCGGCTTCTGTATGTTGATGGGGATCTCGATGGTCATCCAGATGCGCATCCAGTCGACGCCATCTGCAAATGCCCAGACGAAGATGATCATGTACTTTATGCCGATCATGATCTTCGTCATCTTTAACCGATGGGCTTCGGGACTAAACCTCTACTATCTCTGCTATAATATATTGACAGCCCTACAGCAACGGGTGATCAATAAGAACATCAAGAAGGAAGCAGAAGAGGAAGATCAGGCCGGTGGTGTTGCCAAGAATAAAGCGGCGAAGGTGAAGCCGGGCATTAAGTCGAAAAAATCCGGTGGCACAAACGGGCGAAGCCGCAATGGAAAGAACAAGGCGAAAAGACGCCCTTCTCCTCGCGTAAAACGATAAGATGTCGGACGTCATCGCTGCCATCGCAACGGCTCGCGGTGTAGCTGCACTGGCGATTATCCGGGTGTCAGGCCCGGGCTCTGTAGCCCTCGTGAATGCCGGCTTCAAAGGCAAGGACCTTGAAGCAGCCGATTCCCACACGGCGCACGTTGGATATATCCTCGACTCTACCGGCACCGAAATCGACCAGGTAGTCGTCACCCTTTTTAAATCTCCCCGATCGGTAACTGGGGAAGACGTGGTCGAGATCTCATCGCATGGCGGAGACTTTGCGTCTCAATTCATTCTCAAAAGTCTACTGGATCGCGGGGCACGCCTTGCTGCACCGGGCGAATTCACCCAACGTGCCTTTCTGAATGGTAAAATGGACCTGGCCCAAGCGGAGGCTGTGGCCGATCTTATTCATGCCTCTTCATCAATGGCCCACCGGGTGTCTCTCCAGCACATACAAGGGCGGTATTCGGATCAACTCGACCGGCTGCGGGATGAACTGATTGAACTCTGCGCATACATCGAGCTTGAGATGGATTTTGTGGAGGAGGATGTGGAGTTTGCAGACAAAGGCCGGCTCGTCGAATTGCTCGACGAAAGTATCCGCTTGCTTGTTGAATTGCAGGACTCCTATCAACTCGGCTCGATGATTCGTGACGGCGTCCGTGTGGTCATCGCCGGCCGGCCGAATGCGGGTAAGTCAACCTTGCTGAATGCACTCGTTGGGCGAGACCGCGCCATCGTAAGCGATATCCCCGGTACTACGCGCGACGAAATCGAAGCCGAGGCAGAGATCGATGGGGTCCGTTTCCGTTTCATCGATACCGCTGGCCTTCGCGAAGCCTCCGACGTGATCGAAGCCGAGGGCGTCCGCCGTGCCCAGCAGTCTGCCGAGGCGGCCGATTTATTGATCTACGTGGTCGACGCCTCCCTTGGTCTGGACGACGGTGAACAATCCTGGCTCGAGACCTTGCAGGCCAAGCACCCCGGGCTTCCTCTTGTTCTGGTCGCAAACAAAAGTGACCAGGTTGATGGCCCGGCAAAGATCGAGTCTGATGCTACTCCGTCCATTCCTCTCTCTGCTCAACACGCGCTCAAAGAAATTGACGCGCTGAAGCCGCTTACCGAACAGCTCAAGCACCTTGTGACCACCCATCTACACCGAGCCGAAGCGTCTCCGGTAGTCATGAATCAGCGGCACCAGCATCATCTGCGAAACGCACTGACCGCTGTTCGAAATGCCCGAGCCGCAATCGACTATCAAATATCCATGGATGCACTTGTTGTGGATCTGCGTGTTGCGCTTCATGAGCTCGGTCAAATCACTGGGAAAATAACCAACGAAGATGTATTAGACCAGATCTTCTCCCGTTTCTGTATTGGGAAGTAACTCGCTCTTCAGATCACGTTTAGTCCGCCGATACAAATCACATCAATTCTGACGATTTGATCGAGATCGGTTTCTTGTCTCTTGTTTCTTGTTGTTTCTTCGGTAAATACCTGCTTTTCAACGAGAAACTAGAACCCAGAAACTAACCAAATAAACCGTCAGGTTTTAGGTTGTACTTAAAGTCCATCTAAAGCGCGGGTGTAGGTGCTTGATGGACCCAATCTCTGGAGAATGAATACCTCTTCGTCGCCAAAAATTGATCATGAAAACGAGTTTTCCGTTCTCAACCTTCGAGATCGGGTAGTTATCATGATGAGCTTTAAGCAGTTGGTTACAGCGGAAAAAATTGAAACGGTGTGGAGGAAATGGAAAGAAGGTGGTGAGATCGATGCACCGGATACGCTTTGGCGTGTACTAGCGAAGGATCCAGAGATCGATCACGATGAAGTGTATGCTTGCGCGGCCGAGGTGTATTCGTTCAGTGAGGCGGAGGTCGGGCCAAAAACGATTGATTTTATAAAGAGGAACGAGAAGTCGTTTTCCGAGAGTGTCTGGAAGATCTTTAGCGATCACGGAATCGTGCCCATCAACAAGAAGGGCGATTCGTGGGTTATGGGCGCCTTTGATCCCTCGCATAAAAAAATTCCCAGGCTCTTACGCGGTAGCGGTATAAAGCAATTTGAATTGTTTTTCGTGCGCGAGTCCAGCGTTCATTTACTTATTTCTGAAGCATTTCCTCAGTACAGTACCAATGAGTACATGGAACGCGCCGAGGAAGGGCTTGACGCTTTTGATCTGGGGACGACGTACGAGCAGCAGACGAGTGGAGGGCTCATTGACGAAGAAGCTCTCGAAGCAGAAATAGGCCGATCAACGCTGATCAACCTGTTTGAAGCGACTCTTCTCGAAGCCGTTCGCCGGGGGATTTCAGACGTACATATCTTCCCCAATAAAAACCGGCAGATCGAAATACACTTCCGCATAGATGGACAGCTTGAGTTGTGGCATACCGAGAAGCGCGTTCTTGCAGAGTCCTTTCTTGCCGTTGTAAAAGACAATTCGGTAAATGTGGATCGCTTTGAGCGAGAATCGGCGCAGGATGGATTCATTCAGCGCCATATCGACGATACGCTGATTCGTTTTCGCGTGTCGGTTCTGCCCATTGCCAACGCCAACCAGGATGTTCGTTCAGAGAGTATTGTTATTCGTGTACTCGATGACCGAAATGTGATCACCGATCTCAAAAAGCTTGGCCTTCATGAATTGGCGATGGAACGATTTAACTGGGCGATCACGCAGCCAAATGGGATGGTTATCCTGACGGGACCAACAGGTTCTGGTAAAACGACGACGTTGTTTGCGTGTCTGCATCAGGTGGTCACTCCAAAAATCAATGTATTGACTGTTGAGGATCCGGTTGAATATATCATTCCTGGTGTCCGCCAGATCAAACTTGGAGCAAAGCTAGACCTCGGGCATGCCATCCGGGCCATTCTTCGGCACGATCCCGACGTTGTAATGGTTGGGGAGATGCGTGATAAGGCCACGGCGGACCTTGCGATCAAGCTAGCGAACACAGGTCACTTAACCTTTTCCACGTTGCATACTAACGATGCTCCGAGCGCAGTCAGTCGTTTATACAAGATGGGCGTTGAACCCTTCTTGATTGGGTATGCGATCAACCTGATCGTAGCGCAGCGGCTTATCCGCCGGCTGTGCCCAAATTGCAAAGTGCGGGACACAAAAACCTCAGAGAAGGTTTTGAAGCGGGTGGGTTTTACAGAAGAGCAAATCGCTTCGGCGACTATCTATAAACCAGGAAACGATCAGAACTGCAAAAAGTGCAAGGGTGTCGGATACAAGGGCCGGCGAGCCATCACAGAAGCCTTGCCTTTTTCTCCTGAGATCCGAGGCATCATTGTAGAAGCAAAAGATAACATTGATGAAGGAGCCATACTTGACCAGGCCTTAGCTGAAGGAATGATGACGCTGGTCGATTCTGCAAGGGAGCTCGTATTGGACGGGGATAGCTCTATTGACGAGCTGGTGCGCGTCGTAGCTACCGGAATGTAATAGGCATAATGGCGTAGGGAATAAATGCGTGCCTCAGGAACTCGGTGGTGGGTTTAAGATAAGATTTTGTAAGGATTTACAAATCTTTTACACCTGTGCCGCTGGCAATTAATCAAAATCCACCCTGAACTATGATGTCATCCCGAGCGAACTGTGCGATCCTTGTCCTCTTGATTGCAGGAACCACCTTTCTGCCAGGCTGTGCTTCGAAAAAAGCAGCTAACGCACCAGTTAAAAATGCAACTATTGTTGTAGAAGGGAGGCATCGCGGGGGCACTCCAGCAACCATCAATATCTTCCGGAACCGAGGCGAATATAACGTGATGCTCATGCAGGGAAATAAGGTCGTCCGTCATTTCGAAATTGGAATAGGTGGAGAGCAGCGTGGTCCGGAGAGGCACCTTATTGATATGGATCTTGCTCGCGATTTAAGTAGCCTTGGTCTACGTACGTTTGGTCTCGATGATTTCGACACGCCAAACGATACGTTGTATATCATTCCTTATATCGCAGACCCCATCGCGATCGAGGATGAAGAGTACGGGCTTACGCTTGTTGTGACGGACTGATATAGGAACCCATCGAGTACGTAGGTTTAAGACTGAACTCCACACTACTGTTTGGTCTTGAATCATGTCTTCTTACTTTGAATACGATGTCATCGTGGTAGGTGGCGGTCATGCCGGCGCCGAAGCAGCTGCAGCAACAGCCCGGATGGGTGCGCGCACGCTTCTTATTACCATGAACTTGCAAGCCATCGGTCAGATGTCCTGCAACCCTGCCATTGGTGGAATTGGGAAGGGTCAACTGGTTCGTGAGATCGATGCGCTTGGTGGTTTAATGGGGCGGGTGACGGATGCTACGGGCATTCAGTTTCGCATGCTCAATCAGCGTAAAGGGCCAGCCGTTTGGAGCCCTCGCGCCCAGAACGACCGCATGATGTATGCCGAGGCCGTACGCAGAGACCTGGAGTCCATTCCCAATTTATACATGCGCATGGATATGGGAACGGCTGTGGAAGTTGAAGATGGCCACGTGACGGGGGTCTACACACAATCTGATCAATTCTTCAAGGCTCGGTGTGTGATTCTTACCAACGGGACCTTCATGAACGGTGTTATCCATATTGGGAAACGGCAGTACGGAGGCGGACGAGCGGGAGAACGCGCATCTGTTGGACTGACCGCCTGTCTGCATAACCTGGGTTTTGAAAGCGGGCGGCTCAAGACGGGCACTCCGCCCCGCATCGATGGGCGCTCTCTCGATTTTTCTCAACTGGACGAACAACCGGGCGATCCTCAAGCGAGCCCCTTCTCTTTTATGACGGATGCGTTGCCGGCTGATCAAATGAGTTGTTGGTTGACGAAGACGACCCCGGTGGTGCATGATATTCTTCGCGAAGGGTTTGAAGACAGCCCCATGTTTCAGGGGCGTATCCAGGGAGTAGGACCTCGCTACTGTCCATCCATCGAGGACAAAATTGATCGCTTTGCAGATAAACAGAGCCATCAAGTATTTCTTGAACCCGAGGGATGGGATACCTACGAATGGTACGTGAACGGTTTTTCGACGAGTTTGCCTGAGGAGGTTCAGTTCCGGGCCTTGAGAGGAATTCCTGGGATGGAAGAGGTTCATATGCTCCGGCCAGGGTATGCGATTGAGTATGATTATTTCCCGCCGTACCAGTTGCGATACAGCCTGGAGACAAAATTGGTGAACGGGTTGTTCTTCGCCGGCCAGATAAACGGAACTACCGGCTATGAAGAAGCCGCCGTTCAAGGATTGGTTGCCGGCATCAATGCCGTGCAGCATCTAAGGGATAAGGATCCAGTAATTTTCAAACGGTCCGAAGCGTATATCGGTGTTCTTATCGATGACCTTGTTGCAAAAGGCACGGATGAGCCCTATCGCATGTTTACGTCGCGGGCTGAGCACCGCATTCTGCTCAGGCAGGATAATGCCGATTTTCGGTTGACCCAGTTGGGGTACGACCTTGGGCTGGCATCAAAGGAGCGGCTCGATCGCATGTTGACAAAGAAGAGGGCCGTCGAGGATACCTTAAAAGCAGTGCGCAAAAACAATACGCGCCCTGAACAGGTGAACGATTACCTGGATACGTTAGGTACGTCGCGTATTGAGCGGCCGGAACGTATCGCTCGGATTGTGCTCCGTCCGGAAGTAACGCTTTCGGACCTCCTGGAGCATACTGGCCAGAAGGAATTGGTGTCTACTGAATTTGTTGGTTTGGAAGATGTCTCCAAGCTGGTCGAGATTGAATTGAAGTATGAGGGGTACGTCGAGCGGGAGCACGAGATGGTAAACAAAATGGTGGAGCTGGAGCGCTGGTTGATCCCAGCCGAGTTTGACTACCACGGTGTTGCGAACATCTCGATAGAAGCTCGGCAGAAGTTGAGCAAAATCCGTCCAGACAACCTGGGGCAGGCTTCACGGATTAGTGGAGTTAGTCCGGCTGATATCTCCGTGTTGATGATTCTTCTCAAGAAACATCGAAGTTCTCCCACTGCATCCCCAGCAGCCTAGTTACCTTGAGCACGCCTATCTCCCTAAGTGACGCGCAGCGGGACAAGTTGTCCGACTATGCTGATCAGTTGGCTTATTTTAATAAGCGAATCAACCTGATCTCTCCGAATACCGTGGATGAGATCTGGAGCCGGCACATCGAACATTCTCTCGTGCTGACGATTCGGACATTTCCAGACGGGGCACACGTCGTTGACTGGGGAACAGGCGGCGGACTACCCGTGGTGCCGATGGCTATTTGTTTTCCTAAGGTATCATTTACGGGAGTCGACGCGGTTAGCAAGAAAACACAAGCCGTCCGGGCTATGGCCCGGCGCCTTGGATTGGATAACCTCGACCTGTGGCATGGGCGAGCAGAAGCCTGGGATGGTACCGCTCATTATTCTATCAGCAGAGCTACCGCTCCTCTACGTACCCTTTGGCAATGGCATCATCGCATCAGTGTACCATTGTCTACATCCAGCGAAGATTGGGCGCCAGGCCTGATCTGCCTAAAAGGCGGGGACTTACAGTCTGGCGAACTGCGCAGCGAATGCGATCAATTGGCCGAATCCTACCCCGATGTGAAAATATTTAACCAGCCTGTTGATACAATCACCCCTTCACCTCTATTTTCTAGCAAATATATTTTGCACATACATTGAGTGATCAAAAACCTGGTTGGTTTTTGATCGGTTTCGGGTTGCGTGTTTATTTGCTTTCGCAATCAGTTAGATGGGCATACCCATCTGCGTGTCGGGTTTTGGGTTGGTTGCGTGTTTTAGTCTGCAACTCGAAACAAACCCGAAACGCGAAACCCGAAACCCGAAACCGTTATTTAGCATGTCAAAAAATGATCGGGTACTGAATCGAACGGAGCGGTTGTTTGCGTTGGTGTTGTTGTTACAGACGCGTCCGAATATGACGTCGCGTGATCTTGCTGAGCATTTTAAAGTAAGCCGGCGGACCATCTTTCGGGACCTTCGTGCGTTGGGGGAGTCGGGAGTGCCGTTAACCTATGCGGATGGGGGCGGGTATGAAATTCTTGAAGGGTATCAGTTGCCTCCCCTTATGCTTACAGCCCGCGAGGCGGCGACGTTGCTTCTGGGCACTGAGTTCATGAAGATGCAATCCGATGCGTCGTTGGCAAAAGACGCGGATCTGGTCGGGATGAAAATCCATCACGTTCTGCCCCGAGAGA
>JAHQVL010000422.1 GCA_019634345.1 Rhodothermaceae bacterium
GATGAAATGATTTTGATCGTAGTATCCGAAATTGACGACAAGGTCGAACCAGTCCGTCTCTGACGCCGAAGGGATCGCTTCTACAGCAAGGCGAAATCGGTTTAGCATAAGAAACTGCTTAGGGGATAAAGCAGACTCCTGTTTGAATCGTCGCTCGAGGGTAGAGTAAGAAAGGCCCGTCAACGTTGATAGGTGCCGGACAGACATTAACGGATTAATTTCAGCAGATAAATCCGACAGAAAATCTCCTTTATTGCACTGGTACTGTTTTTTGAACCAGGCATCCAGTTGATCTACGAGGTTGGGCGGGTTGGCAAAATCCAGGTGCTTTTCGAGATGAGCGAGGGAAGGGGACATAATCGGTTGTGCAGGCACAATGGCATGCTGCCGTAATCGATTCACGTCGGACAAAGCGAAAGGCATGAATGCAGCAAGACCCAACGACCGGAAGCGGACCACAATGAGTTGCTTGACCGAAGAAATATCGATACTGATTTTGTCATCGATAAACGCAAACACCGTGCTTTCCCGAATAACCTTCGAAGCGCCCTTGTAGGTGATGGTAAATGAGCCATTGAGGCCAATTACCAGTTCTGGCGACAGGGAAGGGAAGTCGAAAATGGTGTGTCCGTATTTGACAACAGGGTTGTTTCTATCGATTACCCAATAGTAATCGATAAACTGCTTTAATAAATGATCTTGTGGATACAGTTTGTCCATACGCTGATTAACGCTAATAATCCCTTCAGATTTCTTTGTACTGTGGGTTGTCTTCTGGTGTTACAGTGCATTAACTTCTGAGCAACATTAACAAACCAAAAAACAATGCCTACCCCCCAATTTACCCATGTCGAAGATTTTTGGGATGACACGATAGCAGATAAACTCGATCCATTAGGCCGGCTGGTATATCGGTCGAACATACTTGGTACGCATTGGCGAGTGACAAATACGGGCGGAGGGAATACGTCCTCTAAGCTAATAGAAAAAGATCCTGTTACGGGAGAAGATGTACAGGTATTGTGGGTGAAGGGGTCAGGGGGCGATCTAAGGACGGCCAAACGGGCCAATTTTGCCTCGCTCTACCAGGATCGGTTGATCCAATTGCAGGAGGTATACAGCCAACAAAACGAACCGGGCCCAAAGACGCCGGCTGAAGATGCGATGGTTGCTATGTATCGGCACTGCACGTTTAATTTGAATGCGCGAGCACCAAGCATCGACACCCCGTTGCATAGTTTTATACCGTATCTACACGTGGATCACATGCATCCGGTTGCTTGCATAGCGATCTGTACCGCAAAAGACGGCCCTGCTCTAACACGTGAGATCTATGGGGATGAAGTGATCTGGACGGATTGGCAGCGGCCCGGCTTCGAACTGGGATTGACATTGCAGCGGATTTGTGAAGAGAATCCTCAAGCCAAAGGGGTCATGCTAGGCGGGCACGGGTTGATTAATTGGGCGAATGACGACAAAGAATGTTATTACCTCACTTTAGAACTCATTGAGAAAGCAGCAGCGTATCTGGCCAGTCAATCGCTGGGGAAAGAGGATTTTGGCGGAGCGAAGTATCAGTCGCTAACACCTGAAAAATCACAGGTTGTACTGGCAACCGTATTACCCTGGCTCAGGGGAAAGCTTAGCACAGAGAAGCGAGTGATCAGTACCGTTGAGCAGGATGCTGATGTACTGGAATTTATCAACTCCCAACACGCCGAGTGTCTCGCCGAATTGGGGACCTCGTGCCCTGATCATTTCCTGCGTACGAAGATCAAGCCCTTGTATGTCGATTGGGATCCTCAGAAAGGAGATGTAACTACGCTCCAGAATACATTGGAAGCAGGTTTGGTGCAATACCGGTCGGATTACGAGGCCTACTATACCGGTTGCAAAAGGGCCAACTCACCGGCTATGCGAGGGGGGAACCCGAGTGTCATTTTGATTCCTGGGATCGGGATGATAGGGTGGGGGAAGTCGAAAAGTGAAAGCCGCGTGACGGCCGAATTTTACAAGTGCGCGATTGAGGTGATGCGTGGCGCCGAGGCGGTGTCCGAGTATACCGCATTACCTCGTCAGGAAGCCTTCGACATTGAATATTGGGCGCTTGAGGAGGCCAAGTTACAGCGTATGCCGGCGGAGGCCGAATTATCCCGGCAAGTGATTGCGGTTTTTGGTGCAGGGAGCGGGATTGGGAAGGAAGTCGTTGGCCGGCTCATCAAGGAAGGTGCCGTTGTAGCAGCCGTCGACCTCGTAGAAGAAGCTGCTCAGCAGACTGCCGATGAAGTGATCGAACAAATTGGCTTAGGTATAGGTGTTGCAGGGACAGGGCTATCGGGGTGTGGAGATGTGATCGGCGTTGAGGCGGACGTCACCCAAAGAGATTCGGTGCAGGCAGCACTAAATAACATCCTGTATGCATACGGAGGCATTGATCATGTAGTAGTAACTGCTGGGCTGTATGTCAGTCCTGATACAGGAGGGCGTATTCCAGATGAGAAATGGGCAGATACTTTTAGGGTAAACGTAACAGGCCCCTATATCATAGCTGACGAAGCATCCGCCATTTGGGAAGCGCAGGAGCTGCAAGGCAGTATGGTTCTAACGACGAGTGTGAATGCAGTCGTATCCAAAAAAGGCAGTCATGCCTATGATGCAAGCAAAGCGGCGGCTAATCACCTTGTTCGCGAGCTGGCCGTGACGCTTGCACCTCTTGTTCGAGTAAATGGAGTAGCACCAGCGACGGTCGTGGCCGGCAGCGCAATGTTTCCCAGGGATCGTGTGATGGCTTCCCTGGCAAAGTATAACCTGGAGTACCAGGAATCTGAAGATACAGAGGTATTGCGTAATCGGTTGGCCGCATTCTATGCACACCGAACGCTGACCAAGCGGCCTATTTTACCTGCTGACCAGGCGGAAGCCATTTTTGTGCTGGTAAGTGAACGGTTGAGTAAAACGACAGGGCAGATAATAACCGTAGATGGCGGATTGCACGAAGGCTTTTTGAGATAGGGGATTTACTTGCCTTGATTTATGCTGTGTGGTGTACATTGAGTCATTCTGAGAACCTCAATAAAGCATTGGTTTATCGGGAAAGGGCGAAGACGTCTCTTCTTGTCTTTTCGAGCCTGCCGAGAAATCTATGCGTTATTCTAGCGCAAGTGCTAATACAAAGCATAGATTCCTCGATCGCTCCGCTCCAACGGAATGACAACATTAGACGTCATCAGCAGCCTGCGAAGAATCTGATATTTATTTAACGTGTTCGGCTTATTTTTCCGTTTCATCTTAGACAAATCCTTCACGTATGTTCAGGATGACAAGATAGAAGGCATGCTTGTATCGAGCCACAACGTGAGTTACCTCAAGGCGAGCGGCATTCGGGCAATTTTTCTGGTGGCGGAGAGGGCTCGCATCGGAAGGAGCCGGCTAAAGCTGCTATGTGCCATCTGGATAAGCTCAGCACTGGTTAACGTGGTGAAGCCCTGGTCGGATAAGGCTAGAACGGCATTGGGCGAGACCTTTGCGTAATAAATCTTATGATATTCCACCGCCTTATATTGTCCGTAGCCAGCGTCGGCTAGCTGTTTGAGGTATTGGAGCGGAATCTTATGGCGCCAGACAATTTCTATGTCGGCCAGCGTGAAATGCGTGTAGCCATATAACGCCAGCTTTTTCAAGAACATCGGTTTGATGTCTTCGCGTAAAAAGCGGGCGAACTCATAAAAAGAAGGGGCCTTGTAGCCGTATGCTTCCAGAGTTAAGAGGATTTCGACATCCTGCCAGTTGTATTCCCTGTTAGCAATGGGTTCGATATCCGGGTCTGCTTCGAACGACTCCACCTCTTCGTGGGCAGGCAGAAGGCCTTTGTTCTCGATCAGTTCAGCGAATTGCTTGACGTCGAGCACGTCGACTTTTTCGAGGAGTTTTACGTACAGGTGTGAAGGGATGATGTACCATTCCGTTGATTGAGTGGTTTTTTTGATGTAGTCCGCTGGGGAAATGGGGAATTTCTCTGGGAAGAGTGCCCGAAAGGCATAGCACATCCGGTCCTCCGTGTATTGCACAGGAGTAACCATGATAGCGAGCGGCATGCCCTTTATCATGTAAAAAAAGGTCGATTTAATATCCGAGTAGGACTTCGAAACGAGGCCCAGGTTATCCGCAATATGTGCGAGAGCCTCCTTTACATCCTCAATGCGGAAGCAAGGATGAAGGATAGGCTGGTCCCGGATATAATCTATAAAAGAGTCTGACGGTACAGCAGATTCCATTGCGAGAACGAAAGCGAGAGTCGGTTTTTTGTGGGTCACAGTATCTTAAGGATTTATCAGCTACTTAAATAAAGCTATTTGTATCCCCTGGTCAGTACTTTTGGCACACATTCAAAGAAGAGATAGTGTCAAATAGGAGGGGAGGGATAGGTTAGAAAAGCGGCAACTTAAAAAGCACAAAGCGGCAACAGCAACTCAAGGTCGGTTTAGTTGTCTTTTAATTACAATCTCGGAGGGCCTCGATTGTGTTTATTGCTTCCGCAATTAGTTAGATGGGCATACCCATCTGCGTTTCTGGGTTCTAGTTTCTCGTTTCTCGTTCCTTGTGGCGAAACGCGAAACCAACCAGAAACAAGAAACCAGAAACAAGAAACCACTCAAACGTATCGCCCAGATACGTTTGAGTGCCTAAACATCGAATAATCATGGCCTTACGAAAAAAACGAAGTGCGAATGTACGCCGTCAGTATGCGCTGTACATGCAGTGCGGATTTATCTTAGCTCTGTCCCTTTTGATCACCGCTTTTCGGGTAGACTTTGCACCGGAGACTACATTTTCCATCGATGTGATTGACCAGCCGCTCATCGAGATAGACGAAATCCCACAATCAGAAATAGAGGATAAACCACCTCCACCTCCCAAGCCGTCTATTCCGGTAGAAGTCCCCGATGATGAACTCATAGAAGACGAGGCACTGGATCTGGACACTGTCCTTGATATCGAAGAAGAGTTGTACATCACGGAATTGCCTGAGCTAGAAGAAGAGGAAGAGGAGCAGTCCGAGCCTTTTCATCTCGTTGAAAAGATGCCCGAAATAATCGGCGGCATGGCCGGCATATTGAAGCAGATCGAGTACCCAGAAATGGCGAAGCAAGCCGGTGTTGAAGGGCGCGTATTTATACAGTTCGTTGTTGATGAAAATGGCAACGTGGTTGATCCCAAGGTGACTCGGGGGATAGGTGCCGGTTGTGATGAGGTGGCTTTGGAGGCGATCAAGAAGACGAAGTTTGAGCCGGGGATGCAAAGGGGGAAGGCAGTGCCTGTCAGGATGACGATTCCGGTTTTGTTTTCGTTGAGGTAGGAAGGGGGCATCCCTGAATAATAGAACTGTAGTATAACAAAGCGTGTATCACATTAGAGGGGTAGATAGATAAATACCAGGGCATAATCACTAAGACGAAAAGTATATAGTCGAGAACACTACGCTTTGCATTGCTGTTCAGGCATTCTCTCTTTATCTTCGGCACAGGAAGAGGTGTTTTTTACCCACGGCCTCTCATTATCCCCTGCATTTTGCCCATCGTACTCGCATGAAACGATTTCTTGCACCCTTTCTCCTGGTGTGTATCACCACAACCGTGTATGCCCAACAAGTTCAACAACCGGCGCAGCCCAATCTTGCTGTTCGCCAGGATGAGTCGCCGGCTTTGATGACGATGACGGCCCGAACGGCCTGGGGACCGGAGCGGGAGCGTATGGACAAAAACGAGGAGTCTCGGGGCGAGATGAGGGTGTTTAATAGCCCTGCACCTCTATACCCCAATGCGCAAATGGATAAGACGCTGCTCGTTCCCGGGCCAGCTCCCTTTGTGAGTTTTGACGGGCCTGAACAATCGGATAATGAATTTGAATTGCAGCCTCCTGATCCCAATGGGGTTATTGGGCCAGGGCATTTTGTGGGGATGTATAATTTGGTTACAGAGATCTTCGACCGCAATGGCGTTAGCCTGACGGGCCCTTTTCCCAGCAACGCTTTTTTTAATGGCTTTGGCGGACTCTGTGAAGAGACTAACGATGGGTACCCTATTGTCCTTTATGATGGGATCCACAATCGATGGATTGTCAGCCAGTTTGCTGTGGCTTCGCCTACGGGGCCATCGTCCCAGTGTATCGCGGTGTCTAGCTCTGCAGATCCGCTGGGCAGCTATTTTCGCTATGAGTTTGCACACCAACCTATTGGTGACTACCCGAAGCTTGGCCTCTCGCCTTCCGGGGAAGAACTGCTCGTTATGTATCGCATGTTTGGTCCATCGCCGTCGTTTCTAGTGGGAGGAATTATGGATTATACTACGATGCGTACGGGTAATCCTGCGGTAGAACTGCTGGTAAATATGGATGAGTTGGTCGAAGCTGCCGAGCCTGAAGTCTTTGCCGATGGGTTTCTGCCGGTCAACTATGTCGGGCAGGCTCCTTCAGACCAGTTGCCATTTTTTGCCGGACACCTCGATACGTCCACTGGCGCTTCGTTTGATCAGTTCATGGTCATCGACCTCACAAGCTTTGATTTTGAGTCGGGTGATGTTTCGGTGAACATAAGCCAGTTGGCCGTAGATCCGTATGACCTCATCTTCTGTGGCGAGCTGATTGTATCTTGTATTGAGCAACCCTCAGGGGGAAGTCTGCTCCAGCCGCTCTCGTTGTTTACGATGCATTCGCTCTCCTCGCAGGATTTCGATTCCCACTTTGGGACTGTGGCAACGCATACGGTGAATATCGGTGATGATCGTGCTGCCATTCGCTGGTACGAATTTCGAAATGAAAATGGCGAC
>JAHQVL010000423.1 GCA_019634345.1 Rhodothermaceae bacterium
GACGAAGATGTCAGCGGCAGGTGGTTTCTGTGCCGAACGATTGGACCATGTCTCTGGGCCGGTTTCTCGTTTGGAGATGGGGACGCGAACCCTTCGTGCGCTGGATTGCTGAGCGTGTTAGCCTTCATTTGTCCAACTTGCTTTGCAGCCAGGGCGTCAATCGATACCCCCTTACTATCTCGGGGCGGTGATTGCAGTACTGAATCAGGTCCTGCTGGTGTTGAGCTAGATATCTCTGGGGAAGAACCGGGCAAGGCAGCTGTTTGTTGATGCTCTGGTTCTCCCGTGAATCCCGGGTCGAGCCGGCGCAATAAGTTCTCCGCTAGTTTTATCCGTGCTTCTGGAATCGAGACGGATTCCTTGGTTGCCTGATTTCCAAAGAGTACCCGCGTCCAACCTTCGTTCTGCTTCGGAGTAAGGTCGGTAAGGATCCGATCCACAAATGTGCTGCTGGCGTTTTCGATGTGATCGATAGACCAGCCGGCGTGGTTGCCCAGTAATTGCAGGGATTCCATGTAGGGTGGCGTTTCCTCATTGCCGCCGCTTACGATCAACGCCATCGTTTCCAATACGAGTTGATCGAGAGATCCTGCATGTTCAAGCGTAGATGCCTGGAGCATCCAGCGGCAGAGCGCTTCTACCGGATCACCCGTCATGGCAGCACGCATCGATATCTCATACCGTTCTCCGAAGGTCAATGGCCGGAGCACAGCCGTGTCGTCCTCCATGCCGATTCGAACAGCCCCCGGGTGGAGGCTGTCCACTGGCACAAAAGGAAACACGGTTTCACCAATATGTACAGATTGGTTGTGGATATCGAATTCAATCGGAATGATCATCGCGCTGCGTTCAGAGAGTTAGTAGAATTATCCTTCTTCTTCCCTCACGCGGGCAGCGGTGAATTCATACAGGGTAGTACCGTATCCACTTGCACCCATGTCGAAGCTTTTTTCGGATAAGTGACAATCGTCAAAAGAGACGGTCATGGACGTATCACCCTGGCGGAATTGAGCGGTGATCTGGAACGGCTCCTCTCCAGTGAGGCCATTCAGTGCTGGGCTGGAGGAGACGACGCGAAGCCGCCCCTGTACGTGTTGTGCACCTGATGCCATCCCTACCCGTTCCGCACTGCCCAGCGCGTAAATGCTCTGCCGGGCCTGCTGGAATCGATATTCGATGGAATCGACCCCTTCAACTGCTTCACCGTTAAGGAGAACGGTGCTTTCGTTTGCTGCAAATATAGTTGCCATAATGTCAATTCAAGGTTTTAGGCAAACAGTAAATCCTGATGAGATTTTCTGTTTGGTTTCGAGTTTCGCGTTAATTCTTCACCCGGATACTGGCGTAGATGTAGTCGATAGCACGGACTGGGCGAACGGCGATGTCAATGCGGACGATGCCCTGGGCAAAGTCTTGTTGCGTTGAGTACACATCCACGAGGAAGGCAGGGTCGCTGCCGTCTGTGGATGGGACGAGTGCGTTTTCGCGTTCCATGCGGGTGAAGGTTGCCACGATTTGTTGACGCAGAGCAACACGAGCTTCGTCGGTGTTGAGCCGGCCGATGAAGTTCTCCGAAATCGCTTTGGTTTCGCGAATGGCCTGGTCGGCGACGCGAGTAACCGAGATCTGATCGCCCGTGGTATCAAGCCCGCGTAGGACGATGACGCCGCGGCCTGCACGTTGCTGGACAACCAGTAGGTTGGTCGTTGATCCAAGCAGGCGGTTCAGCTGGCTTTCTCGGTAGCTAGATGGAGCAATGCCCTGCATGGGGACATTTTTGAACGTTGGCGAAAAGTGAGGCCGTAATCGTCCTATAGTGCCTGCGACAACGCCGGCTGCACCGGGAGGTGCGATTAATACAAAGCGCCGGTTGCGGACGGCTGCTGAATGGTCCCGGATAGCGTCCAGATTGCCTGCATTTTCTGCCGTAACGGTACCGAATGCAATACGGGGCGCCCCGTTGTCGGCCATCGTTACGCAATGGGCCAATAGGGCTTGATGAATTTCAATGACATCACTGGTTTCCCGGCCAGGCTCGATAGAAGCGAGGACGAGATCGATACGTGGGTCGTCGGCCAACAATTCGATAGCCGTTCTGTACGCATCTACGTTGGGAGAATCGCCTCCAACGAAAGGAGCCAATACGGTAGTGGCTGCAGGCAGGCTGTTTTCTCTAAATGGTTGTGAGCGAGCGCGAATGTACGTGCTTTGTGTTTCGAGCACGTAGGGAAGGTAGTTATCGTCATCCGGGTTGAGGACCATACCGGTCAATGATTCCTGGAGCCCTCCCTGGAAAACGTCCATGCTGATTTCTCCGCTGGTACCATCAACACCAATCTCAACCGACAAGCCCTCAGGTGCAACGCCTGTGGCGAGCAAAAGCTGGAAGATGACATCAGCAGTATCTGTTGTTACATCAACAGGTTCGGCCGTTGGGAATAAAACGGTACCCGCAGATGGAAGTGAGCTTTCAAAACCTGGGTCTACGGCGACGACATAGCGTGAATTACGATTGATGGCTTCGAAGACATCGTCCGATGCACCCGGTGCATCGCGAAGATCATTGAAAGATTCAACTTCTTGCCCGTCGATGAATAAACGGATATTAACGCGGACAGGGTTTCCTTCAGAGTCATCGATAGAGGTAACTTGCACGCGAAGATCATTGCCCCAACTTCCGTTAGAACGGCAACGAAGAATTAAAGCGGCCTGAGGTGTGTCATCGTTGTTGTTCAGCTCGACTGATGCTGGTGATCCTCCCAGGACGGGAGAAATGATGGCTTCGCTGGCGCCATTGGCAAGAGCATGAATCACCTCGGGCATAGTGACCTGGGTGCCGGGGCCAATCAGGTCACGGATTTCGCTAGGCTTAGTAACTCCGATGGTGCCAGCTGGAGGGCGGTCCACGATGCCGACTGCGCCAAGGATACCGGAAGGTGCCGGCAGTGGTGGCAGTACGTCAAATCGGGCTTCTACGCGAACGCCGGGTACGATAAGTGTTGACATATCAGCTGTTGGATGGTTTAGTAAACAATAAATTATTTAAAAGGGTAGCCGTGCCGGCTATCGGCGAAAGTGCCGTGCGATTATGCGTGCGCACCAGGATACCGAGAGCTGCACCCGCAGCATGCGAGTTACAATGAATCGAATAAGATCACATAGGTGATTGAAATACAGGTAGTCACGATCATCGTGTGCGCTGACGATGCGTCCCCGCCAGATTCGCTTTTTCCCAGGCTCACGTTCTTCCGACCAGATCCGGATGACAAAAGCCAGGTTGTTTTTCTCATAGGACTTCATGACTACCTAACATACAGGCAGGCGGTATCCAGGCTCGTCTCTGGCGGCGTCTCCAAGCCGTTCTTTTTGATGGAATGGTAGATTTTCTTCTAGATTCGGAGCTTCTTTTTGCACATCGAAGTGCATCATTACTTTTTCAACCTGTCGCATGACGCTTTTCAACTGCTGATATACGACGGCTATATCGTGTTGAATCGTTAGCTGGTTTGAAGAGAAAGGCAATCCCTGAGGCACGTTTGGGCCTTCGAACCCGGAAGGTATTTTGGCTTCTTGTTCTATCTGCCCAAACAATACGGTGGTTGCTTGTGAGGGCGTTGTATCAAATTCCTCTCTTAGTTTTTGCTTGCAAAGTGCGAACTGACGTAGGGCTGAAGTACGGTCTCCAGCTTTGTGATAGAGCTCCATCAGCATTCGATGTGTACATTCTCTTACATCATCAACGTGAAGTACCTTTCGAGATAGTTCGATGGCTCTATCATAGTTGCCTATACGGCGATAGTATTGAGTCAACTTGTCCAATAATGCCAGGTAGATCCATTGGAATCGTTCACGAGCTTCGAGGCACCAGCCTGTATACATGTTAAGTAATAGGCCGTCCTGGTACATGCCAATGGCGTGTACAATGGAAGCAACCTGTTGGTCATTTAAGGCATCCCCACTAATGCCCTGTACACTCGAGAAGGCCTCCTCAAAGGTGTGAATGTCAAGGTCGAGTTCATCTATTGTATTAAACTGGATCCATTCATTTTCAATATGCAGGAGGCGATCCAATAAAACCTCGCTCTCGTCCTGGAATCCGCGCTGCATTTTCCAAAGTTCTTTTCGCAAGTACTTTTTAGATTGCGCCGTCGTACACTCGCCGTTCCACAAGTTGGATGCGAGGTTTTCACGCGAAAGCATTTTATTTCTGTGGAGTGAAAGGAAAGCGATCAATTCCTGGGATTTCTGTCCTAAGTGATCCATGAGGTCGTTATTGAGATAACGAACACTGAATTTTCCAAATAAACTAATTTGAAGCTGGGCCATGTGGTGTTTGGGTCATTCAAATAGGGGATGGCGGCGTAGCGTAAGGCAGTAAGACATGCTCAATGATCCGGATGAGAATGGACCACGACAATTGGTCATGTTCTTAAGGGTGTGCGAAAAAGAAAAGAATGACCCGACAGGCTGATGAACATATTTTTAAGAAAATGTGAAGAACAGGTTTTTGGGCGATTTATTATTCTGTTAACATCTTTTTAATGGTCATAAGAGTTGTACTCTGTGTTTTTAGACTGAATACAAATAGCACTATACCACTGTTAACCAAACGTTACCAACTATGAAAGCAGATCGTTTAGCTCTGTACACACTTTTTTGCTTCTTTGTTATCGTAGGCTGTGCTGAGCAGGCTCAAGAAGATATGTCGACAGCAGAAGCTCAAGAACCCGAAGCCGCTCCCATGGAAAAAACAGCATGGACGTATGAGGGTGACGGAGGACCTGATGCATGGGGAAGCCTTGACGATGCCTATGGCGCCTGCTCTGCCGGCGTTGAGCAATCACCTATCGCACTCGTTTCCACTGATGCTGAATCATCATCTTTACCAGCGCTCTCCTTTACATATGGCGAGGCTACACTGACCGTTAACGACAGCGGGCATGGATATACAGCTACCCCTGATGGGTCGCACATGCTCTCAATTGGCGATGATACATACAACCTGTTACAGTTCCACGCACACACACCCAGTGAGCACACTCTTGACGGTGAATACTTCCCGATGGCGGTACATTTCGTCCATCAGAGTGAAGCAGGTGAACTGGCTGTAGTGGGTGTGTTGATCTCTAGTGGCGAAGCAAACCCTGCATATGATGCCTATACCTCGCTTTCCGAAGGTGGAGAAGCTTCTCCTGTTGCATTGATGTCTATGCTACCAGAAGATCTCACGTACATGACATACCCTGGTTCGCTTACAACCCCACCATGTAGCGAAGGTGTTCGTTGGAATGTACTAACAACACCAATCACCATGTCTCCTGAGCAAATTGAAGTCTTTGCTGCTGCACATGGTGACACGAACCGGCCTGTTATGCCACTAGGCGAACGATCTGTTCGCGTTTCTGAGTAATACATTCTCCCTCAGAACATCGTATTAAACTCGGGATAAGGGCTGGGTCGCATATTGTGACCCAGCCCAACTCTTTGACCCAGTTCAAGTTATAGGCAATGAAAAAATCCATACGTATTGACGGGATGCGCTCGTATCCCGTGATGATGACTTATATCCTTTTACTGCTGTTTTGCATTCCTCAGGAGGCAACAGGTCAAGACGACAAGTACCCCACGATCGATTTCTGGGGAGCTTTTCAGCCTCGCGTTTCCTATGGCTCTATGGAAGAAGGCGATTCATCCATGGACCGAATGGGGTTTGGTATCCGAAGAGCACGATTCAGAGCAGAAGTAATGCTCAGGGAGAAGATTGGTGTTCGTTATGATGCTGATTTTGCCAGTGGCAGTTTTCAATCTGTAGATTTGTTCGCGTTTGTACGTCTTTCTGAGCAGGTGACGATGCGAATGGGCATTATGCCAAGTGCACAGCCTCGTGCGCACATTTTTACACCGATTCCCCTCATTGATGGATTTGACCGTGCCGCTATTGCTGAGCAATGGGCGGGAGCAACACTCGGAGGAGGAGGACGTGACTTTGGGCTGGATGTACAGTATCAGACGCCTGCATGGACGTTAGTTGCCTTTTTGCACAATGGGGATGGCAGCTTCAGCCGAAGCCGGGGCAATTTCTCGCAAACCATCAGTAGCGAAGCAACAACAGGTGGCATCGATCGATCCGTACTTGCCACGAGTGTATATGCCGCACATCGCGTGCAGGCTGTTGAAGGCCTGGAAGTAGGAGGCTATTTGAGCCAGAATTCAAGCAAGAATCCAAATACCGCAAATGCTTTTGGAGAGGGGCGAAAGTACGTTAGTTATGCCGCTCATGCTTATTACGGCGCCGCGCCTGGAAGCCAACCGTTCAGGGTTAAGCTGGATCTCATTGGGATTAATTTTAATGAAGGTGAGCAAGAGCGCCTGGGCGTTAGCGTATTGGGAGCCTTTCGATTGAACGACCATATGGAGCTATTCGCTCGGTATGAAAATGCACAATTAGACACCCGAATTGATGGTACCGATTTCGTGAGTGGTGGGCTGAATTTTAGCCTGAGCAAGCTGAAAGGAGGCAACTTCTCAGATCAACGCGCTACACTGGGATACAGCATGCTCGAGGCGCCATCAGGTAATCAGCAACACCTCGTTGTGCTACAGTGGCAGTTTATTCTGTAAGAAACCAGAAACAGTTTAGGCCCCATCCCTCTCGATTGCTTCGAGAGTCGCTGCGATATCTGAAGCCATGGCCTTTAAGGTATGATCGAGCCCGGATACCAGGTTGGAGTAGATGTCTGTATTCCATCCTCCTAGCAAAACATCTGTTTTTTCTTGATGGATGACATCGTTGGTATTCGGGTCGATGATTTGCCAATTGGCAACAAGGTGGACCTGAACATCCTGATCTTCGAGTGCAATGGGCATTTCTTCTGCCAATAACGCATCTGTTTGACCTTCAAATTGAAGAACATGAATTTGAAGCAAGTAATCATGTGTGGTGTTTATCGGCCACGGTGCTGCATCGATGCGGCGAATAGATGCATGAGAGTTGAGGTGGGTCTGAATAGTACGGTTGATGGCTTTCTCCAGATCTTCCCCCCAACGGTGGTTTTCAGAGAAGCTCACCTCATTGGTCCCGTGCCGAAGGACAATGTAGGGTGTGTCCAGGTAGGCAGCCAGGCGCAAGCGGCGCAACCCTACTGATATCCCAGAATCTTCTTTCACCAACGAAGATGCAGAAGGGGTTTCTGTGTGTTCGCGAGCGCCTAAAACATAAAAGCGAGCAGTGCTTTCCGGGGGTTTTAGGTTTACACATCCCTGTATGAAAAACAGGGCCATCAAAAAGAATGAAAATCGAATAGTGTGGTAGTTGGGCGTCATAATTATTGCTCAGTTTCAGGCCTTCCGCGAAGGAGCATGTCGGGATTCTGTTCAAGAGATTCTGCGAGTAGGCGTAAGGCATCGGCCGCATCAGTCAGGCTAATCAGCGTTTCTTGCAAGTGATAGCCGATGCCAGAATCTGTCGTCATCAGGGCATTGGCATCTTTAATAGAGCCTCGAACAGATTGCAAGGTGAGCCGGAGTTCCTCGCTGGTTTCGTCAACATCTGTAGTTAGCTTACCCAGCGCACCATCAAGATTTTTCGACAGAGTCTGGATGTCGACCATTGTGGCGTTCAGTTGTTCAGTCAATTCAGGAGCTCTCGTTACAACACTCTGGACTTCAGTTGAATTTACCAGGGCGTCGATGGATTGGGCCGCTTCCATGATCGACGAATTTAATCCGGCAAGGTCAAGTTCATCCAGTTTGTTATTGGCATTGATCAAGAAAGCCGTCAAATTGTCGCTGATCGCGTTTACATTGACGGATCGTAGATTGGATACCAGGCTGGATGTTTCTGTGCCAAGTTGAGCCATCGGAGAGAATAACGTGGGTATCTCCAGGTTTTCAATACCCCCTTCAAGGTATTGCGGCGGGCCAGGAGCTTCGTGGTAAGCCAGTTCGATATACATCTGCCCGGTGACGATACTTTCCATCTGTAATTGTGCTCTCAGTCCTTTTTCGATGTGTAACGCTATTTCGTCTCGCTCAAAAGGAAGTCTGGATCCTGTGATTGCTCTCAGGCGCTCCATGTCGATTTCGTAATAAACAGGGACGTAGAACGTTTCTTCTTCGACGTCAATAAACAGTTGGATATCTGTTACTTCGCCAATAGGTACCCCCTGGCATTTGACAATGGATCCGACCGAGAGGCCATTGACCGACTCACGGAATGCACTATTAAAAACGGCTGTGTCGCTCGAGAAGAGCTTTGGAGAGAATATAAAAAGCCCCGCTACAGCCAGAACAATAGTGCCTAGTATAAAGACACCGATTAATGTTGGGTTTGGGCGCTTACTCATAGTGTATTATGCATTGCGTGTCAGAAAGCGATAAATCTCCTCGTTAGGAGGATTATTTTTCATTTCAATAGGATTGCCAAGGGCCGTCATGGTTTTCACCCGGTAATCCAGAAAGATAGCCCGATCTGCGACTTTAAAAATACTCGCAAGATCATGGCTTACAATTATAATGGTCGTTCCAAGGCTTTCACGGATTCGTAAGATCAGGTCATCCAGCCGGCCGGACGAAATAGGGTCGAGCCCTGAAGACGGTTCATCGAAGAACAAAATGTCCGGATCTAAGGCCATGGCACGGGCCAGGGCGGCTCGTTTATTCATGCCTCCGCTAATCTCAGCAGGGTAAAACGATTCAAAGCCCTTCAACCCGACCAGAGAGAGTTTTAGGGATACGATCTCTTTGATTTCATCACGGCGCAGGTTCGTGTATTCTTTAAGCGGCAAAGCTACGTTTTCTTCGAGCGTCATGCCGCTCCAAAGGGCCCCATGTTGGTAGAGAATGCCCATGCGCTGCCGAACCTGGTTTTTACGCCTCCTATTCATATCCCAGAAGTTCTCGTTATCATAAAGAATCTTCCCCTCTGCCGGCTTTTTTAGTCCGATCAAGTGTTTGAGAAGCGTACTTTTTCCACTGCCACTGCCTCCCATAATAACAAAAATCTCCCCTGCATTTATCGTAAACTGGATGTCCTGCATGACGACGAATGAGCCGTATGCCATCGTAAGATCTCGGACTTCTATGGGGGGATATTCTCTCGTTTCCATGGCCTAAAACTTCGTAATGGCGGCGAGCCAGTCGAGAAACGCATTCGCCAGGATAATCAACGTGATAGCAGTCACTACTGCTGAGGTGGTCGCAGCACCTACTGCGCTCGCATCCTTGCCTGTCTGCATCCCTCTGAGGCAGCCGGCAATTCCAACGATTGCGCCGAATACACAGGCTTTGATGAGCCCGAGTAAGGCATCGGTGAGGGTAACAGGTTCGAGGAGACCCGTTAAAAACTGCGTGATATTGAGGTCAAGCATCGTGGTTGCCACCATCATACCACCGAGGATCGCAACAAAGTTTGCGTAAAGGGTCAAGAGCGGCATGCTGAAAAATATCGCAAGAAATCGGGGAAGGACCAGGAAGTCGACGGGAGAGATGCCCAGGGTTTCCAAGGCATTGATTTCGTCTGAAATTTTCATGCTCCCGAGTTCAGCTGCAAAAGCAGCTCCGGTTCGTCCGGCCATGATAATAGCCGTCATCAAAGCGCCCAACTCACGAAGGACGCCATAACTCACGATGTAGGACACGTAGTAACCTGCTCCAAAGCGCTGCAGCACAACTACGCCCAGGAAAGCGATAATCAGGCCTACAAGAAAACTGATGAGGGTGACGATGGGGAGAGCGTTCGCACTATTAGCCTGGAATATCACCCAGAAATCCCGCCAACGCATCCGTGCTCTGAACGTGACCACATTAAAAATGGCCCGTCCGATGATGCCTAGAAAGTAGATGAAATTGAGGATGTCAGCAGATAAAGCAAGGCCGGCTTCGCCGATGAGGGTAATGAATCCTCTTTTCTTTTCTGTTTTGGTGTCCTTTTTCTCAGGAACGGCCTGAGAAAGACTGATAAGGGCCGAGATGTTTTCGGGTAAGGATTCCTGATGGAAGCGAATATTGTGGGTTGAGCAAAAGTCGAGGCCTTCAAGCAGGAATACAAGCAAACTGCTGTCCCAGGAGCCCAACTGATGGGTGTCGAATGCAATAGTACGCACAGCATCAGGAGTTCTA
>JAHQVL010000424.1 GCA_019634345.1 Rhodothermaceae bacterium
GCCTTCTTCAACAGTGGCGCTTGGTTTTTTGGCTGCTGGCCCCTGGGACCTGGTAGGTCATGTTGAGGTCAAAAACGGGACGAAGGACAAGCGGATCGTGCGCAACCTGGACAGAGACGATATGGTTGCGACGACGATGGGAGCCTTCACAAGCATGACAGCCCAATGTGCCCGGTGCCACGATCATAAATTCGACCCTATCAGCCAGGCAGACTATTACAGTTTGCAAGCCGTGTTCTCGGGCATCGATCGGGCGAATAGGCCCTATCATGAGGATCCAGAGCTGCACGTCTTAAGAAACAGGCTGAAAAACGAGGAGAAGGCCCTGGAAAAACGGTTGGATGCATTAAGGCTGAAGCTTGCACCGCAGGATTCAGCCAGGCTGTCCGAGATCATTAGCGAACAGGTATCGGTGCAAGGAGATCTCAACCGGGTTCGAATACCTCCAAGCACGACCAACGGTTATCGTAGTCTTACAGAACAAACGCCCGATGTGGAGAAGTGGGTGGAGGTTGACCTCGGTGCTGCATATCCTGTAGAAAAGATTACGCTGGTGCCGGCACGTCCAAGGGATGACATTCCCGTGCCCGGATTTGGCTTCCCGTGGCGATTTAAAGTCGAAGCGGATGTGTCTTCAGATTTCTCCAGTGCCATTGTATTGGCTGATTTTACTGAAGAAGCCTACAGCCAGCGAACGGATCACAATTACAATCTGACGCTTCCTGAGCCTGTAGAGGCACGTTTCATAAGAGTGACTGTGACCGAGTTATGGAAAGGGCGTGGATCGAATTACTTTTTTTCGCTCGCTGAGATGCAGGTGTATGAGGGGCAATCAAATGTGGCTTTCCAGAAGTCGGTTCGCGCCCTGGATTCCAATACAGAAGGGAAATGGGATACCTCCTATCTGGTCGATGGATACGATAGCAGACGAGGTATTGAACCCGGCATCTCTACGCCCGCATCAAGGCAAGCCGTACGCGAGCGTGAAGCTGCACTGGCAAAACTACAGTCGGACGAACTGCAGATCCGAAGAAAGCCCCTATCGACCGAAGAGAGAGCAACCTTACGGGAGATGATAGATGGTTTAGAGGTTTTGAGGGATTCATTGAAAGGACTCCCTGAACCAGACTATGTATACGCGGCTGCCTCAGATTTTTCAAACTGGTTTCGGTTTGTCCCAGCAAAGACGCCCAGGCCCATCTATTTATTGAATAGAGGAGATACTGAACAACCAGGAAAGGAGATTGGGCCTGGTACAATCTCAGCGCTTTCTGATATGCCTTCCCGTTTTTTATTGCCTGAGGATCATGAAGAAGGGATGCGGCGTGCCGCTCTGGCGAAATGGATCGTCGACGAGCAAAATGTGCTTACCTGGCGCTCTATTGTAAACCGGGTGTGGCACTATCACTTCGGTCAAGGATTGGTTACAACACCGAATGATTTTGGCAAAATGGGAGCTATACCTTCGCACCCTGAATTACTTGACTGGTTGGCAAAGGAATTTCTCGATAAGGGCCAGTCGCTGAAGGAGCTTCACCGTTTGATTGTTACCAGTGCTACATACAGGCAACAAGCTCGGCACAAAGATAAGTACGATGAGATCGATGGAGGAAATCAGTACCTCTGGCGAGCCAATCGCAGGCAGTTGGAAGCCGAAGCCATACGAGATGCCGTCCTGGCAGTCAGTGGCAAATTGAATCTAACAATGGGCGGGCCTGGTTTTGATGCATTTTTGTATGAGGATGATCACTCTCCCCGTTATCTGTATGCCCGTCACGATGTACGCGACCCTTCCTCGTTCCGGCGAGCGATCTATCGATCCATTGTGCGGACCGTTCCTGATCCCTTTATGACCACGTTGGACTGTGCAGATCCTTCGCAAAGCACTCCTGTCAGAAATGAAACCGTTACTGCTTTGCAAGCGCTAGCAGCCCTGAACAATCCCTTTATGGTCCGCCAGGCCGGCTACTTTGCCGAACGATTGGAGGCCTCTTTCAGCACAGTAGAAGAACAGCTTACTGAAGGATTCAGCCTGGCCTTGTTGAGGCATCCAACGCCAGAGGAGCTTGACACCCTGGCGGAGTATGCCAGGGAGCATGGTTTAGCTGCTGCCTGCCGTCTGATATTTGCCATGAACGAATTCTTTTACGTTGATTAAATCGGAACCATGAAACACAAAGCCTGGACGCCGGTGTCTCGCCGCGAATTCTTATGGAGGTATGGAGGAGGGTTAGGTGGTGTTGCATTGATGCATTTATTAGGCATGGATGCTTTTGCAGGAGTCGTTCCTTCGGGGATTGGTCCTGATGGACTGCATCATGCCCCAAAGGCGAAACGCGTCATCCAGTTATTCATGTCAGGAGCAGCGAGCCAGGTTGATACCTTTGACTATAAACCCGAACTCATCAAGCGAGCCGGCGAACCTTTTGATCCAGGAGAAGGCGTCGATCTGTTTCAAAGCGACCCGGGTGTCGTAATGCCATCTCCCTGGGAATGGAAACAGTATGGACAAAGTGGAAAGTGGATGAGCGGGTTGGTGCCTCACCTGGCCCAATGCGTTGATGACATCGCCTTCCTGCCTGCAATGGTTGCTACGTCAAATGTACACGGGCCGGCGACGTTTATGCAGAATACCGGGTTTGTTTTGCCGGGCTTCCCAAGCATTGGCGCGTGGGTAAGTTACGGATTGGGTAAAATCACAGACAATGTACCCACCTTTGTAGTATTGCCTGATTCGCGTGGGTTTGGCCCGGGTGGACCGAAGAATTGGACGGCAGGATTTCTTCCCTCAACCCATCAAGGCACTCTGGTTCAGCCTGCAATGGAGGAGCCCATCACGGACCTGTTCCCACCGGCCGATGAGTACGTTACGCCGGCAGCCGATAGAGAAGGCCTTCATGTACTGAATACACTAAATCGCAGCCATCTCAAGAGCCGGGAAGGCGATTCGCGACTGGAAGCACGGATTCAAAGTTTTGAACTGGCTGCACGATTGCAAGTCTCGGCGCCTGAAGTCTTCAATCTATCCGGGGAATCGGACGTGATACGTAAGCTATACGGACTGGACGATCCCGTAACTGAAGATTTTGGTAGAAATTGCCTGATTGCCCGCCGATTGCTAGAGCGGGGCACACGCTTTGTTCAAGTTTGGAGTGGTGCGGATAATGCCTTCCCGCGACGCAATTGGGATTCTCATGAGGACCTGGAAAAGGATCATGGCGAAATGGGTGCCAGCATGGATAAGCCGGCGGCTGCCTTACTTATCGACCTGAAGCAACGGGGCATGCTGGATGATACCATCGTGATCT
Organism: Rhodothermaceae bacterium; assembly: GCA_019634345.1. GTDB lineage: Bacteria > Bacteroidota > Rhodothermia > Rhodothermales > JAHQVL01 > JAHQVL01. The sequence goes on from JAHQVL010000424.1 coordinate 3,309, forward strand.
GGACCACAGAGTTCGGCCGTATGCCGTGCAGCCAGGGAAGCCGAGGCCGCGATCATAACCCCTTCGCATTCACCAACTGGGCAGCCGGGGGCGGCATCAAAGGGGGCGTTACCTACGGTGCCAGTGATGAATGGTCCTATAAAGCGGTCGAAAATCCCACGTATTGCTACGACCTCCATGCCACCGTACTGCACCTGCTTGGCATCGACCACGAGCGGCTAACCGTATTGCACAATGGCATCGACCGCCGTTTGACCGATGTGCATGGGCACGTGATTGAAGAAATTGTGGGGTGATAGAAGATTCCTCTCAGGTATCCAGAATCCGATCCATCCGCATCGCAATATCCTTCAACCTCGCGGTATCCCCACCACGGATCTCAGCAGTAGCCCAGCCGGAATAACCAATGTCTTTCAGCGCCTGCCTCACAGCCGGCCAGTCACAATCGCCCTCGCCCAATTCAACCCCAAACCCTTTCCATAATCCTTCGTCATCTCGTTTTTGCCGGCTGAATTCTTTGATGTCTAATTTCAGAATGCGATGCCCGAGGGTTCGAATCCAATGCTCCGGCCAGCCATAGTTGACGATGTTGCCAACATCAAAGTACGCGCCGATCCAGGGGCTGTCGAAGGCATCGATGTACTGCGCGTATTCGAGCGGGCTCAATAAGAAATTATTCCAGACATTCTCCAGGGCGATCTTAATCTGCAACTCTTCTGCAAGGGGGAGCACCTTGCGGATTTCGGCCTGGGAGCGGGTATACGCATCTGCGTAGGAGATCTGCTTATTTACCACTGCAGGAACCAGTAAAACGGTCGAAGCACCGAATGCTTTTGCTTGTTTCAACGCATGCTCTAAGCCGGCTCTTCCTTCTTCGCGTATAGCCGGATCCGGGTCTCCAAAAGTCTTTTTCCAGTGGACGGAATCCACAAGACCATGAACAGGAAGCCCCGTTTCTTTGATGGCTTCAATCACTTCTTTTTCGTCGAGGTCGCTCGGACTGTTAGGCTCCACACCATCAAATCCCAACTCTTTGAGAAGCTTAAATTTTTCCAGCACCGAAATCGGCTCATCGATCATCCCAAATTTCACCGCCTTTTTGATGGTGCCGGGTTGGGACAATACGTTTTTAGATGAGTGTGGAAGTATCACAGTACCTGCATAGGCCAGGGTACCTGCTTTAACAAAGGAACGACGGTTCATGGTTTAGTAGTAAAAGCGGTGAGTGTGGGTTAGACGGCCTGGCAATATCCTATCGCGCAGCCATGTCCGGCCCCCGATCAACCTGGGTCACGCCGGGCACGGGTACGGGCGACACAGGCAAGGTAGAAAACGCGAGGTTGTCTGGAACGAGGTTTTGGGTGGATTGCATCATCTCTTCCCAGGTAATTTCTTTGCCTGAATAACAGGCTTCGCGGCCCATGATAGCGGTCATGGTGCTGTGTGCAATTTGCTCTGCTTCGTTAATTGGTTTGCCGTCTCGGATGCTTTGAATCAGATCCGTGTGCTCCTGCACATACCCGTTGTTGCCTTTTTCAGGATATTCGAAAATCATTTTGCCTTTATGGGAGGTGATAATCGAATGATCGGGGTTGACATCCGCAACGCCATCTGTACCGATAATTTTGTTGGATGTCCGATTCAAGCAGTTCTCCATCTGCCGGCACATAGCCGTTACCTGTACCCCATCGGGGTACTCATAAACGATACTGAAGTTGTCGTAGATGTGGCCGTAGTTTGGATCAACGCGTTTTGTACGCCCGCCCGAGCCGATACACTTGATGGGATTACCTTGCAATGTCCAGTTGATGACATCGATGTTGTGCACAAATTGCTCGACGATGTGATCGCCAGAGAGCCATGTAAAGTAATACCAGTTGCGGCACTGCCATTCCATGTCGGACATACCGGGCTTGCGGGGACGCAGCCAGATAGGGCCTGTAAGATAATATTCTTGGGCAGAAACGATCTTTCCAATGCGCCCGCTATGAATACGGTCAATCGCTTCCATAAAACTATGTTGCCTCCTGTAAAGCGTCCCGGCTACAATCGAGAGGCCTTTTTCGTCTGCGATTTTACCTGACTCAATCACAGAGCGGATTCCAGCAGGGTCGACACCGGCCGGCTTCTCCATAAAAACGTGTTTACCCGCTTCTACAGCATAACGCAGGTGAGCAGGGCGGAAGCCCGGAGGCGTAGCCAGAATCACAAGGTCGATATCACTATCTATGACTTTTTTATAGGCATCAAATCCGCTGAAGCATTTTTCGTCCAAGACGTTATATTGATCGGGAATAGCTTCCTGTAGAGGTGCCTTGCGCTCATCAAGGCGATCCCTGAATAAGTCGCCCATGGCAACAATCTCAACGCCTTCAGCAGAAACTGCACAGTCACGCGCAGCTCCGGTCCCTCGACCGCCAGCACCCACAAGCCCAACGCGGATAACATCCGACCCGCCGGCGTAAGCAAAATTCTCAGAATTCATTAACCGGGTCATGGAGATGCCCGTCGTTGCAGTAGCTGTAGTCTTTAGAAAATCGCGGCGAGAGGTCATAGTGTCAATATGTTTCGTGTTTCGGTATAGACCCTGGGGATTGCATTAATTAACGGCTAATCCCTGAAAAGAAAAAGCCCTGATCTCAGAGAATTCTAAGATCAGGGCCCAAAGAAGAGGTTGATGGCTGAGTAAAACCTTGTGGTTTTCTTAATTCTGGGTAGTGTACTGGCGGTATTTATGCCAAATTCGTACTGAATTTATATCTGGTCCAAAAGGAGCGCCATGTCGATTATAGACTTTGGTCATGGTAGAATGCAGCCGCTCTAGCGCGGAGTCTAATGCTTTGACCTGCATTTTCAATTTTCCATTAGCCTCGCGTAAGGTGCGTAACGCGGTTTCTAGACGCTCGATATTGACGTTCGCGTTTGATTTCATGTTGTTTGATTGAACCCCGGTTTTGTTTGAGTGTGCAGTAAGGATACGATGATTCACCGGCAGAAACAATGCTCCACAGGCGCATAGCCGGTTATCTTGAGGCGCATTCGACCGCGATTATTCAAACAAGGATTCAACCACTTCCCGGACCATGCTACCGTCCGCTTTTCCTTTAAGCTCCTTCATGGCCGCTCCGATCAGCATGCCTTTCTTAGAAGGGTCCGATATGCCTAATTGCTCTTTTTTAGATTCAACCACTTTAAGGATATCCTCTTTAGACATCAACTCGGGCAAGAACTCTTGCAGAATTGTTAGCTCAAATTCTTCTTTTTGTGCTAACTCCGGCCGGCCTCCTTTAGTAAACTGAGCAATGGATTCTTTTCGCTGCTTTGCCAGTTTCGTAATTACTTTGATCGTCTCATCGTCATTTAAGGAGTCTTGAGGAGTACGTTTGGTGGCTACCAATTCATTGGTGATGGCTGTTTTGATACCTCGCAATACAGCAAGGCGCTCCTTGTCACGGGCCTTCATGGCTTCTTTAACGCCATTGAAGATGTTTTCCTGAATCATGAACTCTACATGTGGATTATTCGAAAGAAAGCATGTCACCAGCACCTAACTCATTGTACAGCCGTCGGATCCATGATTTGAGTTCGCTATTGGGGAGATTCTGAATCGTGAGCGATCCAGGGACGGTCATGGCGACGGCTGTTTTAAAATCACCGGCTCTTCTCAGGAGAGGTATCTGCAGGTGCTTTAGGAAGATGTCATCGGACTCATAAGCCAATCCATTGAAGTCTACCTGGGTAGTTCGAATAAAGGAGAGCTGGGATCGAGCAAGAAGGGTATGCGCTCCAGCATCATCCAGGCCGATTAAGTCAACGTGGCGCACATCTGGCCGGGCATTAAGTGTACGAGCTGCCGAAATGATTCGATGTACTTTGGCCTGGGCAAATGTTGGATTATAGGTAGTCCAATAAGAAACGGAATCAATGGGTTGATTAAAACCATCTAAGCTGTTCGTGTTGGTCAACATGGCTGCGAGTATACCCTTTGCGCTATATGCTTCTGCAATCTTTTTAGCCTTCTGATGGCTTTCACCTGAACTGCCATGTATGATGAGTATGGCATCGGATGCTGCTGTATGATCGGTGGCTTTAACGGTCGTAAGCTCCACCGGTAGCTCTTCTTCAACATAAAGGCTGTGCTCAAGGGCCCGTCCGTAAGACGCTTTAAACGTATTCAGTTGACTCCATGAAGTGGGGGTGTTCAGTAACAAGTGTTGAGTCCCTTGTGCCTTAAATGAAGCAAATAACTGCGGCTCGGATAAAGGGGTGTCAGGAAGGACGGCATTTGCAGTTGTTGATGGAGGGAGGATAAAAGGGGATTCTTGTTCGGAACTGGTTTGATTGCCTAACCATTTTTCAAACCAGGTATAGACCGATTCTCGGGTTGCCTTGTTGTAATTATGAGGGTAGTCAAAGTGGGCGTTTTCAACTCGGCTGGAAGCATCGAATAATGAATAGATCTGCTGAATGGCAGGGAATTCTAGATTGGGCGTATTCAGGGTCCAATCTCCTGAGGTCGACACCAGAAGAAGGGGGCGGGGAGCGGCAAGGGACCCTATTTCAACATTGTTAATCGAATGCCTGAGAAGCGGGGCGTTTTCGCAGATGCATCCCCCTTGAAAGTGAGCAGAAATCATATTGACGGGCGCTGCCACTCTAATGCGATCATCGATCGCAGTCAGCAAGAAGGTTTGCGTACCACCTCCGGAGGCGCCTGTCATCCCAATTCTATCGGCATCAACCTCTTTCCGTGAGCCGAGATAGTCAAGCGCTCTTATGCTGTTCCATAATTGCAGGCCCATTGCTGAGAACCCCCAAAGCTGATACTGCGGAGTGTCGAATCGGTGCGGGAAAAAATCCTCGGTTTCATTGTATCCAATCATGGAATAGGAAAAGACTGCAAAACCTCGCTTGGCAAAGTTTAAAGCCCTGCCTGGAATGGAGGCGCGCTCGATGTCCTCGAATCGGCCTTCACTCCAATGCCCGTGCGGACTCAGAATAGCTGGGAATGGACCCTCTCCCGGAGGAAGAAACAGCGTTCCGGTCAGGTAAAATCCTGGATACGTCTCCAGTGTTACGGTTTGTACCTGGTAAC
>JAHQVL010000425.1 GCA_019634345.1 Rhodothermaceae bacterium
ACAAATACATTAAAAATGTCTCGGATGCATCCGAGGGATGCGTCACGGACAGGTAGTCAGCAAGTGTTAGTTTCACCTTTTCAGGGTTCACGGAACAACTGGCTGAGTCCAGGCAACCTCCGTCTCTCCCTCCCTGTATGGATTAACCTTAAGCTTTGAAGAAATGACTTTTGCTCGCACATACAACTCATCGCCAGTAAACTCATATACCGGATTATTCCCCTCAACTACAGCCATTATCTCCCCAATGCCGGGGCTATAGGACCGGGTCACATAGCTCCCCTCGTGTTCCACTGCTGTACTTGTCGAATCGTGGTTCACGCGGGTCCCAATGAAATGCGTCTCATATGTCATTCCTTCATCCTCTTTGATCTCTATTGCGATACGGCGATTTGACACCTTAACATCTACAAGCTCCACCCCGGTTGACCCGTAAAAGTCACCCCGCTCCATCGCATCGATAAGTCCCGTTACCGTGAGGCTATCAGATTTCACCATGACCCAGGCTCTACCTGAATTTGCCCTCTCGATGGCCACTTCATGATAATTGTGACTGTCGTCTACAGCCATACCATACATGATAGGCCGGCCTTGAATAATGCGACGGGTAGTGATAATATCCCACATCTGCTCAAGGCCAGGACGATTTTCGTCTCCGTAGTTATTTACAGCGGGATGCCCATTATAAACTTCGAAAAATTGTTCTCCCATTAACGAGATTAGGTCCTCGGCTGTAATAGCCCACCCAAAGTTAGGGTGATTGATGTGAGGAAACATCTTTATTCCCAAACGCTCGCGCTGATCCAACACAGCATCAACATTGTTTTGAATCACTTCACGAAGGGTCCCTCCTTGTTGTGGCTCGATCAGTTCTTGGACATTCGTAGCATTTATATGGATCGGCTTGCCATCAAACCCATCTGAAATTTCTTCCGATTGAATCAGCAAAAATGCGCCTTCTTCCTCAAACTCGGGACGAAATTCATTCAGGGTTTTAAGTCTAACTTGATACCCACTGGAATCCATTCTCGTCTCAACCCAGTCTTCTCCAAACCGATCCACATACGCAGTATAAGCGCGCGTACCGCTATTATTTCGCGTGGTATCAATCCAGCGATCGCCTTCTGAGAGGATGTTGTGATCGGAGAGACTAAGAAAGTGGTATCCCTGTTCTTTGTACCAATCAATGATCATCTCAGGATAATCATCGCCATCACTCCATAACGAATGCGTATGAAGATTGCCTTTCCACCATTTTGGAGGGTTTTCCTCACCTTGAGAGCAGGCAGATAAAGAAAGAACCAGGATAATACCAATAATTAAAGCGTGTCTCATGATGAAATAACACCTTGAATGATTGATTAAAGGGGCATTTGCAGGTAAGTGTATCGAAAATCTAGACACTCCTGTGTCAAAAATAGACAGTTTGAAACGATAAATGACCTTAAGAGCTCATTTATTTCATTATGTACCGGTTTTTCATTTTTGGCCCGATGGTTGCAATGATCTAAATCACATTGCAACTGGGCACGGAGGTAGAGACAATTGTGGGCATCATGTCTCTGCCTCCATTTTTTTTAAGCCGCGACCTATCGCGGCTTTTTTTGTTTATTCCTTATTGTTTGTCGTTTATCGTTTTGGTACTCTAGAGGCAATTAACGCTCTCCGACTTACAATAAAAGACTATTATCCATGATCAAGTCATTAAACTGGGGTCTTCTCGGTACAGCCCGGATCAATCGTTCCATCATCCCCCCTCTTCGATTATCAGTGCGCAACAATCTGTTAGCAGTAGCCAGTAGAACGCAAGAAAAAGCGGATGCTTATGCGAAAGAATGGTCTATTCCTAAAGCACATAGCAGTTACGAAGCCCTACTGTCCGATCCAGACATAGACGTCATCTATATTCCCTTACCGAACCAGTTCCATGCTGAATGGGCAATCAAAGCAGCCGAGGCGGGAAAGCATGTATTGTGCGAAAAACCACTTGCACTTTCTGTTGGTGATGTGGACGCAATGACCGCAGCCGCAGAAAAGGCCGGCACCTTCCTGGTTGAGGCATTTATGTACCGGTTCCACCAACGCACATTGAAAATCAAGGACATGATCGATTCAGGTGAAATTGGTGATGTGCACCACGTTAAAGGGGCCTTCACCTTTCCTCTAAATCGGCCTAAAGACGTACGCTGGGACCCTGATCTTGGAGGAGGCAGCCTCTGGGATGTAGGGTGTTATCCATTAAGCTTCAGCAGGTATGTGATAGGATCAGAGCCTAAAGAAGTCTTTGCCTATCAACACGTAGGCGATTCTGGAATCGATGAGTCGTTCAGTGCCCAGATGTTATTTGCAAATGGCGTTACTGCTCAATTTGACTCTGGCTTCCGATCTCAATTTAGAATGCATACGGAAGTAACTGGCAGTAAGGCCTCTCTTTTTATCCCTATGACATTTAAACCAGAGCAACGGTGTTTTATTCACATTCAAAGAGGCAACAATACAGAGTATGTCGCCGTTGATGGAAGTCATTTGTATGTAGACGAAGTAGAGCATGTTGCCGATGCTGTTCTTGATGGAGTCCCATCTTTACTCCCTTTATCTGACAGTAGAAACAACATAAAGACAATCTTAGCCCTCTATGAGTCTGCCCGAACACACAACGTTGTGAAATTAATGTAGCGCAATTGTAGACTGGATGGAATCGCCGGAAGACGTCAAAACAGAGGAAGAATCAACAACACATATCGAGGAGGAGCTTGCCGGGGGTAAAGAAAGCAAACTGACTACCCAAAAATTTGGGACGTTCAGCGGTGTTATACGCCCTACAATCCTAACGATCTTGGGTGTCATGATGTACCTCCGCGAAGGCTGGGTCGTGGGAAATGCGGGGTTATTAGGGGCGCTGCTTATCATATTCATGGCCTACCTCATCACAGGGGCAACAGCGCTCTCCTTGTCTTCCATAACAACGAACATTCGTATAGGAGCCGGAGGGGTATTTTCGATTGCGACCCAAAGCTTAGGCCTTGAAGTGGGCGGCAGCATTGGGATTCCCTTTTTTTTAGCGCAGGCTCTCTCAACAGCCATGTATATCTATGGCTTTATGGAAGGCTGGGTCTTTATCTTCCCTGAGCACCCTAAAATCCTCGTTGTGGTTGGTGTCTTTGCTCTTGTTTTCACCATTTCGTTCATCAGCACTTCTCTCGCTTTCCGCATTCAAGTGCTGGTCATGACTGGGGTCATCCTTGCGCTTGCTTCCATGTTTGCAGGATTAAATTCAATTCCTGAACTCCAATCACCTCAGTTATTTGGGAGCTTCGAATCCAGCAACTACTGGGTACTATTCGCGGTCTTCTTTCCCGCCGCAACGGGTATTATGGTGGGCGCGAGCATGTCGGGCAACCTGAAAGAGCCGAGAAAAAGTATTCCCCGTGGCACTATGGTTGCCTGGGCATTCTCTTTATTGGTTTATGTGTCATTAGCCATTTGGTACTCTTTAGTAGCCACCCCGGAAGAGTTACGCTCTAATCTACTTATCGCTGTGGACCGTGCATATTGGGGACCTGCCGTACTAATAGGCATTCTCTCTTCATGTTTTACAGCCGCGCTTAGCTCTTTTGTGGCCTCTCCTCGCACCCTTCAAGCACTGGCTAGCCACGGTATTGTACCGTACTCAAAAATCTTTGGGGAAATGCGAAAGAATGAACCTCGAAACGCCATCTTATTTACCGGGGGCCTGATTCTCCTGAGCTTGTTGCTCGGTGACCTTAACAATATTGCCCGGGTTGTTACCGTCTTCTTCTTGATGACCTATTTTGTCATCAATTTCATTCTTGTTATCGAAAACCAGTTAAGCCTCGTCAGCTTTCGCCCTACGTTTAAGGTGCCCGTTTATGTGCCCCTGGCGGGAAGTTTAGCCTGTGTAACAGCCATCGTTATAGTCAGTCCAGTCATAGGGCTAGCGTGCATTTTAATCAGCCTTGGTATATACATTTACCTGGAACGGAAAGCATTAGAAAACCCCTACGAAACACTTAACACAGGCTTATTTGGATCAATAGCTAACTGGGCAGCCAGGAGAGTAGTTATTGATGATGAATCCAATAACTTGCGTTCCTGGAAACCCGACATTCTTGCGCCTATCGAACGCACCACACAATTAGAAGGTAATTTCCAGCTATTGCTTTCTATGGTGTATCCTCAGGGATCTATCCAGGTTATTGGATTTGTGGAAAAGAATAAACTCCGCCCGATGAAGGGCCTAAAGGACACGATCAAAGAATTCCAGGAGGAAAGCATTTTTGCTTCGGCCGCACTGATACAATCCAACGGATTCATTCAGAGCCTGAGGACATCAGCAGCAGTGTTGAAAAGCTCCTTCTTTAAACCCAACATCTTATTTGTCCCCATAAAAGATCGGTCTCAGGAAGAACTTGAAGGCATCCTGGATGTCTCCCGAGATAGCAAACTCGGCGTCGTGTTTCTCGCCAAACATCCTGACACTGGCTTTGGCAAAAGCCGTAATATCAATGTATGGATTAGCGATCAGTCTCCTAATTGGCATCTCAGCTTCCAACTGGCAAATATCGACCTCCCCCTTTTGATTGCCTACAAACTAATCAGGAATTCGAATGCGCGCTTAAAGGTAATCACGCTCGTCTCCAATCCAGAACACGTGGACCCTGCCAGGCAATACATTCAAGACTTGATGACCTTAGCACGCATACCGAACGGCTTTGAGGTAATCGTAATTCAGTCTTCCTTTAAATCCTACATCCACAAGGCCCCTCATGCCGATATCAACATCTTCGGACTCGGGTCAACCGCCAGCAAAGAGTTCATGGAGCAAGCTGTAACCCAAACGGAGAGCACATGCATGTTTGTCCGAAACTCTGGCATCGAAAGCGTGCTTGTTTAATAGCGCTCAAAAAGTTTTTTGAGCGTGATTCTGGCTTCTGGTTTCTAGTTTCTTGTCAAGAGGTTTCACCTTGAAACGAACCAGAAACACGAAACACGAAACAGGAAACCAGTCAAGACCATCCTGATTACTATAAGCGGTTGTATTTCTCATCGGCTCCTTGTATCATGCAGCAATTTTAGCTCTCATCTCAAGCCAAACCACTATGTCTGAGCACATTTCTTTTAGCAAGCAAGTCGAGTTGTACGTTGATCGCGCAGCAGAACTGACGCCTTATCCCCAGGGCCTTATCGACCAGATTCGAATTACGAATAGCGTCTACCAGATTCAATTCCCGCTAAAAAGAGATGATGGCAGCATTGAGGTTATACAGGCCTGGCGTGCGGAACACAGTCACCATATACGCCCTGTGAAAGGCGGAATCCGATTCAGCGAGCATGCCGATCAGGATGAAGTCATAGCGCTGGCATCTCTAATGACGTACAAATGTGCTATCGTTGATGTGCCGTATGGGGGCGGCAAAGGAGCCATTAAGATAAACCCTCGAAACTATTCCAAAGCCGAGCTAGAACGGATTACTCGCCGCTACACGTATGAGTTGGTTCAGAAAAATTTTATAGGCCCCGGAGTGGATGTACCTGCTCCAGACTACGGCACAGGCGAAAAGGAAATGGCCTGGATCGTCGACACCTACTCATCGCTATCAAATGGTGAATTAGATTCGGCTGCTTGTGTAACAGGTAAACCGATCTCTGAAGGAGGTATCCATGGCCGAAGAGAAGCGACGGGCCGTGGTGTTATGTTTGGGATTCGTGAAGCATGCGCAAATGTGAAGGACATGAAACGCATTGGTCTTAAAGCAGGCTTAGATGGCAAAAAAGTAGTGATTCAAGGGTTTGGAAACGTGGGGTATCATTCTGCAAAATTCCTTGCGGAAGAAGGAGCGCAGATCATTGCTATCCTTGAATACGATGGTGCTATTCATAACGAAAAAGGGGTTGACATTGAGGACGTTTTTCAATTCAGAAAAGAGAACGGAAGTTTTAAAAACTACCCAGGAGCAACGTTCCTAGAAGATACACGCACTGCGCTGGAGTTACCCTGCGACATACTCGTTCCAGCCGCTTTGGAGAATCAAATTACTTCCGAGAATGCAAAACGTATCCAGGCTAAAATAATCGGGGAAGGAGCAAACGGCCCGACCACGTATAAAGCAGCCGAAGAACTCCACAAAAAAGGTGTACTCGTGATTCCAGACTTATACCTTAATGCGGGAGGCGTCACGGTGTCGTACTTTGAATGGCTCAAAAACCTTTCTCATATTCAATTTGGCCGGATGCAAAAGCGATTTGAGGAAGGAAGTAATAGGAAAATACTCTCAAAAGTAGAAGAGCTAACTGGGAAAGTATTGGATCCAGAGGAAGCTAAATATTTGACAGAAGGCCCAAGCGAACTGGCCCTGGTTAATTCGGGACTCGAAGAAACCATGATTGAGGCGTATCGATCTATTCGTGAAATTCAAGCAAAACACGACGACAAAATAGATCTACGGAGAGCGGCCTTCATCTTCGCACTTGACAAGGTTGCCAATTCGTATTATATGCGTGGTATTTTCCCTTGATCTAGAGCTTTTAAGCTACTCTTCGTCGTCATCGTCATACTTAACTTCTTCCTCATCCTCTTCGTCAGCGGCACCTTCTAGTTCATCATCGAGCGCGTCGGTTGAATCACCTGCTGTGATTGTTTCGTCTTCGTCGGTATCATCTACATCATCTGAACCAGATGTTACGTCGAGATCTTTATCCAATTTCAGGCGATACTCCATTCCCATCTCATGCTCGCCAACCAACTCCAGGAATTCATGATGGATCAGCTTGCGTGCTATTTGATAGGAGCACGATTCAAAGTCACCAAACCCCTTGTAAAAGTTAGCAACCTTACGATCTTTGTTCACAATCAGATTGTATCCTCTAGACATCTTGTGAACTGCATGTTTTAACCAGCGCTCTTTAGTAACAGAAGGAGAAGCGCGAAAGGAAAAAGATTGACTGCTCATCTAGTTTGCGTATTTGATAAACGTCGTTCACTTTCAACCAAAACACTACGCCGATCCACCACCCTATTTTCGCAAAACCTTATATTTTTCAGATTGGTTCCGCTGTCTGAGATTAATTTTTCAATTCACTCGATTATCTGCGGCTCAATCCAATTTTTGCATGTAGACTAAAAAGCAAAACCACCTTTCTTATACAAGAAAGGTGGTTAAATACTTTTAGCGGCTACAACTGAGCAAACTAAAAAGCTGTTTTATTTATGTAGAATATAAATGCTAGCCCATTCGCTGAACATTTTGAGCACTCAAACCTTTTGGAGTATTTTCCACTTCGTACTCTACTTCTTCTCCATCTACCAATCCTTCTTCCCAGCCTAATCCGTTTACATTATTGCGATGGACAAATACGTCTTTTGTACCATCTTCAGGAACGATAAAACCGAATCCTTTTTCAGTGTTAAACCACTTTACTTTACCGCGTTGCATAGTTGTTTGGGTTACTCACACCACATCTCGGGAGACCCAAAACAACGTTAAATTCGAGTACCATTTGAAGTGAGTGTGATATTGTTATAGATGTTTACCACATCGGTATACTGGCAAAAATGTAAGAGGTTCAATTAAAACTTCACTTTTCATATTTCTCAAAAAGCGTTTTTGCACGCGATAAATCCTCCAATAAATGGGCAGTTCGAAGCGGTGGAGCTTGCTCAATTACAAGGTATCCAGAGTAGGCGTGCTCGACCATTTTACTTACTATTCCATGAAAATCAGTAGCACCCTCTCCGAAGTTCACCGTCTTATAACGGCCAAACTCAATGGTATCCTTGAGATCTATATGCAGGATCCTATCATGAAAGCGACCAACGACTTCCATGTTGTTGACACCGGCGCCATCAAAGTGCCCCATGTCTAGACACATACCAATATGTTTTGAAGGAATCGCGTCAAAAATCTGATCATAGTCCTCCACGGTTTCAATATTATTGTTTGCATGGTTTTCTACCAAAACCAGGACATCCATTTCTTCAGCCGCAGGAGCCAACTCTTTCAGGATGTCAATAACTGTTTCAAGGCCACCTGCCTCGCCTCTTTTTGCACCTGTAAATTTAACCCGTCGGCAACCTAACGATTTCGCCTGCTCCATCAACCACAACTTATGGGACACATCTTTTACTACGCGGCCGCCAAATGAGGTACCCTGCAGAGAGATGGGGGTCAAACCAAACTCATAGCACCTCCTTCGAATTGATTCAATACCCGCCAATGTTATGTTTCTCGGGTACCATACGTTAAATTCTATATTCTTGATACCTAACTTGGGTGCCAATTCGAATGCCGGCCCAAAATCCTCATCGCCGAAACCATCCATGCAAATAGTTGCAATAGCCAATTCGATCCCTTTTCGGCCATCCACATCACCAACTCGACCGGATGGAGCTCCTGCTAGCCCCTGTCCTATAGTACCAAGACTTGCAGAACCAAGGCCTGCTACACCAAGACTTGCTGATTTCAAAAAGCTTCGTCTATTTGATTTCATATTAAACAGGGTATTTAAGTTAGCTTATTTAAAGCAGAATGGACCAACGCGTTAAGGCTTGTTTATTAAGAACGAAATCAGATCACTCATATCCTCCTTTGACAACTGAAGGTGCAACCCTTCCGGCATTAAAGATGATTGAGCAACTCCATAACTCTCTACATCAGTGAATGTCCTGAAAATCCCATCTAATGTCATTAATTCAACCTTTTCAAGTCCCACGTCAATCTGACGGCCAAAATGGTTCACCCCGTCAGACGTTTTAACGAACCAACCTTGCCATTCGGGTGCAATCTCTGCGGAGGGTTCTAAAATAGCCCTTAGAATCTGCCCGGCTGATTTAGAGTCACCAATGTTTGTCAGATCGGGCCCAATCACTCCCCCCCAGCCTGAATGGACATGGCAGGTTGAACATTGAGCCCTTCTTGAGAAGAAAACCCGCCGTCCCCTCCGCGAGTCCCCTCCTTTTCCTATAGCTTCAAGCCAGTATGATTTTGACTGTGCATCTTCTTCATGCCCATAGACTGATCCTTCTCTCCAATAATCCATCTCATCAATCAAGACGCCAGGAATTGCTGATTGGGTATCTTTCTCAATAGTATACCCGGATAGCGCAAGCATAGCGTCAGCTTTCAATTCCGGATCTCCACTATGTTCAATAAACGCCACAAGAATGCTATCTCCCCCAACCACCCTATGACTCACAAGGAAAAAGAGTGCAGCCTCTTGCAATGCCGATTGTTTGCTATCAAGAGCGTCCGTCAATAGATCCAGGCTAACTGCTTTTTCATCAGATCGAGATAATGCCAATGCCCGAATTTCAGCATCAAGAGATCCATTACGGAGGATCTTATCAAGATATCCTGCCGGCAGGTTGCGCTCAACAGATCGGGCAGCATCTTTTTCCTTGGAAGACATGGCCTTAATGAACTCAGGCTGCAAATGCCTGATAGTGGCAAGATAAGTATCGAATAGCGTCGAAGGAATCCGCCCTTCTGTCAACATGAGCTCTACCTGTGGCAACACGTCATTTACACCTTGCCTCCCTGCCCACAAAAGAGCCACCTCTATCACATTTTCATCCGCCTCATCAAGCAGCTTACTGATCACTGCAGAAGCATCATCTACCTGTATTGATTCTAGAACAAGAGCCGCTTGAACCTTCAGTTCTGGGGACGAGCCATCCAGGAGTTGATACACCCAATCACGAAATACGGGGTTTCTTAGTGCCTTACGGGCTGCTGCTATTGAGTACGGATCACCAGATAACAGTGCACGTTCCAGGAGCCCAATTTCTTCCTTCTCTGAAGCAATCTTGATACGTTCCCTAAATCGGACAACTTCACTCTCCTCTATTTCTGAATACAAGGCCTGGGAGTCGCTTAGATCGTTCGCTTCCAGCTTCCATATGCGGCCTTTTCCATGGTTGGGGTATTCCCTTATCACCCAGTCTGTAACATAAACGGCTCCTTCGCTATTGGCTGCAAAAGCAACTGGGCGAAAATTTGACTCCCCAAGAATAACGTCGCGTGTTTCCCCCGTAATCGATCCGTCATTCTCATGCAGGGATACTGCAACGATCTTTTTTTCTTCCCAGATGGTTATCAGAAGGCTGTTACTATAAGAAGAAGGAAGCGCTGAATGACGCGTATCTAACATTCCAGAGGGTGCTTCTCCAAGTCCGATAACGTAGGGAAGCGTACCGGGTAACTCCCCGTTCCATGCTAAATAAGGATGAATACCGCTTCCCCCATACAACGATTTGTAGCCATAGTCTCCACCTTCTACGACATCAATCAGTCGATTAGGCCCCCTGCTGTCCGGATCATTGTCTATAACGAAAAGCCTCCCGATACCATCAAACACCAGATCGAAAGGGTTCCAGAATCCAGTGGCTACTTCTTCCACGTTACTTCCATCTAAGCGACAGCGGATAATATTGCCCCCATCTCCATATCCCTCTACAGAAGTGCCATCTGCCCCGCTTATTTTCCAGTATTTGCTGCCCGTATTTCCTCGAGAGACATACAACCAACCATCTGCCGTTCCAGCAATGCCTAAAAGACCTGCATGGTCATAGACATTTTCAGGCTGTGTCATTTTTATAACGACCTCAGCACCATCATGAAAGCCATCACCATCCCGATCAGGATATCTTGTCACAGCCTGGCTGCTTACTACATAGAGATAGCCATCGGGCCCGAAAGTGAGATTCATCCCATCATTTATCTCGTCGGCATAAACACCAACAAGTTCTAGGGCATTCCCAGAAGTCTTAAATACCTTTACTTGATCTCCGACTGGGCCCGCATAGTCATCTGGAGGTGTGTGTGTATGAGATTCTAAGACATAGACACGGTCTAAGGAGTCAATAGCGATTCCAATTGGTGTCACAATCTCAGGATCTTCCGCCACTAACGAGAGACGAAGCTGGTCATCCAGCAACTGAGGATAAGATGTAGCGTGGGGAGATTTACGCGAGCAAGCTGATGCGAAAAGGACAATGATTGTTGACGCGCAAACAATCAGCACACGTGTCCTGGCAAAATGGAGCATGTGATCATAGGGTTACTCTCTGCTCCAAACATACATAAAAATACCAATTATTTCCTTTCCCGAGGCATGATGGTAAAATATTTAGATTCTCCATCACGCAGAACCCAGATTGAGAGCACATTCCCGACAATATCTTGAGCCAACATTTTAAGGAGTACTTCGATACTCGTAATTCGCTCTCCAGAAATTCCAACGATAACATCTCCTCGTAAAAGACCCGCATCCTTAGCAGGGCTGTTGTCCATCACTCGTGAGACAAGAATACCGCCACTCTCGTCAAGCTCATGCATCCGCACCGTTCGCTCAGGTACATCAATATTTTGCCCCAGGATACCCATGGTCGCTCGCCGCACCTTCCCATGTTTTATGAGTTGACCCGCAACAAAATGCGCCGTATTTACCCCGACTGAAAAGGCGATTCCCTGAGCGGGCAATATAATAGCGGTATTTAGTCCAACTACGCGCGCATTCGAATCTACCAATGGCCCGCCGGAATTTCCTGGATTCAGCGCGGCATCAGTTTGAATAACATCATGAATCAATCGACCGTTTTTAGCTTCAAGGGACCGCCCAAGGGCGCTGATAACGCCTGTTGTTACCGAATGCTGGAAACCGTATGGATTACCAATTGCAATGGCAAGCTGACCCACTTTCAGAGCGCTGGAATCCCCAAGCTCAAGATGCGTTTGCTCTTCTCGATGAATACGTAACACGGCAAGATCAGTATCCGGATCGTTGC
Source organism: Rhodothermaceae bacterium (assembly GCA_019634345.1). GTDB lineage: Bacteria > Bacteroidota > Rhodothermia > Rhodothermales > JAHQVL01 > JAHQVL01. Next base: position 11,804 of record JAHQVL010000425.1, read on the forward strand.
CTACCAACTCAGCTTCATACGAATCGCCATCCTTAAATTGAACGGTTAAATCATCCGCTCCTGACACCACATGACTGTTGGTCAGAATAAATCCATCCGGTGTAAACACGAAGCCGGAGCCGCTCCCCCCCTGGTTCAACCATCGTCTTTTTTTGACAGAGATGCTCACTACAGCTGGCCCTGCCTTTTCGACAGCATGTACTACCGCATTGGAATAGGCATCAAGCAATTCAGCATCCGACAAATGAGGAGCAGAAGAGCCATTTCGAGGACTTGCCTTACGGCTATTGATGGAATCGGATAGGTTTAGCGTGTGATTACGTTTCATATATTTCATGCGAGGTGGGTAATTTCATCATACCTACACAAAATATCATTCCAAAGTCTAATTGCTGACAGGCTGGCAGATCAGAGTCATTGATTCAAGATAAACGTGCTATCACTTCTTGAATCACTGCTTTATGATCAACCTGCATTCCAATAGAAACCCGTGGGCGATTTTCCCAGGCTTCGGGAGAATCGTGGTCTGTGCCTCCGAAATTCGGCCAGGTTTTTCCCCGGCTAAAGCTTTCTGTTTCTACCCGCATGGGACAGTCAATCGTTTTGAATAATTCCGGAGCGATTAAGTACATCACTGCAGTGGGATCGTGGAGATAAATACCATCTATCCCGTTTGTTGCCTCGAAAAAAGCCTGGTACAGGGGAATGATCTCTCCAAGAAATTGATTCAAACGCTTCCCCCCTCCTGATATCATCCTGATCTCTTCTCCCGTCATATTTACCTGGTGCGTCACATCAAGCCCGACCATTGTGGTTGGGCAGGAAGTCCCCAATACCAGGTCGGCGGCCTCAGGATCATTATATATATTGGCTTCCGCTGCAGGGGTGATATTCCCTGGGATATCCGCATTTCCTCCCATCACGACCACTTCCCTCAATAGATCAACAAGGTCAGGATACTTCTTGAATGCGATTGCAAGATTAGTTACTGGCCCAACGGTAAGCATAGTTATCTCACCAGGCGCCTCGCTAGCTTGTTGATAGACCCAATCGGCTACTTCTATTGATTTAGCTGAACCTTCGATAGCTGGTAGTACAGCATTTCCCAATCCATTGTCTCCATGTACATGTGGTACAGGCCCGGCATAAGGCCTTACAAGAGGAGATGCAGCTCCCTTTATGACCGGGATATCTTGCCGTCCAGCCAATTCGAGTAACAGAAGTGCGTTCTGGGTTGTAACATCGACATCAGCATTTCCAAATATCGTCGTCAGCCCCAATAGTTCTATTTCAGGGGATACTACTGCTAGAAATATCGCCATGGCGTCATCTACACCAGGGTCTGTATCGAGGATAACCTTTTTAGCCATATACCAAATCGTACATCTTGGGGTGAGTAGTAAAGAACAGATTAAAACGGTACGTTCACTTCAAAAGCCATACATGCTCCTGAGCAGGACAGACTCCTTTTAATCCACCAGGCACCTCGTGACTGTCGATTTTCAGAAGTGTGTACGGCGCTTCATAGTAGCTTTTGACCTCTTCATCTTTGATTGAAAATGGAGGACCGTCCATCAAGGCCTGATCATAGGTAAATGCCAGCAGCAACTGTGGGGCTTTATTCATGATTTCCACCAAATGCTCCGTATACCGTTTACGCATTTCAACAGGTAAGGCAACCAATGCAGCTCGATCATAAACAGCATCAATGCCGCCGATCATTTTCCTCGTCATAGTAAAAATATCACCTACGAATATATCCACCATAGGTGCACTGAAATGAAGAATATCTTCGCCTTCGCTCACCTCAGGGGTAATCTTCATCTCAGCAAATAATTGCTCAATCGCGATCTTGCTCAGTTCGGCACCCACTACCTGGTATCCTTTTGCAAGCAACCACCCAATATCTAGCGTTTTTCCACACAAGGGTAAAAATACACGATCCCCTTCATTTAATGACAACGCTTCAACATGGGCTACTAACGACGGATTGGGCTTACTACTATGAAAACCGATCCGGTTGGATTCCCATCGATCATACCAAAATTGTCTATCCAACGACCTGCCTCAAGTCAATAATTCTGAACGAACACAACTAATTAAGCACCTAACGGTCTTGTCCCGGTAAGCACAGGTTGATAAAATGCGTCATCAATACGCCTCACATCCTCAAAACCAGCTACTATCATAAGTTCGATTAACGTGTCTGTTGATACTGCATAATACTGAGTTCTCATGGTATTGGTTACCACTTCCCTGGAACTTAGATCTTCTTCGATCAAGAAAAGGGTCACATCATACAGTTCTCCAATAAAATCCCACACTTGAAATACCACATAGCGCTTGCCGTCTTCAATTCGAGTGCCGTAGGGCTTTAGAATATGTTGCCCGCGCTTCTCCTGGTCATAATCTCTCACTGTAATAACACACCCACCTCCTGCCGATAG
>JAHQVL010000051.1 GCA_019634345.1 Rhodothermaceae bacterium
ACCCAGTACGAGGAATTGGAGCTGCAAATCCAATTGCAGGTGCAGGAAGCCTATGACAATCTTGATGTTGCCTTAGAATCGTTGAAAACGGCAGAAGAAAGGCTGAAGAGTTCGCGGGAAGGATACCGCATTGTGGCTCGCCAATACGATGAAGGGATGTCCAACCAGGTCACGTTCCTGGATGCCCGCACCACACTCACGGAAGCTGAACTCAATTTAAACATTACCCGCTACGACGTACTGATCCGCCAGGCAGAGCTAGAGTATGTCACTGCAATTAGACAATAGTCCAGACTCAATACTCCACCCCAAAAATCGACCACACCTTTAAACATATATATCCCCATGAAAACCAATTTTCTACTCGGATTAGGTCTCATACTTATCGCAACTGGATTTATGGGCTGCAACCGGGATGTCGGTGCCGAGAGTAATTCAGCAGAGCCGATTCCGAACGTATTCGTGGCTCCTATTGAAAAAAGAGATCAACCATTGCCTATTCGGACCAGTGGCCGGCTGTCATCAAAAGCCGAAGTACGGTTGTCCTTCAAAATAGGCGGCATCATCGAACGGTTATACGTGGATGAAGGACGATCCGTGAGGAAAGGCGGCATTTTAGCGCGTCTTAACCTGGCTGAGATCGATGCGCAGGTTGTCCAGGCTACCAGTGGGCTAGAAAAAGCCCAACGTGACTTTAACCGTGTAGAGGGATTATTCAAAGATTCGGTTGCAACGCTTGAGCAGTTTCAGGATGCACAAACAGGGGTAGATATTGCAGAGGCCAATGTTCGAATCGCAGAGTTCAACCGAAAGCATGCTGAAATCAAGGCGCCTTCGTCAGGGAGAATTCTACGGCGCATGGCCGAGCAAGACGAACTGGTTTCGCCAGGACAACCTGTATTTGTTTTTGGCTCCAGTCAAACCGGATGGGTCGCACGAGTGGGTCTGGCAGATCGGGATATTGTAAAGCTGGCATTGGGTGATTCCGCTAAGCTTGTTTTTGATGCCTACCCCGAGCAAGTCTTTAACGGATGGGTCACCGAAGTAGCTGACGCAGCAGACCCCATGAGCAGCACCTTTGAGGTCGAAGTGGCGATTGAAGATCCGGGCAGCCTGCTTAAGTCGGGTTTCATCGCGCGCGTCGACCTGTTTCCTTCAAGTGGGGATTCCTATTTGTACATCCCGGTGGAGGCACTGGTTGAGGGCAATGACCGGGAAGGGATTGTGTACGTCTATGATGAGGATAATCATGAAGCAAAGAAAGTGGCAATCCAAATAGGCCGGCTTCTCGATTCCGAAATCGCCGTAGCTGGTGGATTGGAAGACTATGAACACGTAGTCACTGATGGCGCTTCTTTCCTGCAGGGAGATGGGCCCGTGCACGTGATGGAGCAATAACCACCGAACTATAAACGCTGAATAGGAAAAATCATGAATCTTGCAGGATTAGCTATAAAGAACTACCAGTTTACGGTAGTCATGGTGTTGTTGCTGTCGCTCGTTGGGCTTGTAAGTTACTTCACGATGCCGCGGTCCGAAGACCCAACCATCTCGGCACCCGGTACACGAATCATTGTCATCTATCCTGGAGCGAGCCCGGCTGATATCGAAAGCCTGATCATTGATCCGATTGAGGATGAAGTGAATGCGCTGGATGACATCAAGGATATCGAATCCTCTGCGCTGGATGGCCTGGCAGATATCTCGGTCGAAATGATATTTGGCCGCGACCCGGACGATGCCTATGATGAAGTAACAGAAGCGGTTAATCGAATTCGCGCCAACCTGCCGGCTGGCGTGTTGGATGTTCAGACATTCAAATTCTCCACGGCCGATGTGATGATTTACCAGGTTGCTTTATCATCGAGTGAAGCCAGTTATACGTTGCTTAAACGAGAGGCGGAGAAGCTTGAAGATCGCTTCGAGCAACTGCCGGGCGTTATGCAAGCAGATGTATGGGCCTATCCGGAGCCGGAAGTACGGGTATCCCTGGACCTGGAGAAAATGGGTGAAGTCGGTATTTCGCTTGATCAAATTATCCAGAGTGTTCAGGCGAGCAGCCAAAATATACCCGGAGGGAGCGTTGATGCTGGAGAGCGGCGGTTTAATATCCGAACGAGTGGGGATTACGAGTCGCTCGAAGATATTCGGCGAACCATCGTCAGTAGTTCTGGGACGAGGCTGGTATATTTGGACGACGTGAGCGATGTTGAAATGGACTATGAAGACGACACCCACATTGGACGGTTCAATGGCGAACGGAGCGTTTTTGTTACCGTTGCCCAACGCGAGCAAGCCAACATTTATTCGGTCATGGAGGGAATTTATGAGGTCTCTGACTCCTTTGCTGAACGTTTACCCGATGGTGTTGAACTGAATGTGGCCTTCGATCAGTCGATTAGCGTGCGGGAGCGTGTAAATAGCTTCTTTGGGAATCTCCTGCAGGGTATCCTTCTAGTGGGGATCGTAATCTTTCTGGCACTGGGGCTGAGGGCATCCTCCATTGTGGTCATTGCAATTCCTATATCTCTGTTGATTGCCTTTGGTTGGGTCGACTTTTCTGGCTACGGGATTCAGCAAATGTCAATTGTTGGTCTGGTAGTCGCACTGGGGCTCCTCGTGGATAATGCCATTGTCGTGACGGAAAACGTAGCCCGATTTAAAGCCAAGGGCATGTCTGGTGCTGAGGCTGCCATTGAAGGGACCAGGGAAGTAGGTTGGCCGGTGATTGCTGCCACGGTAACCACCATTCTGTCTTTCTTGCCCATTGTTCTGATTCAGAATGACACCGGCGATTATATTCGCAGTATGCCGGTTACCGTGATTTTTTCCCTTATAGCATCGCTGTTAATCTCACTAACGCTCACTCCGCTGATGGCAAGCTGGTTCTTAGGGCGGAAAAAGAAAGAGGCCAATAGCAAAGGGGCAACGTTCAGTAGCGGTATCTTGCAAGGCGTGTTTAAAACCCTGGTAGATCGCTATTACAGGCGTACCCTTAAATGGTCCCTTGGCCGGCCGGCTGTTGTTCTGGTGCTTGCCTTTGCCACGTTTATTGGAAGTTTGCTTCTGTTTCCTCTTGTTGGTGTGTCTCTGTTTCCAAAGGCGGAGAAGCCTCTGTTTTACATCAACGTAGAGGCGCAGGAAGGAGCAACATTGGATCGTACAGATAGGGCCATTCAAGATATTGAAAGCGTTCTGGCCGATAAAGAGGAGGTCGTATCGTATATAGCGAATGTGGGAAGGGATAATCCTCGCTTTTATTACAATGTAATTGGCCGCCGAGAGACGAGTAATATCGGACAGGTAGTGGTAGCAACAGAGACCAAAGAGCAGGTGCCTCTTTTAGTTGCTGAGTTAAAACAAGAGTTGGGCAATGTACCCGGTGTAGACATCGATGTCCTTGAACTGGAGAACGGACCTCCTATAGAGGCACCTATTGCAATAAAAGTTAGCGGTCCTGAGCTCGAACGGTTGAAAGATGTAGCTCGTGATGTAGAGCGAATTATTGCCTCGACCGAAGGAACGGAGAATATCAACAATCCATTGGGTACACCAAAAACAGATTTACATGTACGAATCAACCGTGACAAGGCAGGGCTGCTTGGGGTGCCTCTAATTGAAATAGACCGTACGGTTCGTGCAAGTGTTGCTGGATTGGCCATTGCTGACTATCGCGATAGCCAGGGGGAGACCTACGATATAGTCGCCAGGTTACCTGTTGTTGAGCGTCCGACGGTATCCGATTTTGATAGGATCTCGGTGAGTTCGTTTACGGGGTCTCAAATCCCACTTCGTCAGGTAGCCGATATTGAGTTTGATGCCGTTCCTACCCAGATTGACCATTACAATTTGGCTCGAACAGCAACGGTTACCGCTTACGTAGAAGGAGGATATTCTGACTTTGAAGTAACAGCGGAGATCATTGAGCAACTCGATAATTATGACTGGCCCCCTGAGTACCAGTATTACGTGGCAGGTGTACAAGAAGCACAACAAGAGAGCTTTGGCGGGCTGGCTTCTGCATTGGTTGCAGCGTTATTAGGCATCCTAGGCGTACTGGTATTGCAGTTTAGATCTTTCTATCAACCGCTTATTATTATCGTAGCTGTTCCGCTGGCTGTCATTGGTTCTATTCCTGCCCTACTCATTACAGGATTCACCTTTAGTTTCTCGGCCTTCATCGGCCTGACCAGTTTGGTCGGTATTGTGGTAAACAACTCGATTATCCTTGTTGATTACGCGAATCAACTGATCAAGTCGGGTAAATCCGTACTAGAAGCAGTAATCGAAGCCAGCGAAACCCGATTCAGCCCAATCCTATTGACCACCCTAACCACCATCGGAGGCCTTTTACCTCTTACCCTTACAAACTCCACCATGTGGAGCCCAATGGGATGGGTGATTATAGGCGGCCTGATCGCCTCGACCGCATTAACGCTGATTGTGGTCCCGGTACTCTATAAATTGTTTACTGGATAAAAAAGGTTCAAAGTTCAAAGTTCAATGTTTAAAGTGTTTTGTCCCCAACCTTGAACTTTGAACCTTGAACTTTGAACTTTGCACTTTGCACTCAAAACCCCTTACACCATCAAACTCCCAAAATCGGACTACTTCGGGTGGCAATGTCGGCATCTTCGGGGGGATGAGTTCGTACTTTAAGTGACTGCCGAACCTGGAATGGGTTCATACGTACTATCGACCCTATTCTTACGCCCTCTGCCATTCTAAGGGCGGAGTCCTTTCACCCTTTACAGGCACTTCTCAACATCCTTGTATTGAGATCTTCAAGTCAAGGAAATAGCCTTTCTTTTAATACTTCATGGCATCCTCGAAAAATATGGCCATATATGATGCCTCGCAGAGAGAGCATTCAACCCTTTCTTATTACGATGAGCAGGCCCATTACGGTGGCCCTGAAGGCTCACCGGAACCACCAAGTGCACGCGTGCAGCTCGAGAAAGCACTGGATATTCTAATTCGCCAGCGTTGGATTGTTATCGGTACGTTTGTGCTTTTTGTATTAGGAGCTATAGGATATAGTTACTCCCAGGATCCTGAGTACGATGCGTTTAGCACCATTTTGGTAGATCTCGGAAATACCAAAAAAAGCGACGAAGATTTATCCGTTCGGATAGACGATCCGTTTGCAAGAAACGATTGGTCACTGGACGCCGAGCTGTTCATCCTTCAGAGTTCAAATACCATTGCAGATAGGGTAGCTGAACGGCTCGTAATGATGCAGGACACTGCTCAGCAAGCACTCAATATGAGTATTCTGTATACCGGAGAGGGTGCCGTATTGCCTGCAAAAGCAGTGTCTAGCAGGTTGAGAGGGTATGTTCGGTTTTCTACTACAAAGCCTGGTATTAATGTGTTGGTTGTGAAAGCATCCAGTGGTATCCCTCAGGAAGCTGCATTGCTTGCCAATCTTTATGCAGAGGAGTACGTCAGAACAACACAGGAAGCCAATCGAACGCACGTGACGACGAAACGAGAGTTCCTGGAGCAACAGGAGTTCGAGCGGCGGGAGGAATTGCGCAAATCAGAAGAAGCGATAAAGACTTTCCTGCAAGAGCGAGGAGCTACCGGTGTGGCGGAGGAGAATCAGTCTTTGCTTTCTCATCTTGTTGGATTAGAGGTTAGACGGGATGCAGTGAACATCGAATTGATGACCAGAAAGAGTAAACTTGCTTCTATTCAAAGAGCGTTGTCAGAAATACAGCCAGACCTGATAAAAAGAGTTGCTTCGAGTAAAAGTGAGCAAATAGAATCGTTGCAGAGTGAAATAGCAGGGCTTGAACTTCAGAAGACACAAATCGAAATGCGCTATGTTAATCAGCCTGAGCGACTGGAGAATGAGCCTGAATTGGATAATTTGGTAGCCCAGATTGGACGCCTTCAATACGAAGTAGAGCAGATCTCTGCTGCATATATTGAAGAAATTGTAGGTTCAGACGGTGCCGTTGGTGGGGCCGTAGATCATATTGGAGACCTACATGCCCAAGCCTTGCAGCAGCGAATCGAAATTGATGGGTTGGAAGCACAGCTCAGTGTCATAGATGTACGTATTCGGGAGCGGAAAGGAGAGCTCCAACGTGTCCCCGAAAACTCAATGGAGCTGTCTCGATTGCAAAGGGAGCGGGACTACGCCGAGCAAATGTACCAATCCGTGATGAGTCAACTCCAGACTGCACGACTGAATGAGGTATCTGAACCTGGATACGCACAGGTGATAAAGAGAGCCGGCGTCCCGTTTCTTCCTGTTCGTCCACGCCCGCAAAGGAATTTGTTGATAGGCATCCTGTTTGGTTTGTTCGCTGGAATTGGCCTAGCTTATGGGCGCCATGCCTTGGTTACGGAAATTCTTGAACCTGAGCACCTCCAAACCTTAGGCTTTCCGTTACTGAGCGTTGTGCCCGACATGAGCGTGTATGTTAACCAGGCCCATGAAGGCTCATTAAATAAGGAATGGGCAGGGCGATCGGTTGATGTGCGCCTTATTTCGCTTTTTGATCCTGGCTCGGTGATCACAGAGGCCTATAAAAATCTGCGAGCAAAGATCGAGTTGAGTGACTCCGTCATGGAAGCAAGAACCTTACTCGTGACCAGTCCGGGCCCAAACGACGGGAAATCACTTACCGCAGCTAATCTTGCCATTGTGATGGCTCAGGCCGGTCGGAAAACCATATTGGTAGATGCTGACCTGAGAAGGCCCAGTGTACATGAGTTGTTTGGTATGTCCAATGCAACAGGATTATCCGATCTATACAGAAGCAAACCAAACTTCGAATGGTCATCGACCAGAACCCCCTTGAAGAATCTGTTTGTTTTGCCCTCTGGTCGTATACAGAAAAATCCCGTTGAGCTTGTAAGCCTGGATAGGACTCATGATATCATTGCACTCCTGCAAGAGTGGTTCGATGTAATCATTTTTGATACACCGCCTGTTCTTTTGGCTACCGAGACCAAAATGCTGGCCGCGCAATGCCACAATACGCTCCTTGTTGCGAGGGCGAATTGGACCAAAGAGGAAGAACTCAAACACGCTGTCCAGGAACTGTATAGTGTCGACACTCAAATCCTGGGGACGATCCTCAACGGATTTGATGTGACGAAAACGATTCGGCATCGAAATCGGTATCGGTACTATTCGAGTTATGAACAATTGCCGGCCTGATACAGGCACTTCCCTGGCCGGCGCAAAAAAATAACGCGATCATGAATGACTCGCCTTCAAGGGGCCGTGTAAAACCCCAAGACGCAACGAAATCCCAAGATCCAACATGGAGGGTGTTTTATACTCACGCCCGTGCAGAAAAAAAGAGTTATGAGCGGCTTGAACAGGCCGGGATACAGTCCTTTTTGCCTACGTATGCGTCGTTCAACACGTGGTCGGATCGGAAAAAGCGAATTGTACAACCTCTTTTTAGTAATTACATTTTTGCCCATGTAAACGAGCGAGACCGGCTACGTGTACTGCAGACGCAGGGCATAGCCTATTGCGTAAAGCTAGGGGCTCGTTTTGCTGAATTATCAGAAAAAGAGATTCAACAGATTAAGATTACTCAGCAGGACCAGGAAAACATCGTTCAGTGGTCCTATTCCATGCCACAGCCAGGGGAGACTGTATCAGTAACGCAGGGGCCCATGAAGGGATTGAAGGGGGAAGTGCTTCGTCATAATGGAGCCTCCTACGTAGTAATCCGCTTAGAGTCTATTCGGCAAGCAGTACGTGTGCTCGTTCCTGCCGATTGGATTGTTCGCGTTTCAGAGCGCATGGAAAATGCCTAAAGAGTGGCCCTATGAATCCTCGTTACTCAAAGAAAAAAAGAATTGGACTTACTTACTAACATAACGTCCGAAGTTCAGGTTCTTATATCCCTGTTGTGCAGGGTGTTTCGTCATCCTGGTACAGAGATGAAGGGTTTTGAACTGATGAAGGAACGCGAGGTTGATTGGGATGAAGTTTTTTCGATCGTAAAAAACCAGAAAATACTTCCCCTCGTGCACCAAACGTTGAGAGATAGCAATCTATCTGATGTACCTGAGGAGTTTGTAAATAGGATCCGAAAGGAATTTCACAGGAATGGATTGCTTATCCAGATGCAAAAGAATGCTCTTTCACATGTATGGAAGGCTTTTTCCTCAACGTCGATACCTGTTATGTTTTTTAAGGGCCCCGTGTTGGGTGGGATGGCGTATGGGAGCCCATTTTGGCGAAAGCCAGGGGATATAGATATACTGATTCAGCCCTCAGACTATACTGAAGCACGGCAAATTCTTGTGGGTGCTGGGTATGAGGTGAACAAACCGCCCTATGTTGAGAGGAAGCTTCGCTTGCGTGGTTCTGAAATGGTGTTTTCTCGAAACGGATTTGAAGTCGACTTGCATTGGTCGCTTGA
>JAHQVL010000052.1 GCA_019634345.1 Rhodothermaceae bacterium
ACCACAGACACAGGAGCAATTACAGCATTAACACACCGGGTAGTCAAACCGTATGTGTGCTATCCAAAGGAGTTGGATTATTCCCATAGCCCAGTATGAGTCAAAGTAGTACGATATGAAAACGGCCATCACATTCAGTCCCAGCCATGAGGTACATACTCAACCCGGCCATGTTGAGCGCCCAGAACGATTGCAGGCGATCCAAACACTTTTGAATCAAGATGGCATTCTTGAATCGCTTATGCAGGTAAAAAGTCATCTTGCTACAAAAGAAGATGTGCTACTGGTCCATCCTGAATCGTATTACGATAGCCTAGTTGCTGCTTCAGAAGCCGGTACCGTGTGGCTTGATTCAGACACCTATTCTACCCCAGGAAGCCTCGGGGTGGCACTGGAAGCCCTTGGAGGTCTACTACAGGTAACAGAAGCCGTTGTAAAAGAAAAGGCATCAAATGGATTTGCTATTGTCAGGCCTCCAGGCCATCATGCAAGGCCTGCTGAAGCAATGGGATTTTGCCTTTTAGCCAACATATCTATTGCTGCAAGATGGATTCAAAAAAACACAAACCTTCGTCGCATTTTAATCGTTGATTTCGACGTCCATCACGGTAATGGAACCCAAGAGATATTCTATGAAGATCCTGATGTTCTGTATATCAGCACTCACCAATCTCCTCTTTATCCGGGCACGGGCGCTCTCCTAGAAACAGGAGCCAAAGAAGGAAATAGATCAACGATCAACATACCCCTTCCTGCAAAGACGGGTGACGACACGCTGCTCTATGTGTTTAAGGAAATACTGAAACCAAGAGTTGCTCAGTTTAATCCCGAGTTCATTCTGGTTTCTGCGGGATATGATGCCCACTGGTTGGATCCGATTGGCGGGATGAATATCACCGTTTCCGGATTCGCTTCTGTTCTAAAAGAGATTCTCGATTGGGCAACGACGTACGCGTCCGAACGGCTTGTTGCTCTCTTGGAAGGAGGTTATCATGCCGAAGCCCTTGCGCATTCTGTTCTCACAACCTTGCGCCTTATGAACAGTAGACAGGCAACAGCAAGCGACCCTTTTGGGCCAAACCCGGCACAGGGCAGTATTCACGACCAGCTAAAGAATTATTTAGTTGAAATTGCAAGTATTCATGCCCTATAACATTTGATTCAGTCCACCATACGATATCAATGAAAACAATCATAGAACCCTTCCGAATTAAGTCCGTTGAGCCTATCCGAATGACTACCCGAAAGGAGCGTCAAGCCTATATCAAAGAGGTTCATTACAATCTATTTGCACTGGATTCTGACCATGTGCTTATAGACCTGCTAACAGACTCAGGAACTTCTGCGATGAGTGCGTCACAGTGGGCTGGCATTATGCGAGGCGACGAGAGCTATGCGGGATCCCCGTCTTATCATCGCTTTGAGCACACCATTAAGGATTTGATGCCATTCAAACACATCATTCCTACGCACCAGGGCCGAGCAGCCGAGCGTATTCTATTTAGCCTGGTCAGCGATGATTCCAAATTAATTCCCAGCAATACCCACTTTGACACCACGCGAGCCAATGTGGAAGCTACGGGTGCACAGGCTGTTGATCTGGTCATTGCTGAAGGACTGGACCCTGAATCAGGTCATCCTTTTAAAGGAAATATCGACCTGGAGCGCTTGGACCAGTTCCTCATCGATAATAAAGGCCACGTACCCCTCGTGATGATTACCGTCACCAATAATTCAGGAGGCGGCCAACCGGTCTCAATGAAAAATATCAAAGGGGCTCGAAAAATATGTGATCGACATGATATTCCGCTTTTTCTTGATGCCTGCCGATTTGCAGAAAACGCCTACTTCATCAAACTGCGAGAAGCTGGTTATGAGAACGCATCTGTAAAGGACATCGTCCGAGAAATGTTCTCTTATGCAGACGGCATGACGATGAGCGCGAAAAAAGACGCCCTGGTCAACATTGGCGGCTGGCTCGCTATGAATGACGATGCGTGGGCACTGAAGGCCCGTAACATTCTCATACTCACCGAAGGATTTCCTACGTATGGAGGCCTCGCAGGCCGCGATTTAGAAGCTGTCGCTCTTGGCCTTGAAGAAGTTATTGATGAGGATTATCTCCAATACAGGCTTGCATCAACCCAATACCTTGGAGACGCTCTTCAGTCTATTGGTATCCCGCTCATAACTCCTGTTGGTGGGCATGCCGTTTATGTAAATGCTGCTAAGTTACTTCCTCATATTCCAGCGCTGTCCTATCCAGGCCAAGCCCTCGCTGTCGCTCTCTACGAAGTCGGCGGCATTCGCAGTTGTGAAATAGGTTCGATTATGTTTGGCCGGCAACCCGATGGCTCAGAAATGCCAGCCAAGATGGAGTTGGTCCGCCTTGCTATACCTCGGAGAGTGTACACCCAGAGCCACATCGATTATGTCATCGAGTGTTTTGAAGAAGTTTATCAGGGCAAAGACGAACTTGTTGGATTCGAAATTACCAAAGAACCACCCGCCTTACGTCACTTTACCGCACATTTTGCCCCATTAAAACCGGTAATTGCGTAGTTTAACACCAAGGACGCTCATATCAACATCCCCCGTAACCATGATTAATTACCGGCGCGTGCAACAATTAGGTATACTCTTACTTGCACTCTCAGCATTACATTGCCAACCACAGGCTCCAAACGACCAACCGTTTAATGTGGTGTTTATTCTGATTGATGACATGGGATGGACAGATACGGCCGGCTTTGGAAGTACGTTTTATGAAACGCCGTATTTAGATCAGCTCATGCAGGAAAGTATGCGCTTTACAAGTGGATATGCTGCATGTCCTGTTTGCTCACCAACTCGTGCTAGCATACTCACGGGTAAAACACCTGCCCTCTTAAAACAAACAGACTGGATCCCGGGCCGTCGTAATCGAGCGGATCAGAAACTCTTGCAGGTTGAGGATCGAGATTACCTCGACCTAGAAGAACGGACACTCGCAAATATTCTAAATGACGCCGGGTACACGACTGCCCATGTTGGTAAGTGGCACCTGGGCTTAGGGGACGAGTACCTGCCTCAATACCGCGGCTTCGACATCAACATCGCGGGTAATGAAAGAGGCTCACCTCCCAGTTATTATTACCCGTACTCCCGAAAAGATTGGCGAGATACTACTAAGATCTTTCAACTTACGGATCTATTAGAAGGTGGTGAGGAGGGTGAATATCTAACGGATCGACTGGCAGAAGAGGCCGCATCGTTCATTTCTGCGAATAAAGACACTCCGTTCTTTCTACATTTTTCTCAGTATGCGGTTCATACCCCTCTCCAATCTCGTCCAGATCTAAAAGAGAAGTATGAAGCTCGATATACTCCTTATTCGGATAGCACAGATTTTTCTTACGAAGGGAAACGCCCCGTAAGAATAGAACATAATCACCCCACTTATGCCGGCATGGTGGAAAGTATGGATGCTAGCGTAGGACGTATAATGAGAGCTCTTGAAGAGAATAACATTGACGAGAGAACAATTGTCATCTTTTTCTCTGACAATGGAGGCCTCTCTACATCTGAGGGCTGGCCAACTGCAAACGTACCTCTTCGAACGGGTAAAGGATGGTTATATGAAGGAGGAATTCGTGTCCCCATGCTCATCAAGTGGCCAGGCATATCAGACCAACAGCAGACGTGTGATATTCCTGTAAGCAGCATCGACTTTGTGCCTACCATTCTTGATATGGTCGGGCTAGATAATCAGATACCTCAAGATGTGGAAGGAATAAGCCTTGTACCTCTCTTGGAGGGTAACGAAACGCTTGACAGATCGCGATTATACTGGCACTACCCCCACTACTCTAACCAGGGCGGAAAACCCGGTGGGGCCGTTCGTGCTGGTAATCTTAAGCTGATCGAGAATTACGAAGATAATTCCCTGGAGTTATACGACCTAAGCGCAGACATCGAAGAGAAACACAACCTTATTGAAACGATGCCTCACATAGGAGATTCTCTTAGACAGCAACTGAATACCTGGCGTAGAACAGTGGAAGCCCAAATGCCTCAACCTAATCCTGATTATTCAGGAATGTGAGAGCATCTCACTCTGAATCAACTGTGGCCTCTAGCTTTTCAAGAGCTTCTTCATAGTTCTCTGCATTGATCTCTCCAAGGTCTACCTGGATTGAGTCTACTGATGTATGAAGAAGATCCATTTCTTCATCTGACAGTTCGATTACGTCAGGCGCCTCCGCTTGAGGTAAAGTTTCAGAAGCTTGCTCTACACAGCCGATGATTGTAAATATGCCCAATACAAGGCAAAGGGAATAAAACTTGGTCACTTCTTACCTCAGTTTAATTTTAGTTGCCTTGATCAGATTCTCCCGCTTTGCCCTCAGCCCCAGTGCCGCCTCTACGGTCTTGCTCGTCCCTTCCAGCTTCACCACTTCGGCTTTCGTTTTCTCCACGAGGCCCTCTCTCTCCTGACATTCTTCTTGCAAGCTTATCCTCTAGCTGAGTAATTTTACCCATTTTCTTTTCATGCAATGCATTTTCCTTTTCCACCAACATTGTGATACGCTCTAATGCATTCGAATTAGCATTTTGCTCAGCGTGGGTTCGGATCTCTGAAATTTGGGCCATACGGCTTTCATGCCGGCGAATCTCCTGATCCTTTGCTTCCGCAAGCTGAGTCTTGAGTTCTTCAGGTGTAAGATCACGGCCTCTTAAGTCACGATCATTTTCACGAGGATCTTGTTCTGCCTGGCGTGCTTCTCGTTCTGCAGAATCTACCTGACGGCCTTCTCTTGGCTCTCTCTCAGGACGCTCTTCATTTCTTTCACCTTCAGGACGATTTCCACGCTGAGAGCGCATACTATCTCTTACAGCTCGTTGAGCACTTCTTGCACTATCGGAGGCCATATCTGCACGTCTAGATACTCCATCACGGGTTTCGGTCGCCCTGCGAGATTGCTGGTCGGCTCTTTTTTCAGCCTTCTTTTCTTGTTTCTCGGCTTGTTGAAGTAAACTGGCTAGAACAGGTTGTGGGTTGACAGCCATCATTGTCATTAGACATATTGAGATGACCATCAATGTTTGTAACGGTTTCATAAAGAAAAATAGATGATGATAAGGCCGTGTTTGTCTGACCCTAGTTCGTTACAATCCCTAGATATGCGAATTATCATCAAATAGAAGCCTTGGTTCTTTCATTATCAACCAGTCGCCAAACCCCAGCAGTATTCTCATTTCTCAACGGTTCGGGAAGTGCCGGCTGTGGAAAGTTCTGATAACAGATGGGTCTTCCAAAACGCAGAATAGCCCCTGTCCCAATAGAGGTAAAATGACTATCTGTTGTAGCAGGATACGGACCTCCGTGGTGCATCGCAGCACAAACCTCTATCCCCGTTGGAAAACCATTAAATATGAGCCTCCCAACTTTTTTCTCGAGAAGCCGAATCAGAGTACTATGCGTTGCGAGATCCTCTTCGGTACCATGAACGGTTGCAGTAAGATGGCCTTCCAGTTTATCAGCAATGTCGATCATATCGTGAACAGAATTGCAGGTAACCAGCATTGAAGCAGGGCCAAAAACTTCTTCTTCTAGTAGATGCTGAGAAGCTTCTAATATGCTGGCATGAGTCTGTAATAGCACACACTTTGCTTTGTTTACATTCTCTCCAGATTCGCTGAATCGTTCATCCAATAGACGTATTCCTTCATGATCTAAAAGGCGAGATACGCCATCCTTGTAACCACTGAAAATCCCTTCGTGCAACATGGTTGTAGGATCGACTTGCGCTGCAAGCTGTGAGGCTTCTTTTGCAAACACGCCGAAATCATCTCCCTCAATACCACATATGATACCCGGGTTAGTGCAAAATTGTCCAACTCCAAGATTCACTGATTGAATGTATCCCTGTGCAATCGTCGAAGCCCTCTCCTTTAACGCTCCTGGCAACAAAAAAACAGGATTTGTACTGCCCATTTCTGCATATACAGGTATGGGGTCCTCCCGCTTAGCAGCCGCATCAAATAGAGCCCGTCCTCCCTTCAAGCTCCCAGTAAAAGCAACAGCCTTAACAGCTTTGTGGCGTACCAGATGTTGCCCTACATCATACCCCTTGCCTTGAAGCATTGAAAAAGAGCCAGGAGGTAAGCCCGTATTTTGGACTGCTTTCAGTATAGCCTTACCTAACAGCTCACAGGTACCTGGGTGACCTGGATGTGCTTTTGCAATAACCGGGCATCCAGCACCTAAAGCAGCAATTGTATCCGTGCCAGCCACTCCTATCGCTAAAGGAAAGTTACTCGCTCCGAATACAGCTACTGGTCCAATCCCAGTAAGCATGCTTCTAACATCTGGCTTGGGAAACGGGGTTCGATCAGGGTTTCCCTGATCAATCCGAGCATCAACCCACGACCCTTCACGTACAAGATCTGCAAACAAGCGGGTCTGATTCACAGCTCGCCCACGCTCTCCAGTAAGCCTGCCCATTGGCAATCCAGTTTCTGCATGTGCTCGTTCTAACAATTGGTCTCCCAATGCCATCATTTCATCTGCTATGGCATCTAACAATTGCCCTCGAAGTTCAGCACTTGTTACTCTTAGGTCATTATACGCCTGATCAGCAAGCCAGCAGGCATCATCCACGTCCTCTAGAGTCGCCTCATAGAAGGGTGAACCAAAGGGATCTCCAGTTTGTGGATTTACCGAATGAAAGGTATCATTTGAACTGCTTGACAACGCTTCAGCAATAAGCTGTCTGCCACTAATTTCCATATATCTATTTGTTATTCAACGGTGTTGATCAAGGTACCGATCGGCTCTATAGTAATCTGAATTTCGTCACCTGGCTCAAGGGTAAAATCATCAGCTGGGACTATTCCTGTCCCCGTCATCAAATATGTACCTACAGGAAAACTACAGGAGTGAAACAGGTAATCCACAAGATCTGTCAGCTTCTTTTTTATCTGTGAAACTTGCGTAGTTCCTTCGGAAACCGTTTTCCCACTCCTCACTATCGTCGAGCTGATCTCTGTATTCTCTGATATGGGTTCATCCGTAACCCACACTCCAGGCCCAATTGCGGCACAACCATCAAACGTCTTAGCCTGAGGCAGATACAAAGGATTTTCTCCTTCAATATCACGACAGGAAAGGTCATTCCCAATGGTATACCCTTGAACACGGCCCTTGGGGCTTATTAAGAGGGTTAGCTCGGGCTCTGGTACCATCCAAGATGAATCTTTTCGGAGAGAGAGCGATTCTCGATGAGCCTTAACGCGATGAGCGGTTGTCTTCAAGAATAGCTCTGGCCGATCAGCATGATACACTCTGTCATAAAAGTCGCTTCCTCCTGACGAACTTGACTCTTCCATTCTGGCAGTTCTACTTCTAAAGTAGGTTACCCCGGCGGCCCACACTTCCTGTGTGCCGAGCGGTGGTAGCAAATGGCTCAAATCAGGCTCTTCGTCTTCAGGAATTGATTGCTTAATACGATCTATCAAAAAAGCATACATGCTTTCCATCGAAGCAAGTTCGTCCCACCCAATGTAATCCATCAAGTACCAATTAGCTTCTTGATGAACGACAATTCCTTCTGCTGTTTTATATACAATCATATAATTATTCCGCTCTTCGAGGCACAGAATAGCCCTGCTCTCTATAACGACTCAAAATGGATTGCAATTGAGCAACAATCTCTGGGTATTGATTATACACATTTTTTTGCTCAGACGGGTCATCTGCCAGGTTAAAAAGTTGGCCGAGCGGTTCATCTCCGAGCGGCTCTATACGCCTTGGGTCAGTAAATCCTCCAGAACCACGCCCTTCAATTAGTTTCCAGTCACCCTGCCTTAGTGAAAACATACCATCTAAAGAATGGTGTACTGTTGCTTCTCGAATTGGGGAAGTGCCTGGCTGATTAAGCAATGCAGGTAAAACACTATAACTATCTTCTCCAGCTCCATCGGGCAACTCATGATCCACAATTTCAGCAACGGTTGCCAGGAAATCCGTATGAGTAATTGTTTCGCTGTTAACCGTACCAGGAGTAATCTTTCCAGGCCATCTTGCAACAAACGGGACCCGGTGCCCCCCTTCCCATATATCTGCTTTTTGCCCTCGTAAATGCAAGTTAGCGCGATGATCAAACTGTTCTATATCCGCTGGGTACCAATGCGCTCCATTATCACTCGTAAATACGACCAGTGTGTTATCCGCTATTCCTTGCTCATCAAGTGTCTTTAGCACTTCACCAACGGAATAATCGACTTGCACCGTAAAATCACCATAAAACCCTGCTCCACTACTTCCTCTGAATGACTCTTCAGGCAACCAGGGTGTATGAGGTGCAGATAGAGGCATGTACAACAAGAAGGGCGCTTCTTCGCCTGCCTGGGCTTCGATGAAGGCTTGGGCTTTCTCTGTCGTATGCGCCAGGACATCTATATGTTTGAACCCTGGTGCCACAGGTCCACCTCTCCAAAATCCCCCTCCTTCCTGGCGACGATGCGCGCTGGCTTCAACATGCGAGGTGGGTTCTTCTACAACACGATCATTTTCGAAATACACATAGGGTTGCATATCCAACGATGCAGGAATTCCATAATAATAATCAAAACCCAGGTTTTTTGGACTTATAGGAAAGGGTGCAAAATAGTCTGTAGAATCTCCCTCTCCTAAACCCAGGTGCCACTTCCCTACCCCTCCTGTAATGTATCCTTTTTCCTTAAGCATCGACGCAATGGTTACACGGGACGTATCAATCAGGTTGGTCGAATATCCCCAAAGAACCCCCTTCTTAAGCTTCGTTCGCCACGCATATCTACCTGTTAAAAGGCCGTACCTGGTTGGTGTGCAAACCGCTGACGGAGAATGAGCATCTGTTAGGCGAACACCCTCTTTTGCTATTCTATCAATATGTGGGGTAGGTATTTTTGAATCGGGGTTATACACCCCTGCATCACCATACCCCATATCATCTGCCAAAATAATAATAATATTGGGATTCGTCTCTTCCTCAGTGGTATCGCTACAACCAACAAATAGACATATAAACAAAATAAGGGAAAGAAAACGCATAGCTCTAACGGTGGTGATTTGGGAGTGAGGACATTCAGTCTCATCTGCTTTTTTTGAGACTGAATGCCCTCACTCCCAAGACAATACGAAAACAGGCTTACTCTTCCTCGTCAAGAGAGCGAATGAACAAAATAATGGAATCTATATCTGATTCGTCCAGAAGACCGACATAGGATGGCATTTCAACGCTTCGTCCTTTCACTTCCTTTGCACCAGGATCGAATATGGACTCTCGAATATATTCTTTGTCTGCAACAAGTGATGTTCCATCGTTAAACTCGCGCAAGCTGCCCCATAATCCTAAAAAAGTGGATCCTGTACGTCCTTCCGTGGAGCCATCAATAGAGTGGCACCCAATACAACCAATCTGTTGGTAGATTTCCTGTCCTCGTTCTAATGAGGCAACTTTCTGAGAAGAGTCTTCGGTGTCTATATCCAGATTATCGTCTATCGCTACAATTGCATCCCCACTAAACCCTTCATCTGACAAATCGAACCTATTTTCCTCATGCCAAGAAAAGTAAAGGGACTTTTCAAGCAGCTCTCCTGAGTTTGTTCTCAACCGGTATTGAAACTCCATTTGCATCACGTTTTGGAGATTATGCAGTTGCACAAAAACCTTTTTGCCATCACTCGACAATGCGGCATTCACAATCTGCACTCTTTCTTTGCCGGGAATCCCATTACGCCTGAATACACCTGAGCCATACATTGGAGTACGCTTGTAATTCCATCGCCTTGCTTCATAATTAGCAATTTGTTCAGCGTCTTCTTTGTTCAAAGCCTGGTCAAATTCCAATATGACTCCCTCCTGCCCTTTCTTGAAGCCAGTTGGCAATGTAAACGGACCACCGACGTATCGCACGCGGAACAGGTTACTTACATCTTCCGCACTCGAGTCCCATACTTGAAATCCTCCTGTATATAACTGGCCGTCTATCGGGTGAATGGCACCTTCCATCAAGGGACCCGAAAAGGAGATGGGAATTTCAGCAAAAGCTCCATTTACGAGCTTGTCATCATCTACTTCGTGATAAACAAGGAAAATCCCCGGTTGACCATAGGATAGATGAATCAACGCCCCGCTCAAAGGGCCGAATTGTTCACTCGTAATCCAGACCTGCTCAGTCCCTGAACGATCTACATTATGAGGAACCCAGGTCAAAGGCTGCGCAATTTCGGGTGGAATTTCCTGATGTGCAGTTGCAGGAACACCATAATAATCCCCTTCCTGGACAAAATAGACCGGAGAAGAGGGCACAAAGTTACCTTGTTGATCGGATGCCGTTACCCATCCCTTTTCTGGATGAACACCGATGTACGGTTGTCTGAATCCCGTAGCAAATCGCTCAACCGTCCGTCCGTCTGCAGATACACTCAATATAGTGCCACTGTGGGGTCCACCTGCCCTGAACCCCGTCATAATTGAAGGACTGGTTTTGGGCCCATTGTTAGTCGCAGCTCCTTTGGAAAGATAAAAGCCGCCGCCCGGTTTAGGATGCATCGAACTAGGATACTCTCTTGACTCTATAGTTTGTATAGGAGCGTTACTGAAATTCTCATAAAAGTCTGCCTCATTATCCCCATTTAAATCGGTGAGTCGCAAGATTCCTTCGCGCCCAAACACATAGATCTCATCCTGCACAATACTCAAACTCATTGGTTCATACAGGCCTGATGCGTACCTCTTCCAATTCAACGAATTACCCTCATTAAGACCAGATATGATCCATACATCTCCCTCAAATGTACTTACGGCTGCTCGTCCATCACTAAAGAAGTCTAGCCCTGATATGCGTACATTACGATTCCACGGATTAGGTAAAGGCAAGGCAAGTTCATCCACTACGTAACCTTGTACCGGGTCCTTGCCCTCAGTTAGCAACGTAGATACAGGCGAAGGCCATCTTGAAGAACTACCCCTATCGGATGGGGGGACTTCTATTGAAATTTCAACGGGCTGTCCTCTTTCTTTGTCAGCTGTTGTTTTCCAGATTCCAACCGCAAAATTCCTATTCTCGGCTGGCTTAATTCGAGCTACCACATACCGATTTTCGTCTATGGCGAGCTCAACGCCTTCAAGATCTCCTTCAAGCTTGAAATGAATCGTTTGATCTCCAAGTTGCACCCTCCCTTCATTCCTCATAACCCGAATCCGTTGAGGATCAATATACTCCGCAAGCACGAGGGTCAGCATTTCCTCCTGCGGCCCAAGTTCAAAGCTTCTGACTACCCCTGGCCGTCCTGAAACACCGTGTACAGCCTCCCCAACCTCGGTGGTCCCAATCCGATAGTTCAATACAAAACGATCATCTGCCAGGTATATACCCCCCCAATGTCCTAATGACTCATCTATCGGACCCCGCCCCATCTCGTCAGGATTTATAGCCGGCCTTGGGTCATCATATCCAGCCCCCTCCGTTAACCAGCCTGGATACACACCTGTAGCTGCTAGTGGCGTCCCCAAGATCTCAGGGATACCGTTTCCTTTATTACCTGCTTTTTGGTAGGACACCTGGGCCATTGTTAGCATAGACATGAATTCACCATGCCAGATAGCGGATATCCGCAGCAAATCTGGATCAAAGCACGCATACGTCTCATTGCCCAGCATAAGGACCAGGCACCGAACAGCAACATTGCGATTCGGAAAAGGCATGCCTAATGAGCCTGCATCGAGAGTGGTAGTTATAAAAGGAAAGTCCGGCTCAACAAACTCGGCGAAACCGAACTGTAAGTCTGGCGCCCGTTGTGCTTGTACGGTGAAAACGGGGACTAATAAAGCCAGGAGTAGGAATAAGCGAAAGGAAGAGAGCATTATGTAATAATAGGGTGTACTATCTCACCGTGTACATCTGTCAGACGAAAATAACGCCCTTGATGCTTGAAGGTCAGTTGTTCATGATCGATACCTAAAAGATACAGGATTGTGGCGTGGAAGTCATGAACATGAACGGGATCTGCAACCACATTATAGCTGAACGAATCCGTCTCGCCATAGGACATCCCCGGTTTAATGCCACCACCAGCTACCCACACGGTGAAACACCGCGGATGATGATCTCGGCCATAATTATCAGCCGTCAATCGACCCTGACTGTAAATTGTACGGCCGAATTCCCCTCCCCAGATTACGAGAGTGTCATCCAACAGTCCACGCTGCTTTAGATCTTTGATGAGTGCAGCACTGGCCTGATCAGTATCTTTGCACTGCAGCCGGATATCATGCGGTAGGTTTGTATGCTGGTCCCACCCCATGTGATACAGCTGTATAAAACGCACATCTCGTTCTGCTAACCGACGAGCCTGAATGCAATTTGCGGCGAAGGTACCAGGCCGGCGAGCGTCCTCGCCATACAGTTCGAATACCGAATCAGGCTCATCAGAAATATCCATGGCTTCCGGAACAGACGTTTGCATTCGATAAGCCATTTCGTACTGAGCAATCCTGGAAGATATTTCAGGATCCCCAAAATCTTGCATCCGTTTTTCATTAAGCGCCGCCAAATGATCAAGCGCGCGCCGGCGGTCTTGCAGGTTGATTCCTGGCGGGTTATCGAGATATAACACCGGTGAACTTCCTGAACGAAATTGTACGCCTTGATGCATAGAGGCCAGAAACCCGGCTCCCCACAAGCGAGAATAAATGGGTTGTGGCCGCTGTAATCCACGGGATAAAAGAACGCAGAACGTAGGTAAGTTTTCGTTTTCACTACCCAATCCGTAGCTCAACCAGGCTCCCATGCTCGGCCGGCCCGGTTGCTGAGAACCCGTCTGAAAAAAGGTAATGGCAGGGTCATGATTAATTGCCTCGGTATGCATCGATTTGATAAACGTCAAGTCATCAACTATCTGCGATGTATAAGGCATCAATTCACTGACCCACGCACCGCTTTCTCCATATTGATTGAATGAGAAATAAGAGGAGGCAAGTGGAAAGGAATTTTGAAATGCGGTCATTCCCGTCAACCGCTGCCCCATACGAATCGAGTCCGGCAGCTCTTCGCCATGCATTTTTTGCAGTTGGGGCTTGTAGTCAAACAAATCCATCTGTGCCGGTCCTCCACTCTGAAAGAGGTAGATGACTCGTTTGGCTTTCGGCGCAAAATGGGAAACGTTCATACCACCAAGAGCTGCCTCAGGAGTGCTGCTTACACATCCAGGTAACAAAGAGGCCAACGCGGCGCTCCCAACTCCAAGGCTCATCCGTGAAAGGAAATGCCGGCGATTAATCCCCAATGCCGCTTCATGCTCTGGTCTGGTAAATTCTTTTGGCTGCATGGCACAGTATGTTCTGAGTATTCAGGTCACGACCTCATCTTAGCTTCATCCAGGTTTAGCAATGTGTTTGCTACAACCGTTAACGCTGCAAGGTCAGTGAGATCAACGTCTGGATGAGGTGCACTGCTACCTACATTTAGGAGGGCTTCAGCTTCTTCCTTATTGGCAGCAAAGCGTTTCTGTTCTTCGTTAAAAAGGGTAAGGAGCGTATTTAATTCGCTCCGATCCGGTTCTCGGGATGTCGTAAGCATAAAGCCATAGGTGAGACGGCTCTGGGTATTATCCCCAGCATGATCCATCATCTTTTCAGCCAGCTTTCGAGAAGCTTCTATCATTTGCGGATCATTGAGCATGGCAAGTGCTTGCAAAGGAGTACTCGTCGTCTGGCGCTTAACAACACACACTGTCCGCTCGGCAGCGTCGAACGTTAGCATAAAGGGTGGTGGAATTGTGCGTTTCCAGTAGGAATAGACACTGCGTCGATACAAATCAGGCCCGGAACTGGGTCGGTATTTATTTTCACCGATCTGATTAGCCAATTCCTTCCATACCCCAGGGGGCTGGTAAGGCTTTACCCATGGGCCACCCATTTCATGATTCAACAATCCACTCACATGCAACGCATTATCCCTCATCATTTCAGCTGTGAAGCGCTGCGCCGGCCCTCTTGCCAACAACAGGTTATCTGGATCCCGCTCGTTGAGAAACTGCGAAATACTTGATTGCTGCCTGTATGTAGCAGAAAGAGCAATTTTTTTGACCATCTGTTTAGTGTCCCACCCAGATTCCCTGAATGTCACAGCCATCCAGTCCAACAGTTGCGGATGCGACGGCAACGCTCCCTGGCTCCCAAAATCTTCTGGTGTTCTCACAATACCCTGACCAAAGAGCGTGTGCCACAATCGATTAACCGCTACACGTGCAGTAAGAGGGTGCTCTTCATGAAATAGCCATTGCGCCAACCCAAGGCGATTCGTTGGAAGTTCAGCAGGAAAAGCAAGGATGGCTTCTGGTGTATTTGGGCTGACTTGTTCTTGCGGTGCATCATACGCTCCCCGAGCAAGTACATGTGTGACTCTTGGTTCATCCATCTCCTTCATGATCATGATCATAGGCACTTCGAGTTGGATTGACCTCAAACTATCCAATCGTTCACGTGCATCTATAAAGGAGGCATTATAGCTATTCAGATAAAGCGGAAGTACTTCTTCACGAGCCTGATCATAATGCACTTCTTTAGTGACCAGAAACCGAACTTCTACTGGTGAAAGCTCACGGCTGTAGATACGAACATCATCGAGAGCTCCTCCAGCGAAACCAGCCAAACGACCATTGGGTGTATTTCGTGTGGTCCAATTCCCGAGAAGTACGTCGTTCCCATTGAGGATGGAACGGCCAGCCAGGCTATCCCTTACAATGTCTACGTCCTGTTCTTCACCATCAATAAACAGGGATAAGCCAGCCGCAATCCCTGATCCGTCATACGTAGCAAATACATGGTTCCAGGAATTCGCAGACAGTGATCGCTGCGTTTGCACATCAATCCGCTCACTCCCCTGGTTGTGAATTAGACTCACTAATAACTTTTGATCTTCAGTGAGCATCAACTGATAGCCTCCTCTCTTCTGCTCCTCATTCCGTTTTACAATAAGGGAAGCCTCTTTATCATTTCCGCCTTCATGTTGAATCCACCCTCCAAAAGAGAAGCGGTCCGAGTGCTCAAAATCGGCATGGTCTCCAATATTCAGGTAATTTTCCCCATCAAATTTAAACGCCTTTCCCTCATACCCTTCAACCACCATGGGTGCGTCCAATTCATTTAACAGACGCGTATTTATCCTCCCACTATGAAGTGCTCTCGCAGCGTCTGGGGTTGCATCGTGTTCAAGGTTGTCCAACGGGTAGTGCGCTACTAGTTCGTTAGAAAGAACTCCGGCAAAATCAATCGAAGGGAATGCGTCTGATAACCAGGCTTCAAACCCAGTGCCTTCCTGCATCAATGATTGATAGGAATCGTCAGCTTGTTGTGTTTTTTCCTTTACATCAGCGATACGTGCCTCAAGGTTTTCATCTTGAACACGCATGTTAGGTACAGGCGCAAGATCGAAATAATTAATCTGACCACGCTCATCAATCCCGTTAAAAAAAGCAAAAAGTTGATAATAATCTTTCTGGGAGATTGGGTCGTATTTGTGATCGTGGCATCGTGCGCACTCCATCGTCAAACCCATTACAGCTGTTGACATCGTATTGGTGCGATCCGCTACGTATTCAGTCACATATTCTTCATTGATCACTCCCCCTTCTTGCGTGATGGCGTGATTCCGGTTGAAGGCCGTTGCAAGTTTCTGTTCATAGGTTGCTTCAGGCAATAAATCCCCAGCCAGTTGCCAGGTCACAAATTGATCATAGGATAGGTTCTGGTTGTATGCATTGATCACCCAGTCCCGCCAGGGCCACATCGTTCGAGGCCGATCATCTTGATAACCATGAGAATCAGCATACCGGGCCATATCAAGCCACACCGACGCCATATGTTCTCCATAGGCAGGTGATGCCAATAAACGATCTACCGTGTTTTCGTAGGCTTGCGGGCTTGAGTCTTCAAGAAAGGCATCTATATCTGCTTTTGAGGGGGGCAAACCGGTGATATCAAAGTATACGCGCCTCAACCACTTCTCTTTTTTCTCTTCCTTCGATGGTTTCAGCCCCTCTTCTTCCAACTTCGCAAGTATAAAATAATCGATTTCATTCCTGGGCCATCCCGTGTTTCGCACTTCGGGCAATGCGTTTTTTTGAGGTGGGTTAAAGGACCAATGATTTTTCCATTCTGCCCCCTGTTCTATCCATCGTTTTATCATCTCCTTTTCCTGATCAGACAAAAACAGTTTAGAATCAGGATGCGGCATCCGCTCCTCAGGATCTGAGTGAACAATTCGCCGATAGACTTCACTCTCCTCTGCATTCCCTGGTATAATACTGAACCGAGTAGAATCCTCGTGTAAACGAGCAAATGCCCCTTCTGGTGTATCTAACCGAAGATTTGCCTCTCGGGTGTTAGCATCTGGACCATGGCATTTAAAACACCGATCGGAAAGGATGGGTTTAATGTGATAGTTGAAGTCAACCACATCAGGTATACCAACTTGCTGAGTTTGCGACTCAGGAGCAGAAGAACAGCATGAGAAAACAATGGCCAGAAGTATACAGAAGAGCAACAGGATAATTCGGGTGACCTTCATATTTTCAAATACCTTATACTAGCTGAAATACAAGTTCCATATCTGCCCACCGCGTTCCCTCTTTCGCCTCAGGATGTGTCAGTTGATACTGACCCATAATATCCTCCCACTCCTGAATTTTGGGGTGCAAAGTCATGTATCGAGCAAAATTCTCAGCGGGATTAAAATCATCATCTACATCGATGATCATAACAAGCCGGCATCCTACGAGCCAGATTTTCATCTGATGCACCCCAACTTCCTTCAGTGCTTCTTTGACTTCAGGCCAAACCTGTTCATGGTACTTTTTATACGCGGTAATAACTTCAGGATCATCTTTCAGATCAAGAGCTCGAGCAAATTGTTTCATACATACGAGGGGCTATCGCATAAACATCCCACCGTTGATATCGATGGTTTCACCAGTAATAAACGTATTCTCTATCAGAAATCGAACAGCGCTTGCAATATGATCACTTTCGCCGTGTTCTCCCAAGGGCGTATTGGAACGCATAGCTTCAAGGCGTTCAGCGGTGCTGTAGCGTTCATGAAACGGCGTTAAAATCACACCTGGAGCGATTGCATTTACCCTTATTTGAGGGGCCAGTTCACGGGCTGCGCCTCGCGTGTAGGAATCAATAGCACTCTTTGAGGCTGCATAAAGGGTGGCGCTCGGTGCACCGAAACGCATTGCTATGGAGGTCATGTTGATAACGGTTGCATTCGAACCTTTCTCAAGCAGTGGCACACACAAACGTGTCATCAGCATTGTCGAAAATGTATTCAAGGCAAAGATTCGCTCCATTAGATCCCATGTCATATCCTTGACAGTATGACGTTCAATCAGGCCTCCAGCGTTATTGACTAACACATCGAGACTATCTGTAACTTCAGCAAGTTGTGCATACAATGAGTTGCACCCAGCTGCATCCATCAAGTTTGCCTGCACAAGGTGAGGCGTTCCTCCTTTGGCCCTGATTCCTGCCGCAACCAGTTCGGCCTCATCTCTTGATGCATTGTAATGAACAAAAATCTCGTTATTTTCAGCCATCTCCAGGGCTGTAGCTGCTCCAATACCAGTGCTTGCACCAGTAATTAATATCTTCAGCATGATTTGAGTGGGGGTTCAGTATTTTGGAAAGCGTCTTCCTGACAATAGGAAGGATCTCGATAAGACGCAACCATGAAACAATCACTTTGAATAGCGGCCAGGCAAGTTTTACAACCGTTCATTATACCAGAATCCTAATAACCGGGTACCCAGCCACTCCATCCACGACTTGGGAAGAACATAGTTTAAGCCAAACAAAAGAACAGCTGCAAAATTAGAGCTAAATAGCTTCATAATAGAACCTAAATCATAACCGCCCTTCCTGCCAGACGTAATAGCAGGGTGTTGGTGTATAATCTTAAACGTCCGGTTTTGCTTTCGCCCCTCCTTTTTGAGCCGGAGAACAAAATCGATCTCTTCATAGGCATATAACCGTGTACTGAATCCAGAAATGGATACAAAGGCCTCTTTTCGGCACAAAAGAAACGCTCCTCCGCACAGTTTCAACAGCCGAAAAAGTGGATTTAGCCGTTCCATTCTCAGCTTATTAAACAGGGTCCCGTCTTCAACCTGTATGGTGGTACCGCAACCAATGTACCCATTCGACTCGATAATACCCTGTACCTCTTTCATTAATCCCTGGGATGGGTAGGTATCTGCATCTATGAAGAGCAACCACTCCCCCTTAGCAACCCCGGCCCCTTTATTCCGTGCCCTTGCTATTTGTTGAACCGGTTCATGGATAACAATTGCACCTGCACGAGTTGCAATTTCGGCGGTTTGATCAGTCGAATTATTGTCACATACAATTATTTCCCAAGTCAACCGGGGCTCCTTGATATCGATAAGAGCATGCTGGATTCGTTTAATTGTATGCTCTATGTATTTAGCTTCATTAAATGCAGGGATTACTATTGAAAGATGCATTTTTTAATTATGTAGATTCCACGTGCTCATTCTGGACACCTTCCCCTTTAGCAGGAATCAGAAACCACCCCAGCACGCCACCTAATCCAGCAATCGCAGCCATTACATATACAGCCTGAGGAAATCCCTCGAGAAGCACCTGGCGATCCCCAACAGTACCGCCTGAAAGGCCGGCAACAGCCGGAATAACAGCCACGGCAACCAGTTGTGCCGCACGTGCAACGGCATTATTTATCCCAGAAGCGGTGCCCTCAAGCCCTGCAGGCGCTGCCGTAAGGACTGTTGCTGTCACGGGTGCTACGGTAGCTGCTAATCCTAAACCAAATACAAACACGGCCGGCAGGGTCGAATACCAGTATGAATGCCCCGGTTCAATACGAGCCATCAACACCAACCCAAGAGCGATCAAAAGGGGCCCTACTGTTAATGGGCCACGGGCGCCATTTTTCTGAGCGTATTGGCCGGCTGACGCAGAAAGCAGCAGCATAAGAACAGTAATGGGTAATAAAGAAGCCCCTGCCTGAAGCGCTGAATATCCAATGCCAACCTGTAGATACACAACAAGCATAAAGAAACTCCCTCCTAATGCTGCATACACTACAAATGTCAGAATATTTCCTGCCGAAAACAGTCTATTTTTGAACATAGACATCGGCACCATGGGATGGGAAATACGATTTTCAAAGAGAATAAATACCACCAATGCTACACTCCCAACAATCAGCCCACCGAGTACTTGGGGGTTAAAAAAACCGAGCACTGGCCCTTGAATAAGACTATATGTTGTTAACCCTAATCCAAGGAAGGTAAGTCCAGCTCCTCCAAGATCTAATCGTGAGTCTTTTCCGGGTTTTCCTGTTGGAATCTTGGCTAACCCAATGAGTACTACTACAATTGAAAGCGGAACGACCAAAAGGAAAATGGAGCGCCACCCGGACACGTCAATAAGCCATCCTCCCAATAATGGCCCTATCGCAGCAGCAATGCCTCCTAATGCAGACCATGCCCCGATAGCCTTGCCTCGGTCTTCCGGGTGAAATACAGATTCTATGATAGCCAGGCTCTCTGGTGTCAATAACGCCGCTCCAACACCTTGTAATATCCGAAAACCAATCAACCAGTTCACATCGGGTGCAATGGCGCATAATATGGAGGCAATAGAAAACCAGATTGTCCCTACGACAAACATCCTCCGATGTCCATATCGATCACCTAATGATCCTCCTATCAAAATTAGAGATGCAACAGCCAATAAATAACCATTCAAAATCCACTGCAGATCGGTTGTACTCGCTTCAAGAGAGCTTTCCATTGCAGGCAATGCAACGTTTACAACAGTGCCTGTTAACATCGCAATCGCAGAGCCAAGAACAGTAGTTGCCAAGATCCATCTGCCTTTCGCAGATCCCAGCCGAATCCAAGAAGATGAATCTGATTCCTTTTGCGGTAATTCGTTCAGCGTTGGGCCTCCCAAGCAGTGGACTGTCTGTATCAAAGAAATTAAACGTAAAAATAAGGGCTAGATCGCCACTCAATTGCTTAACAATTAAACCAAAAGTCCGAAACCTCCAAAAAATATTTTCATTAAAGGCCGATTTAAGCCATGGACGACTGGGATCTATTTTATCAGGTTATTGAGAACGAAGCCAAAATCGGGTTTTGGAAGGTCGACCTGGTAGCTGGTACGATATTTTGGTCCGACAGAGTGTTCACCATCCACGGTGTCACTCCCGAACAGTATACCCCCGAATTAGCTTCTGCAATCGCTTTCTATCACCCTGAAGACCAGCCGATTGTCCAAAAGGCCGTTGACGAAGCAATTGAACGTCAAGAACCCTTTGATTTCGAACTCAGGTTGGTTCAAAAAGATGAATACGAATCTGTTCGATGGGTGCGATCTAAAGGAAGGGTGAAAATAGGGCCAGATGGAAAGCCAGTAAGCCTGTTCGGAATATTCGAAGATATTTCGGAGCAGAAGGCGTATGAACAGCAGATGGAAATCCTCCTATCCGGTGCCCAAATCGGCTTGTGGGATTGGGATCTTCAGGCAGATTGTATGTCAATTAATGACAAAGCATGGCAAATTCTTAAAGGTCTCCCTGGTACAGAAAATAAACCCATTACCTCCCAGCAGTTCAAAGATCGAATTCACCCGCTGGATCAAGACCGAATATCTTCTGAATTAAACAAAGCGTTCGGCTGCGATAATTTTGTTTACGATGTCGAATTCAGATACTTGAACAAGATTAATGAATATCAATGGATTCGTACTCTAGGAAAAGTGATCGAACGAAAAGCAGATCATTCTCCCCGCCGGATGCTCGGCCAGATGATTGACATCTCTGAAAGCAAAAAAATACAAGAAGAACTTAAGCATGCACTAAGGCTGGCTGAAAAAAATGCACAAAAAGCGGAGGAGGCGAGCAGGTATAAAGGGGAATTCCTGGCAACAATGAGCCATGAAATTCGAACCCCCATGAACGGGGTCATCGGAATGACATCATTGCTTAGCGACTCTGAGTTATCCCTCGAGCAGCAGGAATACGTTGACATCATCCGAACCAGTGGGGAATCATTACTTACTATTATCAACGACATACTGGATTTCTCAAAAATCGATGCAGGTAAGCTGATTCTTGAAAAACATCCTTTTGATATCCGTTCCTGTGTCAGTGACGCTATTGACCTCGTAGTTCCTCTGGCATCCCCTAAAGGTGTAGAGCTTCTATATTATATTGACCCCAATGTGCCAACAACAATTATAAGCGATAGTACTCGTGTTCGACAAGTTTTAGTTAACCTCCTGTCCAATGCGATAAAATTTACTGATGAAGGAGAAATCTTTGTCTCTGTATCCTCACTGCCGAAGAACGAAAACACCTATTCAATTGGATTCTCAGTGATGGATACCGGAATAGGTATTCCTCAAGATCAACTGGACAGCCTATTTGATGCATTTACCCAGGTTGATGCTTCTACAACACGGAAATATGGAGGCACCGGGCTAGGCCTTGCTATTAGCACTCAACTAGCACAACTATTAGGGGGTGGACTCTCTGTAGAAAGTGAGCTAGGGGTTGGCTCCACGATTAAACTGAACATTGTTGCAGTTGGAAGATCGGTTCAGATAAAACCTAAATTCAACCAATTAACGGGTAAGTGTGCTCTTATAGTTGTCAACAACGATTCGAACCGCAAAATTATTTCCTCATTGCTTCATGCATGGGGAATGGAGTCTGTTACTGCCTCAATGGGCCAAAAAGCTCATGAGGTCATTGAAAACACTAAGCCTGATGTAGCCATAATAGACTATAAATTGTCGGGAATGAATGGGGCAACCTTTGCAATGGCATTACAAGAGCATGCAAACATATCTGCTATTCCGCTTATCATGCTCAGCCCAATGGGCGATCGCCCTATCGATTCAATTTCTACCGTAAAACACTGGCTACCTAAACCCGCAAAACCAGAACAACTCTATAAATGCCTGCTTAGCATTTTGGGTAATGATCAAGATATACCCTATCAAGCTACAGGTAATGGAGCGTTTTCGGCCGATTTATTTAAATCCACCCGGGTACTCCTTGCAGACGACAATCGCATCAACCAAAAGGTCGCCCTTAGAATGCTCGACCACCTGGGTTGCCGTGTAGATGCCGTTAGTAACGGAAAGGAAGTTTTGCATTCGATCAATATTGTCAGATACGATATTATCTTGATAGATTTGATGATGCCTGAGATGGATGGATTCGAGGCAGCACGCAAGATCCGCAAAATGCCTGATGTACAGCAGCCGGTGATAATAGCACTTACATCCAACACTGTTAATGATGATCTGGAAAAATGCATGGAAGCAGGAATGGACAACTGTTTACATAAACCACTAAACAAAGAAAAACTTCACAAAATGCTGACCCACTATGTAGAGGCACACGCCCTCCCTTCTACTCCACTCCTTACTTCCGCTTAAGATCTACCTCCTCAACAACCTAACCTTTTCAAGCGGATCACGTATCTCTACCAAGTAGCCCAATTCTGGGAAATTGGAATTCCATATACCTATATTAGTAGTCTCTTAAAAGACACCCACCTGAAAAACTAATCGCCTGAATGAACACAAGCCTTTCCCTCTCATCCGTGGACCAAGGGCACCTAGAAGACACCATCAAGAGCATCATCATTGGCCTGATGGTCAACAAAAAGCGCGTCGAACAAGAAAAGACTTTAAAAGACCTCGCAGAAGAAGCCGGTGTATCAAAATCATTTATCAGCGACGTTGAACGAGGCGGGATGGTGAAAGCCACTTCAAACAAACTTGCGTCGGTTGCAGTAGCGCTTGGCTTTGAAATTGAAGACATCCAAGATCTCAACCTTTCTGCCATTCAGAAACACAAGGACTATGGAGAAATACTGCAGACGTTCAACACGCTCGATTTTCTGTTTCTTGGTGCCCTCAGGTTAAACCCTCAGGATGTAGCAGGTATGATCCGTGCAAGCGGTGACAATGGTGTCACACTTGCCAAGGCAATCAAGGACCTGTTTATCAACAGAGGAATTACAGACCGCAATATCATTGAAGCCATCATTCGTGCGAGCCAATCTGAAACGGATTTCTTCAAAAAAACTCGGGAGCAAGAAGCAAAGCAATTCTGCAGCGAAGTGCATTTCCCTCATTACGTTGACGAAAAAGGAACAGCGCAAGGTGAATATGTTCGAGAGTTTCAAAGTGACTTTTTGACCCAAATTCTAGAATCTGAACATGGGTATTCCATCGATACATCAACCCTGGCAACGCTGAAGGAGAAGGGAGCTCCTCTTCCAGATACAAGTTGGGTGTTTGTGAACGGCGAAGAAGAGCGCCCTCACAAGCTATTTATGCACCCCCAATTAACAGCCTCAAACAAAGCCTTTCTCCTTGCCCGAGAAATCTATTTTGCTCGTCAAAATATTGCTGAACGGCCCTGGTATACGCGCCAGATCTACACAACCACCAATGAGCAATCCAGCTCAGAAGCGTATGAACAGAGATGGAATTTCACCCAGGGCGGCTATTTTGCAGGGTCGATTTTGCTTCCCAGGAAAGAATTCTCCCAGCGGCTTCACGACGTATTCAGTAAGGAATTATGGGACCCCGATGCCTTTCTCCGATGCGCGATGACAACCACTTCAACTACGTTTTTTATGCGCCTTGGAGAGCTGATGAGTGAAGAGTTCGGCATTCAAGAATACAGATACCTTCGCTTTGACAGGCACATCAACAAAAACCAGCGAAAGTACCAGATCACTAACTCTGTTGACACACTAAAAGGCATAGACAGGGATTCATACAGAGATCTGGAAATTGCACCTAATGGCAGATACCTGCATCACTGCCGCCGCTGGCTCGGCATCGACATGACGGATAACTACGATGATCTGATCTCTATGGAGCGCGATGATCGTATCGTTAAGGCACGAAGAGCACGTTATCTGTCTGGCCCACAAGCAGATATTCCTACCGTCGAAAACGCAAACTACCTGGAGCTTTTTGTTTTTTCGATGCTTTCTCCCCTTCCAGTTGCAAAGCGGTATCGTATCGACACCATTGCATTCAAATGCGACGATGCGTTTAAGTCCGTAGTCAAGTTCTGGAACGATGAGCAGTGCACGTATGGCTATGACCTTGAAGGCCATGCCTGTGAAATGTGTAACATCAAACCCTGTGAACAGCGGGCTAATGTAGACGAGCACGAACTAGAGGATCATTGGCTCCTAGAAGAGTGGAAAGAACGTCGAAATAAAAAAGCAAGACTCGAATCGTTCAAGCAGGATGTGTTAGCAGGTCGCCACGCCTAAAAGCACGAGCACTTCTTTTTAATTTCTTTGAGATCTAGAAGCACATCGTTGTTTAATAGACAATGATCAGCATTTCTTCGCCCTGACACTCAACGTCTTTGGTACATGTGTTTGTTAACAAATGATGAATACAGACATTTGTTATGGCTTTCCATGTAACTATCACACCCATTATCGTATATCTATTTAAACAATCTCAGAAAAATGGATTTCCAATTTTCAAATGATTGCTCTTCCAGAACTACCTGTCAGTCGTGACACACTGCAGAAGCTTTTAGGAAGAAACCAACAGTGGACGCGGCAAACAGCCAAACCCTTTTACGGGGGATTTTTTTGCCCTGTTCCATAACAAAGCATGTATTCACGGTGAATACGGCTCACTTTTAATCTCAATACCAGGAGAAAACTATGTTAACCTCTATCCCAGCCTACGTGTTACGCTTTATGATCGCTATGCTACCTTTTCTAGGTCTGTCTGGATCAGAAAAAAGTGTGGACGATGTAGAGCTCCCTGCACTAGAACAGCAGATCAACGTGAAGAAGGGCAACGGCTTACAGCCAATGGAAACGCATGGTACTTGCGAGAGTTGCCCACCCGTATGCTAATTTAGCTTTACTAGCTAGACAGAGCAAAAGAAATCAGTTTCCATCCCTCAAATGAAGCTGATTGAATGCCCACCTGTTCTCCCCGAGATATAGGTGGGCATGTAGGGTCTCACAATAAACCAGGAGCCAAAGTGGATACAAATTGTGCTGAGTTGACGAGTATTTGAACCATGCTTAGATACGTAGACCATAACACACACTTATATATTCCTTCATGATAACATCTAACTAAATACGCCAATAATAATCGAACCTAATTGTCGCTGAATCCATATATTACTCACCATGAATGCCACCATCGATACACATTTTATCCCACGATTCAATCCATTGTTCGATGTGTATTTCGTCAGTGAGGCTTCTTGTATCTTCTTTGCAGATGAATACCCTCACCCCTTTCAATATATTACCGATCCCGCCATCTATAACATCCTGAGCTTTGTAAATAACAAAAGGAGTCTTTTAGAAATTGCAAAGAAGTCAGGGAATCATTCTATCGACCAAATTATTCACCTTTTTTCTAATCTCCATGAACAGCAATTGGTCATTTCTGCGTGACTCTTCTAACAAGGAGCGTTTCCTAAGAAGATATCTTCGGCACTACGGCGTTTCTTTCGAACAGGCAAAGCAGTTATTAGAACAGACCACAATTAGACTTGAACCTCTGATACGAATAGACCTCAAGTATCTCAAGGATTTCTTTGATACAATAGGTATCAAGGTTTCTAACAAAGAAGCAGATATCACCCTATCAATTACCAACTCCTTTCTGGCCTCTGAGGATCATGATGCTATAATTAAACACAGCCTGGCAGCTAAGTCTTTCTGCCTGCCTGTTCAAGCCGATATCGTTTCTATTGTCGGTCCTTACATAGATCCTTCATCTGACTTCTGCTGGGACTGTTTCAAGTCCAATCTGAACCGCCAAAACGGAGTAGAGCAAGCCCTTACGAACATTCTGCCACCCGATACACCTGTTGCTGAACAGGTTCACTTACCTCCTTTGATAGCGAACTCCCTTCTGAATCATGTTGCGCGATGCCTCCTGCGTTTCATCCTAACACCAGAAAGATATAAAGCAAACCACACTCTGTTTGTATCAAACAATGCGATCGGAGAAGAAGAAACGCTTGAATATGTCCGATGGGCAAGATGCACCCACTGCCGTAATAAACCCCAAGAAACAGGATATGTCAGGCCTGGGATAGACCTCCATCAAACCCTCGGAGACATTGAGGCCTCAGCGAATCAAGAAACGCTAGAGCAAAACGTAGAGGCACTCAAAACCATTACAAATCCCTACACCGGGGTTCTTAAAACATTATCGCCTGTTACATCCAGGGATTCAAAAGCCGGCCTGTTTATGGCTGTTTCTCGTCATCCTTTTTACAACTACCTGCCAAGTGAATTATCATCTGAACGTTCTTAACGATCTCCACTTCAATGCAAACCGGCAAAGTTCTGCATTGGGCACTAATCCTTCTCGGACGCTTGTTCGAGCAGGAAATGAGGCCTATGAAAAATGTGCAACTGCCTACCGAGGAGATGAAGGATACAAGGTATCTTCGTGGAGAGACTTGGCGCCTGATGCATTAAAAAACACAACGATATTTCCATTGACGCTAGATGAAGAACACGATATCGATGAACTACCGGACAATGAGCCTATTGCATGGGTACCAGCCTGGAGCCTCACGCATGAGAAGATTCGGTGGATCCCAGCAGCGCATTGTTATTTTGGGTTTCCTTCAGGATTAAAGTATGTCCAGGGCCATACCCGTGGACTGGCGGCAGGACCGTCACTTACGTTTGCCATCTATAAAGGGTTAGCAGAATTGATTGAAACACTCGGCACGAGAAGATGGCGCTTGAGCTCTGATGCCCCCCCTGAAGTGAATCTATCAAGTTTTAATGACGAGCTCTTTAATACAATAGCATCCGATCATAAAGAAAAGGGGCGAGAATTATGGGTCTTAGATATAAGCAGCCATTTAAATCTGCCGTTCTTCGCCTTTGTTGCTGTATCCTATGGCCCTAAACAAAAAACAGTCTTACAAGGCACAGCCGCCAGTCACACACCAGAGAAGGCGATTCGTTCTGCACTCTTAGAATGCACCCAGATGCTACCAAATTTGATGTTGTCTCAACAAGAGCAGGTTGCATCACGCTCGGTTGCCCAAAAGCTAGAACCGTTTCAGGAACGAGGATCCGAAAAACGTACTGCGGGCTCCTATGAAGGCAACGTTCAGGATTCGCAATCTATATATGACTTGGTACAGCAACTTTCTGGACAGAACATTGAAGTAATCGTAAAAGATCTGACAAGAGTGGAAGTGCCTATTTCTGTTGCCCGTGTTATGTTTCATATGAATGAGTAACTGTTTCGCCTGACTACTCCTCATCATCAAATAGCCCTTCTCGGTAGGCCTTCGCAACAGCCTCAATACCAGAACTTACATGCAGTTTCCGGTAAACATTACGAACGTGTGAATCTACCGTGTGATAGCTTAAAAATAGCTCGTGCGCGATTTGTTTGTGAGCCAATCCATTACCCATGTGATAGAGAATTTCTTTTTCTCGAGGCGTAAGGCCATAATCTTTCTTGTCGCCACCATCGATTGGCGTTTTTTTTTCCTCCCGTTTCAGTTCTTCAATATCCTTCGTCGTAAAATATTTAAGAACCTTCCGAGCTACCGTTGGAGGCATTAAGGCACCTCCTTTATGCGTTTCTTGAACAACGCTTACAATTCTATCCAGGTCGGCTTCTTTTGTCAGATACCCCGATGCGCCCGATTGAAGTGCTGTAAAGATAAGCTCTTCATTGTCTTCAACGGTGAGAATAACAATAGGAATAAGCGGAAACTTTTCTTTCAGATGTCTTAAACCCTCTATACCATTTTTTCCTGGTAAATTATAATCCATCAGCACCAGGTCTGGAGCCTCCCAACCACGTTTTTTTGCAATTACTTTTTCAAGAGATTCATAGCTTGAAAACGATGCAGCGCAAGACATACTGGGCTCTGAGTCAAGTATATAAGCAATTGTTTCACGAAATCCTGAGTGATCTTCGACGATCCAGACCTTTATTACCGTATCCGTTTCAGTATCAATAGCTTGACTTTCCATAGTGTTTTGAGATCTAAGAAAACAGTACAACACTATAAGGCATCAGGCCCATGAAATGCCATCACGAATATCCGCTAATTTTATCGACAATCCGACGAGTGTACCCTGGCCAATTTTGCTCTCAATTTTAAGTTTTGCTTTCATTTCATTCGCCCGATCTCTGAAGTTCTTTAACCCATTTCCTGAACTAACGGTACTTTGATCGAACCCAACGCCGTTATCTTTCACATTAAAAGCAAACCGCTCATTTTCACAATGCACCAGAATCTCAATCTTGCTCGCTTCTGAGTGCTTTTGTGCATTATGAAGTGCCTCTTTGAAAATGAGCAGTATGTGGCGGCGTGCTTCCATCTTCACAGGCATATCTGGAATTTCGGACACCACCTTGCATTTGACAACAGGTAGGGATGACGCATTATCAGCCAGTTGCTCCATTCTTGCAACGAGTGCCTGCAACGTATCAAACTCAACATTAACTACCCAAACCGTATCCTTCAAATCCTGCACTAGTTGCCTTGCCGTAATGGCCATGTATTTTAGTCGTTTGACCAGCGTTTTGTCCACTTGTTTACGCACGAGAATGTCCATGAATAAGGCAATACTATTCAATGAACTTCCAATATCATCATGCAAGTCCCTTGAAATTTGCTGGCGGGTTCGCTCTACTTGCAAAAGATGATACACCCTATACCTGTGCGCAGACCATGCAATGGTTATAATGAACACTGAGACTAATGTT
Organism: Rhodothermaceae bacterium; assembly: GCA_019634345.1. GTDB lineage: Bacteria > Bacteroidota > Rhodothermia > Rhodothermales > JAHQVL01 > JAHQVL01. Next base: position 28,863 of record JAHQVL010000052.1, read on the forward strand.
ATGAACCACCACGTCTGCCAATAAGGACGGTCTATTATAAATGTGAGGGAGGCCCCTTGCTCATTCCATACACCGTCGCTGTTTGCTGCTCTAACACGAAACACATAAGTACCTGGTGCTAAATTTGTATAATTGGCAAATCGCTGGGTACTTGTAGCTCTGATCCACTCTCTATCAATTCCTTCCAATTGATAAGAGTATACATTTTCATTAGGCGTAGCATAGTGTAGCCCGCTAAAATGGACCCTCAGATAGTTCTCATCATATTTTAAGTCAACAACTTTTTTATGCGTGAAAGATGTATCGCTTATGATCGGCTCATTATATAAGTCAACTCCTGTAATAACAACTTTGGGAGCACGCTCGTCTATAAAGATGGATGAAGGGTCAAAGGAAACTAGCCCATTTTTTGTGCCAAAATAAATGGTGCCGTCCGAATCAGAATGGCATGCATTCTCAAAAAAATAGTTACTCGAAAGCCCATCTCGCTCTGTGAACTTATAGAAGATTTCTTCATTAGTATCAAAGAAAGCAAAACCATTATAGGTGCCAACCCATAAATTGCCAGAGACATCGACCTGTATACAACTTACTGAGTTATGAGGAAGTCCATCATTCACTGAATACCGCTTTACCCTATCAAGCTCAGGTGTTAACTGGAGCAAACCTTCACCAAGAGTACCAATCCATATGTCTGCATTATCATCTTCTTGGATGGTTAAAATGTACTCATATTTAAGACTTGACGAGTCTTGTAAATCATAGTGAGTAACTTGCCCGGGGTTGGAATTTAGATCTAAACTATTCACCCCCCCGCCGTAGGTACCAATCCATAATGTTTCATTGAACTTAGATGGTAATAGGGGCCAGACTGAATAAGAACTTAACTCCTCCTTAATCGAACGAGATGAATCGATCTGTGCTACATCATTGTCTTTCTCTAAAGAGACCAGCCCTTCTTCAGTTGCGCCAAGCCAAATGTGCCCTTTATTATCCTCAATTATTGAATGCATATAAATGCCTTCTAGTGCCTTTTTGAACTCAAGGGCACCCAGCTCGAAATCCAAATTTCCGGAATTCAACTCTGCGTATTCAATACCAATTTCAGTAACAACCCAAAGTATACCTGAGTTGCTTTCTTCGATAGCCCATATCTCTCCAGAGCCTATTGAAGAATTAGTGCTTGCATCATTTCCCAGGGAAATAATACGACCAGTAATATCATCCAACACATTGAGTCCTCCACCATTGGTACCAATCCAAACCAAATTTTTGAATCTGTCAGAAGCTCGCACAGAAAGCACTTCTGGGTGAGAAAGGGTATATCCGGTCGCATCTGGAGATTGTCCGTATGAAGAAAAAGCCTTATAGGGTATTTGTTTGTATAGCCCTTGTCCCCACAGACTAACCCAAAGTAATCCAGATTGATCGATATGTAAGTCATAAATAGATTCTAACTCATCATTTGGATGCAATAAGGAATTATAAAATTGTATTTCTTCCCACACCTCAGACTCTTTATTATAACTCCAAACTTCCCCGCTCCTTACACCAATCAGGATAGTCTCTTCGGAAGCTGATGCTACCGTAGTTACCTGCTTTATGTCATCCTCCCCAGTCGAAAAAGGAAACTCAACTTTTTTGTATCTCTTCCTGTCAACAGAGAAAGTATACAGTCCATCATGAGTCCCCATCCATAGGATATTTTTTTCATCCAGATATAATGAACGGATAAAATCTTTACTTGCATTATCACCTATTTGAGACAAATTGGGCCAATATGTAAAAGAATCACTCGAATAGTCATAGCTACATAAACCATCCCTTGTCCCAACCCACAAGGTTTGTTGGTCATCAAAGACAAGAGATGTCACTAAATCTCCACAAAGAGAAAGAGAGTCAGTTGAATTGTGCCTATATCGTTGAACTGCAGTTGAGCTTAGCTCTATGCGATTTAACCCCTTCTCAGTTCCTACCCATAAAGAAGTTGAATCTAACTGCGCAATCGCAAATACGTTATCATAACTTAAGGTCTCAATGTCCGTTGAGTCACTGTAATATTGCGTTTCCTCCATCGTCACAGGATCCAACATAACGAGCCCTTCAAAACCACCTACCCAAATATTTCCAAGAACGTCCTCGAAGAGTTCTCCGACATTGACAATGGATGATTTTAAAGAGTCTGAAACGCCAAGGAAAAAGGGCACAAAGTCATACCCGTCATAACGGACAAGCCCCTGATCTGTACCTACCCATATGAACCCCTGCGAATCTTGCAAAAGAGCGCGTGCCCTATTCGAAGGCAGCCCATCTTGAACTGTAAAGTTGTCAAAGGAGGTATAAGAAGCGTGTTGTTGAGCGTGTCCTTCTCTTTCCAGAAAACCGCAATACATCCAAACAAGCACAAAAAGGATCGCTCTCCAAGCACAACGTGCAGAGCATTTCATTTAAGAGACGGAGAACATAAGGTGATAGCGTAACAGTTCTCTTAATATAACGAAGTAAATCCAGGCAAGTCCAATTAAGAGCCAACTCACCCAATGAACAATCCCATCGGCACCCGTTTTTGTGACAAGTCGCCGGCAATCAATCCGATCCGCACCCGTTTTTGTGGCAGGTCGGCGACAAGTATTACCATCCGCACCCGTTTTTGTGACAAGTCGGTGACAAGTATTCCCATCCGCACCCGTTTTTGTGACAGGTCGGTGACAAGTATTCCCATCCGCACCCGTTTTTGTGACAGGTCAGTGACAAGTATTCCCATCGGCACCCGTTTTTGTGACCAGTCGCCGGCAATCGGCCCCATCGGCACCCGTTTTTGTGACCAGTTGCCGGCAATCAGTCCCATCGGCAACCGTTTTTGTGACCAGTCGCCGGCAATCGGTCCCATTCGAGAGGCTGGTTGTATTAGAGGACCACATTCAGTTGCTGCTGACTTGATCAGAAAACGAAGTACATCGATGCAAGCCCTGATCACAGAAAGAGAATAGACTAAAAAAACCCGCATCGGAAAAACCGATGCGGGTTTGGAGCGGAACACCGGGCTCGAACCGGCGACCTCAACCTTGGCAAGGTTGCGCTCTACCAACTGAGCTAGTTCCGCAGGGATGGTGTACAACTAATGCACTGGCAGGCAGGTTCCACTAAAAACCAATTTGCCGGCGTTGATTTTTCTTCCCCTCTCCCCCTTCTAAAGGCAGTGTATAAAAAACCGAAAGCGGAGCCGCGCCCTGGCTCTCCCAAAAAGCCGCACTCTCCTGATTCTGGGAAAGCACACCTAATCGCACCCGTTCTGCTCCTTTTTGTACACCCCACCGTTTCACCTGATCAACCAAAGCCGTTCCTGTTCCTTGTAAGCGATAGTCCGGATACACATAAATGGATGCAATGAACACTTCCAATACATTCCTATATATGGGCAAGTCTTCCCATAAATACGCATGGACAAAACCAACCACCCTACCCGCTGCAGTCGCGACCAAAAACAAGTGCGAATCGTCCTCAACCAGCCATCGAAAGTCATTATACCAACGCTCTTGAGCCCCTTCTGCCAATCGCCATCGTTCATCCATACGTTCATGATCGCGCATCAAGCCTAACCACAGTGCACAAACTGCGGAGGCATCATCAACACCTGCTACACGAATGGCAATAGATTCGTTCATGCTGTAGGATTATTACGTGGCAGCAATCAGGTTCTCCGTTGTTTTGGATTGCAGAAAACCTTGTTTTACTAACAATTCGGCATTTAATATAGCACCTCCAGCAGCTCCACGCACTGTATTGTGAGATAAAACGATACACTTTATGTCCAATATCTCGCAAGGCCGAATACGACCTACGGACACCGTCATGCCATTGCCAAGGCCCACGTGCCGGCGCGGTTGTGGGTATCGTTCATCCTCAAAGACTTCTATAAACTGGGCGGGTGCTGACGGTAATCCCATCTTTGCTAACGGAGATTCGTAGGTACGCAGCGCCTCTTTAACATCATCCGGAGACACTCTCGTTCCAAACTTAATGGAAACACACTCAAGATGTCCATCTAAAACAGCAACTCGATTACATTGAGCGCTGACAGGGAAAGAAGCTTCTTCAATTGCTCCAGCCTCGTAAGCACCCAGGAGCTTAAGGGGCTCTTCCACCAGCTTATCCTCTTCCCCTTTAATAAACGGAACCACATTACCTGTGATATCCAGCGAAGACACGCCAGGATACCCTGCACCGGAGAGCGCCTGCATTGTAACAACTTGAACAGCCTCTATACCGAAGGCATCATACAACGGTTTAAGGGCACAAACGAGCCCAACCGTAGAGCAATTCGGATTCGTAACGATATATCCATCGCTTCCCCAGGACTGCTCTTTGATCAATGCTGTGTGAGACGGATTAACCTCGGGAATCAACAGCGGCACTTGGGGATGCATCCTGTAATTCTTAGCGTTCGAAATCACTGGATAGCCGGCTCGTGCAAAGGCCTCCTCAGCCTCCCCTGCCACAGATGAATCCAGGCCGGAAAACACAAAATCACAATCAAAACCAGGGACTGTCTCCTTTACAATTTGGTTTGCAATGGACTCAGGCATTGATTCCGCAGCTATCCAATTTGCGGCTTCTTTGTACGTCTTACCAGCCGATCTGCTGGAAGCGGCGAGATGGGTCACATTGAACCAGGGATGGTTCTCAAGTAAGGTAACAAATTTTTGTCCGACGGCGCCCGTTGCGCCAAGTATGCCAACGTTCATTGATTTTGAGTTCAAAGTTCAAGGTTCAAAGTTCAAGGTTCAAGGTTCAAGGTTCAAGGTTAATGTTCAGGGTTTAATGTTGGTATAGAATCTTCCAATAACCAACCTTGAACCTTAAACTTTGAACCTTGAACGGTATCAACAAGCAATCGCTTGTTGATACCTCCTAGGATGTACTTCAGTACCCGGCTTATCGGGTGTGTCAATACTACGGACGATGAGTGGGATGCGGGCTCCGATCAAGGGATCCAGTGCCTTTCGGTGTAAGCCCATTTTTCCTGCCTTGTTCCAGGATAACACGTCTTCCATAATGATGTAATCCAGCCTCTTGGCTTTGGGATCTACGTTTGGATCACTGGTATACACCCCATCAACGTCGGTCCATCGTTCTAACTTTGAGGCGCCTATACCTGCCGCCAAAAGGGAAGCACTGTAATCGCTCCCTCCTCTTCCCAACGTAG
>JAHQVL010000001.1 GCA_019634345.1 Rhodothermaceae bacterium
GTAGGAGCCCTTCGCAATATTCCTGCAGGCATGATCGGCATTACGGTTTCTGCAGACAAGAAGACGCTCGCCTTCGTTCAACAACGTCACCGCGGCGCAGATGTATGGATGATTGATAATGTGTAGGGGAGTTATTTACTACACATCACCGCATGATGGGCATAGTACATCCTGGACCACATGGGCCCAGTAAGGCGAGGCAAGTAATTGGCCACGAGTGCTTTCTGGAGGTATTTGAGTCCGCTGAGGTGGCCATGGGCGAACTTGACGGTATCCATACTCAAAACAGGGATGTACACCCGTTCGTCCTGCAAGCTAAATCCTGCTTCTTCTAGCAGGTCCCGGAAGCTCTGACGCGTAAAGAATTGGACATGCCCTGCCGCGTTCTTGCTTCGATCTTTGATAAGCGCTTTAACCCGGCCAAAGAACAGGTCCTCGAGGGGGACCTCAGCGATCATCGTTTTGAAGTTCATATGTTCGGTAGCCTTCAGAAATTCCATAGGCCGTTCCAGGTGCTCGATGGTATGGCATACGATAACTACGTCAAATTCGATTTCCCCAAAGGGGTTGGGGTTCTGCACAATATCAGCCGCAGCCCCTTGTACCTCGGGATACAATTCCGTCATGTAGTGGACGGCCTCTTCAGAGAAGTCGACGCCATAATAGGCATCAGCCAACTTCCTTCTGCTCAACTCGCCCAGCACGGCTCCCGTACCACACCCAAGTTCTAGAATTGATCGGGGTTTTATCTTATTTCGTTGCAGCAGCATCTCGATAGAGTCCGCTTTATGTAGGGCTCCGCGCCGCAGCCATTCGGCATGGTGCTGGATATCGCCTTTGTACTTGGCGGCATAATCATCGCGTCCCGTTTTACCGGATTCGAGTGCGAATTGAGGCTCACTCATGAAGATAAGGGGGTCATTGAGTAGAATGATGAATGTTCACTTATTAATCAAAGCGAAACGAGAAAGACGCGGAGCGCAGTATTAGACTTGCACTTGGGCAAGAAGTACACTGGGCTATAAATCTTCAGGATACAAAGGCACACGTTCGACCCGGTGAAAGGTAATGCCGAATTGCGCCGTTGGGGCTACGAGCGTCGCTTCAAACACGACATTTCGCGACATCATGTCCACTTCTACTACTTTACCATATGCCCCATCCATCTGCCCACGGCCTGCTGCTCCCGGCATAAACACTATGTTGTTTTCAGCCTCGTGGTAATCGACATCCGACACAATTTGTGAGTACGTTTCTATGCCCCTTTCTTTACCGTATTGCCATGTTTGCTGGATGGTCATGTTTACCGGGTCGATCCGATAGGCAACCGCACGGCTATAAAGGACATCGGTAGAATAATTTCGCTGATCCCCGTTGTCGAAGATCAACAACGTACCATCAGGCATAAGTTTGGGAGCGTGTTGATACCAGGACCATTCAAAATCAGGATGGTTGGTAAACCCTTCCAGCACATCCGGATCCGTAATTGCTTGCCCGCTAGCATCAAGGGGTTGTAGCAACTTCGTATTCAGATCGACCCCATTGCCTGCCTGCCCCCAATCACGATGAGGAGCCACTATCCAAACAACATCATTGGAGTTCGTTAGCTTGACGGTCCCCTGCGTCCGACCAGACACGATGATGGTATCATCAGTGGGATCATAGGCCAGTCCATTTCCATGGAACCAATCGATGTCGGGCGGGACAAAAGGAGAGATCCAGACACGTCGCCCATATTCGAGGGATTGATTGAGATCCCATGTACGAATGATATCCCCGCTGCTTCGGTCGATCTCAATGATATAGTCTTCAACGGTTGGCGCGTCTAACTTGGTGGCCGTAACCACAAAGTTGCCGTTGGGTTTTTCAATCACATTATGATGGAATTCGAATCCGGGGAATTCCCAGGAATTCACGATACGACCGAGCATATCCATCTCAATGATGCGCTCCGAACTTTGGTCGCCAAAAAACAGATTCCCATTGGCCAATCGTTCGACCCCATTGTCGTAAAACAGGTCATTCAACGTAGGGTGCGTCGTAAAATCAAGGAACCACCGGACGTCTCCCCTGGCATCGAAGATCATGGGTTTCATCGGGCGAAACTGTCCATCATGGCCGAAATAGCTGACGAGGTTCATGCCCGGTTTCATCCCAGAGGAGACAAAGGCGTCGATACCAACAGTTGGCATATCACTAATGATCATCCCTCCCATGACCTCTCGTGTTATCTGTCCGAGAGAAGCTCCAGTGTCGTCGTAGAATAAGAGCGTCACATTATTTGAGTTAGGATATAATCCAAGGACTGGAATGGTAAAATCCTGAGCTGTTCCATCAAATAGATGGCGAACATCTGCCATCTCATTACTCCGCCCGGGTACCAGGATCTCTACCTGTACAGCCCGGCTCGTTGATAATTGAATTTCAGCGGTTAGCGGTGCATACCCAGATGGATTGGGGGTGATCGTCAGAGACGAGATAAAATCAGGCTCTTCGTCTTCCGAATCAACGGGATTATTGTCGCAACCCGCCAACAAAACAGCGAATGTAAGGCTAAGATAGAGCCATGTAAACCTTCGAAACGCGTAGAATATGCGCGTATTGTGCATAAAGAGACGCGTGCTATGCATAAGGAGAATGGGTTTGTGGGATGAGCGTGTGTCTGATGCGCTCTACAAGACGAAGTCTATGTTAGTTCCCCCTTATGGACAAAAGCGTTAAGGTCAAGGAGAGATGCCGTACACATAATTATACCGATCCTCCTCATCCGTTTCGTCGTAGGGAAACAGCCTTTTCAATTGAACCAATCCCTCGGTAAACCGATGCTGTTGAACTTGCAAAGGACTACGGACCCTCACAATCATTTCTTTGCTTCTGCTTCGGCTACCTCCCAAAAGGCGGATATCTGGATCGACGTCATCTACATAATAAACCTGTACATTTACTTCAAACTCCATGGTATCCGTTTCCATGATGAATGGGAAACTCTGCCAGGTGGTGGAGTCCATGTGCAAGTCATCGATGTCGTCGCACTCAGCCAGGTTTAGGGTTAGATCTGATAGGTTGCATACCGGATCAGGCGCATTCCCAAAGTTGGCAGCCAAATCAAAATCAAGTTCAGAAAAGGGTGCACCACTTACGTTCCAGACGGCTGGCGTCGTTCGCTCATCAAAAGAACGCGTTTCGGAATACTCCAGCACCTGACGTGCAACGCCGCTGGCCATCACCTCCAGTTCATCATCAACCAATCGCTGCTGAGTTTGAACGGTCCAACGGATTTGTGCCACCGCAATCAACATTGCAGTGGCAAGTGCTAGAATGGCAAATGTAGTTTGAGACATTGATCAGGACTAGCTACAGCCATCGGTATAGAGGTGAGCCATTTTCCAGTACAGTGAATCGTTGCTGTAAATGGAAACGAGAATCGTGCTTACGTCTCCAGGTACATTCTCAAGAGATACGGTTTCAATAGCTAGCTCACGATCCAGATTCGGCGTTCCAATTGTAATGGATTCAGATAAAGCGCCCGCCTCAATGGTCATTGTAACGGTTCTGCCATCATCATCTTTATCGTACATCACAAAATCGACATGAACGGTTCGTGGGCTGGTAGTCGTAGGAATCTCAAACGTTTCAGTGTGCCCGTAGTGGTACATACGGACATCTAGATAGCGACCTTCGCTAAATGTTGGCGTTGAGAGATCTCGATGAGCGTAGGCCACAAAACCACGGGCTCCATTATTCCAGGATGGCACATCTACGTCAACGGCTACCCACGAGGCTGGCCCCAAATCAGCTTGAAAATATCCCATACTTCGGCTGCCAAGCGTATCCGGCTCGGTCAATGTCACAAGTTCACCTGTGCTCGTCAAGAAACTAACATCATCAATCCGATCCACGCGTCCGCCTACTTGTGCTTTCATGTAAACAATGTTTGTCGTATCAGAGAAGGAGATAGCAGATTCATTGTTTATAAGCCCACTAGGATCTCCCAATCCAATCCCCTTAATGTCGACAAAGTTAGCTCCACTTGCACTGCACCCATACGTCCAACTCGTCTCCGGCAAGTGACTTACACTAAAGCTTCTCTGGAGCTCATGGCTTTCATCTCCAAAAAAACCTTTAGCGTTGATGAGGATCATATTATTGGAGCGCTTTGAAGCAGAATATTCAAAGGTCCCCCCTTGATAGGTGCCAGTTGTTTTGCCTGAATGCCCGTTTAGAAGAGCCACCACTGAATCTGCAGAGGCTTCAATGGAGCGAGCCTTACGCTGCGCCATTGCAAAAGCAGACCGGGCGATTTCACTGGCCAGGGTATTTTCCTGAAATTCCACCTTAACTTCCGCCACCCCATCTTGCGTATTTTGAGATGACGTTTGGGAGACTCCTATATATAGAACCGTCCCAAATACAATAATTAATGCAGCTTTCCCCATGATGTAGCACAAGAATGTAGAAAAATAGCCAGGGCGCTATTTTTCTGGATTTCTAAAAAACGGGGAGCAGGGCAAACGATTGCTAACTGGACAATCAATAGGGCCTAACATTGATTGTTGTATTCCAGCTCATTTCTTTAATAAACTGACTGTCCTGATGGTATGCAGGCAGTACAGCAAAGGCCACTCGTACGTATTTTGCTGAATCAGCATTTATGGTGTTCAAAAACTGATCATCTTTCATCGTGATGTTGAAGTAGGTAAGCATTTGAGTGCTTGCCCATTTCTCTGTCCAGGCAGAGAAAATACCTGTTGAATCGATTCGTTCTTCCCGAATGAGTTGATACGTTTGCACATTCGAAGTGTCTACCGTGATTATGGAATCATCAATCAAGCGATAGCGCCTTTGGACACTCATCATATCCCCAGGAGAAGAAGTTTGCTCTAACGCTAGATTAAAAACAAAATCCCTCGTAATAGCGCCATCTTGCGTAGGTGCGATCATCAATACGGTGTCTGGCGCAAGATCGCGGCCCAGGTTATCCAGATCGTTTTCCAAAAGCATAGCGAGATCTAACGAAGCAACTTTGCCAGAATACGTCGACAACAACTCATTATTCATCTCAAGAGAACGACTCTGTACTGCTACCAGAATCAATAAAACAACTCCAAAGATCATCACTGCAGTCAGATTGTCAAAAATGCTGATCATGAAGGCCTGGTAGCTACAGCGTTAAAGAAATCGAATACCGTATACGTATAACATCACTTACAGCCAAATTGAAACGGCTGTGTGATCGATTTTAATGTAGCACTACCGGGGTGAATAGTCAGGTAGTTTTGACGCATTACCTATATAGACAATAGAGCAAAACAACTTACAGAAGGATAGGGAAATGTATGGCATGGTTAACAATGCTATAAAGCAACTCATCATTGAAAACCATGATCAGGAAATCTGGGCTCGGGTGTTCCGGGATTCAAACCTACACTCAGATGATTTTATCATAGGGAGCAATATGAAGATGCAGATTTTGTAGCTCTTGTTGTATCTGCATCAACGGTGTCAGGTATGAATCCATCTCAGCAAACCGCTCAATAGAAAAGAATTAAAAAACGCATTAGCACCTCAGCCTTAGTCCGGCATAAAGGCAAGAATAATCGGCAAACGGTTCACACTTTTCTTGAGAGTTTTTCAACCAATTGCCTGTTCTGAACAACCTCTTCGGGTTCCTCCAGTTCATCCCACTTCCCGCTAGTAATTATAGCTTCCAGGTTTTCGATTCGTTTTCTCATTCGAATCACATCTGGATCGGAGTGAGCAGATAGTTTTGCAATTTCCTCACCCGGTAATGGCTCTCCATCCATTAGCTCTTTTAACAATTCTTTCTCCCACTCCTTGGTCTTCTTCCCTTTCCACCCGAATACCTTCAGGCTATGACGAAACAAGATCGCCCCCCAGAATAGGATTGGAAGCATAGCAAGAGGTCCATCTGGCCCTTCGAAAATATTCATCATAAGGAAGAAAGTATTCGCTACCAGGTACGTTGCTAAATGAATGTAAAACTGTTTCAACTCCTGGGATCGAACCTTCACTGTTGCCAGGAGGCCTTTTGCTTCGCGAAATGTCATAGCCGATGCGTTTTAGTTGTATACGATATCGTGTGCTGACAATGTACGGAACGGATGGGCGAAAGTTACTCTTGGCGGGATTTAGGAACTAATCTTTTAGTGCCATATATTCAAGAAAGAATAATCTAAAATTTGAACGTCAAAAAACTACCGTACCCCACCATGGCACGACACCATAGCTATTCTCATTCCCGCTTTTTAGGGATCATGCTTGCAGGCATTGCTTTTTTCACTCTTTCCGCCTTTTGGGTGTCTAACAGCCCCACATTATCTACTCAAAACGGCTTTGAAATGGAAGAATTCGCTACCGGGTTTGATTCCCCCTGGGGTATGGCATTTCTCCCAGATGGGCGCATGCTCGTCACAGAAAAAACGGGTAACCTTCGCCTTGTTGATGTAGACGGTACCGTGTCCGACCCTTTAGGCGGTGTTCCTGAAGTGTGTGTATGCGGCCAGGGTGGATTGCTGGATGTGCAAGTACATCCTAACTATGATCAAAATGGTTGGATCTACCTCTCCTATTCTGACCCTCTCATGGACGGCGACGGAGAAAAGGTTGGGTTTACAGCGATCATGAGAGCCAAATTGGATGGAATGACTCTAGCCCAACAGGAAATGGTTTATAAAGCAGATGAGGGCTTCTATACGTCAAGGGGACAACACTATGGTTCACGTATTGTCTTTGACAACGACGGGTATATGTTCTTTTCGGTAGGCGACAGAGGCCAGCGGGACAAAGGACCTCAGTACCTTAATATGCCAAGCGGCAAAATCCATCGCTTGTATGATGACGGCCGTATCCCCCATGATAATCCCTTTGTTGGTGTAGAAGGCGCTGAGCCATCGGTATGGTCCTACGGCCATCGTAATCCACAAGGATTGGATTTTCATACCGAAACGGGAACGCTATGGGGAGCCGAACACGGCCCTCGAGGAGGAGATGAATTAAACCATGTCCGTAAAGGGCTTAATTACGGATGGCCAGTCATCTCTTACGGCATAAACTATAACGGGACTTCATTTACCGATATCACAACGAAGGAAGGCATGGAGCAACCGGCTCATCATTGGACCCCTTCCATTGCAACATGTGGTATTACCTTCTACACGGGAGATAAATTCCCTCAGTGGAAAGACAATGTATTTGTTGCCTCTCTCAAATTCGGCAGAGTTCATCGCGTAGTCTTAAATGGACTCTCTGTTGAAAGTGACGAAGTTCTTGTAGAAACAGGCGGGCGCCCTAGAGATGTCATCACTGGCCCCGACGGATTCCTTTATATTGCCATCGAAGATGCACCTGGGAGAATCGTCCGGCTCATACCCAACTAGTTCAAAAATAGCGAAGTTCAACGTGCCTGGGTGAAAATAAACCCTTGCATTTTGAACTTCGCTATTTTTATTGCGTATATTCCTTTTTTAGCGAGAATTATAAAGAAAAGCCCACATTACTCCTTGCCCCTCCCTTTTCAGCCTGGTTCTCTCGCTGCTATGCTTATATTAACACTATTTTAGCGATGGCTAAGTCGTATCAATTACGGATACTGGAGCAAGGTGTTGATGCCTGGAACAATTGGCGGGCGGCACATCCTGACATCTTCCCAGATCTCAGCAGAGCTTATCTAAACAAGCTTGATCTAAGCAATGCAAATTTGAGTCACACAAATTTGCAATTTGCGTTTCTAAACTATTCAACCCTTGACGATGCTGACCTATCTCATGCTTCATTAAACGAAGCACAGTTGAAAGGAGCATCACTCAAAGGAGCAGATCTGTACTGTGCCTCATTTAAGCGTGCTCAGTTGCAGCATGCATCCCTTAATCGAGCAAACTTAAAGCATGCAAAGATAACGGAAGCGCTTTGCTTCTACACGGATTTATCGAACATCGATGCGGACAGTGCATCGCTGGATCTCGCAACGTTCGATTATGCCATGATGGTGAATGCAGACGTTCGCAATGCGTCTGTATGCCACGCTAGTTTTCGAAATGCGGACCTGAGCGAGTCGCGGTTTGACAACTCTGATTTAAGCCACGCCTCAATCAGTAACACAAGTTTACAAGAGACCTCCTTCCATAGAGTCCGTCTTATAGAGACGAAGCTTGAAAACCTAAAACCCATCCGTACTGTATTTGAAGGAGCAGAACTTTCAGATACCGTCATTTCTAATGTAGATTTTTCAGAGACGTTAGGTCTTTCGGATTGTATCCACCGCGGTCCTTCTTTTGTTGATGAACAAACGCTGGACAATACGCCGAACCTCCCTGAGAAATTTCTTAAAGGGACAGAGTTACCCGCTGGGAGAATCCTCGATTACGTATACCGGTTTTCAGTAACGGTAGGATTTGCAAAGAAGGAATGGGTACAGATGCTTCCGTTGGATGCCATTTTAGAACCCGTCGTAGAAGGGAAGTTTTTGGCTGAGCAAGGAGCTAACAAGGTTATCGTTCGTCTTCGTTCAGCCATTCAAATCGAAGGCGTCCTTGATGCTATTATTCCCGTATTAACAGCATTGCACACGATAGATCCTTCGGCCATTTCGGTGATGGAAATTCAGTATGAGAACGGTGCACCTTGTATCCTTCCATCAGAAGTATTGCATCATGCTCTTTACGAAGTAGAGTCCTTCTTGACACTTCCCCCTTCTAACGGTTCGAAAGATATTCTTCCCGGCCAGAGCGAATTGCACCCTGCAATTCTAGCTGATCATCATTTGAAACGTTGGTTTGCAGCATATCAACCCTCTTCGCCTCTAGCTATCAATCCTCATAGCCGCACACTTTACAACCATTTCATTGAGATCTTCGATAGGCTATTCTCTTTACTTTCATTAAACGCATCCCGTACCCCTTCTTCATTCTAATCGTTCAGAAGTTGGCATTTATTGAAACTCTCGGTTGCGTACTCACATACTAGATGGTATGTATATGATTTGAAATGGGAGTTCTTACGTCACAGATCTATAATAATTATGCCTATACGTGCCCTTCTATCTGTTTTAACTTTGGGATTATTTTTAGTTTACGGGTGTGCTTCTTCTGAGAAATCGGCAGATTCGGATGCGGATTCGGATGCCAATGTACGCACGGTTGTGGAAGTTGAAAATCGTAGCCTGCATGATTTAAACATTTTTGCTTATTACGCAAATCAGCGATTTCGACTTGGAAATGTACGTAGCAATTCAACCAGGGAGCTGACATTACCCCCTATCATTTCAACAGCAGGTGGTGTTATCGTTTTTGATGCTGATGGTGTTGGTGTAAATTCAAACTCTCTTCCGTTTTACCGCCAGGAATTGTTTGTCACCCAAGGAGAACGGGTTCGACTCTTCATACCGTCCATCTAATCGGGAAGAAGTAAAAGGGGGGCAAAACAGGGGGCTTAAGGGGGAGGGAGCTAAAGGAGGACTTCAGGGGGAGGTTGGAGGACCCGAAAAAAAAGGGGGGCTATTCCTAAGAAGTGCCCGGACGAGGACCTCTACCCACTCAACAGGCCCTCGTCCTTGGAATTGGAAGTGATCTAATTCAGATGTGCGAATTTTGAAAAGAAGTGCTTCCGTTCGTTCGTTGAATAATATCGCTTATTATTTTAACCTACGGTATCGGGGGATTGCATGGACTTTTCGTAATAGATTTCCCCCACAACACCTATCCACAAGGCGTACAGACTATGGGTTCACTCCCCACACTCAAGCACATTCAAGAAGCCCTTTATCGCGGCA
>JAHQVL010000053.1 GCA_019634345.1 Rhodothermaceae bacterium
CACCATACCAAGCCCCCTCCGAACCATTTCCAGCCCCAACGCACGGGCAGCCTCTTTATACCTATCCACCCTCCCCATACTAGACCCACAATACACACAAACCCTCTTCATACATCACCCAACTTTAAACCTTGACAAGTCTCATTAAGTCGTAACCTATAATAGTCTCATAAAGTCGTGTACCCTAATCTACTGATGATTAAATCAGCAGATATCATGGGAAAGATCACAACCCTAGAGGATCGTCACAAGATACAGCAAATGGTAGCCGATGGACATAGCAGTAAGCAAATTGCAGAAGCGATGCACTTGTCGATATCGACGGTAAAAAAATGGCGATCCCGTATCAAAAAGGGGCAGCTTGCCTCTTCGATGGGCCGCCCAAAGAAAGGGCCTCTTTCAAGCTTCGCTCCCGATGTGGCCGATGCCCTTACTCGATTGAGAGAGGCGCATCCAGGTTGGGGGCCGATCACCTTGCAGCTTGAACTGGGGGGCGAGGTCCCTAGCCGGGCTTCGATTGCTCGATTTTTGCACGAAAAAGGATTCACAAGGGATTATGAACCACATGCAGGGGTTGCTCAGCCTCGTGTCGCCAGAACCGAGCGCGTCCATCAGCGATGGCAACTCGATGCTGAGGGCAATCGCCAGATAGAAGGCGTTGGCACGGTGGCACTACTGAACGTAAAAGATGTCCATTCACGCACCTACACCGGGAGTTATCCGGCGCTATTAAAGAGTACACGCAGCCATCCAAAAACCGATCACTACCAGATGGCGCTCCGGGTTGCCTTTACCGAATTCGGACTTCCTGAGACCATTCAGGTTGATCACGCCAGTGTATTTTACGACAATAGCAACCGGAGTCCATTTCCTACTCGGATGCATCTGTGGCTTACCTGCCTGGGCATCGATGTCTATTTCAGCCGAGTGCGTAGGGCCACCGACCAGGCTCACGTCGAGCGAATGCACCAAACGATGGTCGCTCAGGCTATTGAGGGACAGCGCTTTTATGACTGGGAGCATTTGGCGCGCCGACTTAGCGAGCGCCGTCAGGTCCTGAATCATTTTTATCCCTGCAGCACCCTTGAGGGCTGCGCTCCATTGCAGGCTTTTCCTGAGGCGCGCCATAGTGGTCGTATCTACCTGCCTGAAAGGGAAACGGCGCAGCTTGACCTAAACCGTGCGTATCAATTGATCGCCGAGGGCACCTACTTCCGAAGAGTCAGTAAAGACGGGACAGTTAGCCTGGGAGGACAGATTTACTACCTTGCTCAGGCAAAACCTCATCAGCAACTACGTATTACCTTCGATCAACACAGCCAGTCGCTGATCTTTCACCTTGACAAAGAACAACTGCGTAAACCTATAAAAGGAATCGACAAACAGTCACTGACTGGAGAATTGTGGCCCTATGGACCGTTTCCCTGCTTTCAGTTACCCATTCCATTTGACTGGCAATCTCATATCACCTCGATAGGTACACGACTTTTTGAGACTGTTGGGGTTACGACTTAATGAGACTTGTCACAATTAATCGTTCAAGACAAACAGGCGGTTATTGCTGGATGATCTCGGCTGCTCGGAATAGACCGTCGGCTGATTGAAGGATCTTGTTTTTAAGACGGTACGGATAATTCGGGTGTTCGTCCAGGAAGGCTTGAACGATTGATGCAGCTTCGGGGGATTGGTGCCCATCTAAAGTTGCTCCAAGCCAGCGCTGAGGAAAGAAGATATCCCCAGAGCGTTGGATTTCTTCCAATAAATCCAGGCTAGGACGAAGGTAGTGGATCGATTGCTCTGCGCGCAAAGGATGGTTAAGGTAGCTGAGAGCCTCCAGGACCCACGGCTCGTGAGAGCGGTTGTCTACTTCTTTCAACGAGGCAAAGAAGGTGTCTCGTTCTCCTTGGTCAGGAGACAGAGCCGGCTGGATAAATGCAAAGCGCGTTTGACGATCAGGATTTGAAATGCGTTCAAGCTGTGTTTCCAAAATTTCGCCAGCGGCCTCTTCGTTGCGTAGTGCTAGTTCAAAGGCCATAGAGGTAAAATCACGTTCCGAGAACGTAAGACCATCGACGGACTGGGATTTATTCCAGATTGCATGTAGCTGTTCTGTACCTTGCGTAGTTAAGACCGCTTCTTTGTATGCGTTAAAAAATGCGACCTTTAAGGACGTAGATGGCGCTGCATTTAATTTCTCCCATAAAAAAACCTCAAGCTCTGGTGCTACTTGAATTCGTTCGTTGTGAGTTAGAAACCGCCAGTATGTAGCTGTCAGGTAATTAAGAATGCGTTGGATATTGAGTTCGTCGGTTTCAGTAGCGAGGCTGCGTAAAGCCAACTCATAGAAAGAGGCAGGGGATACGTGTTGATAGAGTACCTCGTCCCAGAGAGTAAGCCATGCAATGCCACGGGTGAGTGGGGCGGGCAGGTTGTGTAGGTTCTCTAGAAGGTAAGCCCTGCTTTTAGGATCCAGTGTAAATAACCCATACCCAATACCTTTGCTATGTGGTAAAATAAAATCGGGTACTGGTTGTCTTTTGGCCTGTTCTAATTCAACAGAAGGATCATCAAGTTGAACGGGGATATGTTGCATGGAATCCGGATATCCTAATGTGACAGTAAGTTGTTGATTCCAGATACGCTTTTTGTCCCACGCATCAGATTGCACGAGCAGTAATTGTTCGATTGCATCATCTTCGATCGTTAGCTGAGTCTGGATGTGGGGCCGGCCGGGCTCCTTGATCCAAGTGCTACTCCAAGACTTGAGGTCTTCCGGGGATAGGTCATCAAGAATAGCAATCAGGTTGTCCCAGGTAGCATTTGCGAATCCGTATTCATTCAGGTATTGCTGGAGGCCTTTCTGCAGCGTTTCCTCCCCTATGAGGAATTCAAGCTGCCGCATAACGATGGGTGCCTTTTGATAGATGATTGGCCCGTAAAGGGTACCAGCCATCTGCAGGTTTTCGAGCGGTTGTTGAATTGGATTTGCACCAAGGGTGCGATCGATTCCATAGGCTCCTGGATAGTGGCGCAGCAGAAAGCGGAGCTCGTGGTTGATGTCTGGAAACGTTGGGTTGGCAATTTTGGCTGCCATGAAATTTGCGAAGACCTCCTTTGTCCACACGTCATCGAACCAGTTCATGGTGACGAGGTCACCAAACCACATGTGGGCCGTCTCATGAGCAATAAGGCTGGCGCGGCCCAGGTACTGGTTTTGTGTGGCCGATGATTCCAGGAACAGACTTGATGCCCGATACAGGATAGCACCTGGGTGTTCCATGCCACCGTATTGAAAAGAAGGGATCAAGACAAAATCAAACTTATCGAAAGGGTAGTCGATGCCCGTATAGTCTTCGAGCCATTCCAGAGCTTCATAGTGGAGGTTGAAGATGACGTCCGCGTTGCGCGCTACTTTTTCTGCATCTGTTTCTCTGTGGTACATGGTCATGTGCCGGCCGTTGCGTTCCGTTGTTTCTGACTGAAAGATGCCGGCCGCGAATGAAAACAGGTAGGTGCTGATAGGGGCTGTTTCTTTGAATGAGTAGGTCGCTGTTTCGTCGGATTCGATGCGCTCTTCGAGGGGGCCATTGGCAACAGCGGTCCAGTCAGTTGGTATGTCCAGAGTAAGCCGGTACCGAGCTTTGAGATTGGGTTGATCAAAAAGAGGAAGTGCAAACGATGCTCTGTCTGGGACAAACAATGTGTAGAGGTAGTCATCATTCCGATTGAGAGAACTCTCACCTGCTATATATGCAACCTCAATGGCATGCCTGCCTGGCTGTATGCCTGTAATCACAATATGGTTATTGATTAACTCAAAAGGCACTGGTTGCCCCTCTTTAGAAACGGATAGTACGCTAGAAGCAGGCTGGTTAAAATCGATAATCACCTGCGGATCAGGAGTAGATTCAGAAAGGGTGAAGTGAAACGTGGTAACCCCCTGAATGGCTACATCAAGCCTGGATGGTATTTGCAGGTGAATGTCATATGCAAGATCTGACAGGGTGCTACTGCGGTACTCCGCCAGGTCCCAGGAGACACCTTGGTCGTAAAGCACGGATTTGTTTTCAGTCTGAGCGCAACTGGCTATTGCCAGAGCTATAAGGGTTAACAAAAGGCGATACATTGAAGTAACCAGTTCCTCACGAGTGGGTTATAGTAGAGAGTATATGGTACGTCAACGACTGGATAAGCTCAAACGAGGGGTAGGTTTGATTTTTGGTCCTAGAAAGAGGGCAGGAACAGTCTTTGACCTATATAGGGCTATACCGGGACTATCCACAAAATTCCGTTATATTCAATCATTGACCCAATGAGGTGCCCTATGAAATCGGCACGAACCGTACACAAAATTGGACTATTCAAAAGCATAAAGCCATCGAGGCTAATTAGAAACGGCGTATTATTTGTATTTCTAGCAGCCGGCTTGATGTCTTGCGCTAGTCAACCTAACGTAGAATATTTGTATTTGAACAACCAGGTATTGGATACTGAGTGGGGGCATACGGGAAGCGAGGCTCGTATGGAAGTAACTCAGCGTGTATCTGTTGAGGCGGCAAGTCTGCTTGAAGAAGATACCGGGCTTTTGAAGACAGATGTGACTGTTTCCAACGCATCTATTGGCTACATGCGATTACTTTATCGTGGGTGCCCTGTACAAATTCAGGTTTTCGACAACGAAAAACGAGAAGGCGAACCTGTATTCGATTCATTTTCTGAAGATGTACTAGATTGCTCACCTCGCCAGGTGGTTCGGACGTTATACTCACTTGAGGATTTGCGTATTTCTGAACTCACTCACACAAAAAACATGTTTCCCGAGTCGGCGCCAGATGGTCTGTATTACATAACAGCCGTCGTTCGCCCAAATGGGGTTCGCATAGACGTCCCAGCGGGAGAAATTGAGCTAGGAAGCTAAAATAAGATAGGTTCTTTTTGTAAGCGTCAGTTTGAGATAAGCGTCATTTGCTTGTCTCGAATTGACGTTTTCTGTTTTAAGAGCTAGAATGAAGCTCAATTCAGAAAACATCATCCTATTCATGACAGGCCTAAATTTTAACCTCCCTTTGCTGAGTTCAATGTGCGCAAAACTGCTTTTCTTTTTGATCGTACTGAGTATCCCATCTGCCTGTATAGAGGAGGATGAACGTATAGTAACAGAAGAACCTGATGTTGTAGATCCCCTTATAGGAGCGTGGGGCGGACAGGATTTCATTAAGGATCAGGCAGTAGATGTGGTCGTTATTTTTACACCGACTCACCAAGTGGCTGCCTGGTTTAATGCGTCGACTGGAGCTCTCGTCAGTACGAATGGCGGCCTCTGGTCACGGACGGGTATCCATGTAACTGAAAAGGTTGAATTCCATTCGGACCGGCCTGAGCGGGTTGGTACTGATGTGTCTTTTGACATCGAGTTGGTCAATGATAGTCTTTCTATTGTGGGTAGCGATTCCTGGTTGACTCGAATTGACCAACGTGATCAGGATAGGCTTGAGGGAGTTTGGCAATTGAAAGAGGAGGGCGCCACAGGGGCATCAAGTGCAGATCCTAAGCGCATCAGGATGATGTCTTCTACGCGCTTTCAAGAAGTAGAATACGAGCCAGAATCAGGCCGGCTTTTATCTACGGCTGGCGGTAGGTATCAAATCGATGGCGTGAGTTACCTGGAAGAAACGATCTTCAGTACATCTCAAGAAGCTGTTGATGTACAAGCAGTACCATTTACTGTTGAACGAGAGGCTGAGAATTGGAGGCAGATTGGTACTAATGAGACGGAACGAGTATGGCAGAGGTATTAAGTGTGGATAAAACTACGCTTATGCTCTCTGCATAAATAGAAACCCTCTTTGTTTTTTCTGATTTCCCAACGGCTTTCACTCTTTAATAAAAGACGTTCCATCTCCGCAGCCAACATCAAGCACGCGAACGGGAGAAGGTAATTGTTCAAAGAAGCGTATGATTTCCTTGCTAGGTTCTCCCAAAGCATGACGTTGTTCTCTATATACTTTTTCTTAATCGTTTGGCATGAAGGAGTTTAATCTATCAATACGATCAACTTTTAAGTGCTAACCGCAGTACAATGTGATTGGAAGAGCTGGGATAGTCAAACGGATTAGGGTCATGATAACTCCTCAAATACGCCGTCAAGGTATCATCTCTTTTTTAGTGGTTGTATGTACTTGTTTTGTTTGCATCGACATATCCGCTCAGTTATTTACTCGAGTCAAGGATGATCCCGTTGTAAGTGACGGGCGATATTCAGAAGGTGCTTCTTGGGGAGACATAAATAACGATGGATACGAAGACGTTTTTGTACCCCATCTACATACGGAGTTAAACAATGCCTTGTATCTGAATGACGGCGATGGAAGCTTTTCACAAAGGGTGACAGGCCCCATCGTATCTGACTCGGCTCGATCTACTGGGGGCAGCTTTGGTGACTTCGACAACGACGGGGACCTGGATCTGTTCGTGAGCAATTATTATGGCCTGGACAATTTTCTTTATTTCAATAATGGGGATGGTACGTTCAGCAAGGTGACGGAAGGATCGATTGTTTCTGATGGCGGTCACGCATTTGGCTCCAGCGTCGTCGACTACGATAACGATGGCTACCTTGATATTTACGTGACGAACGGTGCTGAGATACCGGATGGGGAAAACAACTTCCTGTATCATAATAATGGAGATGGGACATTTACGAGAATCCTAACAGGTCCATTGGTAAACGATGGGAAGTCTTCGAGCGCTGGCTCTTGGGTCGATTATGACAACGATGGAGATCAAGACCTTTTTGTTGCTGATGGCTTTACAGAAGACGTTTCTCAGGCTAACAATTCAGTCTACCAAAACAACGGCGATGGGACGTTCACTGAAATCGATCCAGTGAGTATCGGGATAGAGCACAGCCAGTCATCCAATGGCAGTTGGGCAGACTATGACAACGATGGCGATTTTGATTTATTTATTACCAATTTCATTGGAAGGAATAATAACCTGTATCAGAATAACGGCGATGGGACGTTTACAAGAATGGCAGCCGGCGTTCTGACGAGTGATGGCGGGGATTCCGTCAGTTCTGCGTGGGGCGATTACGACAATGATGGCGACGTAGATCTATATGTGACCAATGACTTTAACGAGAACAACAGCCTCTTCAGAAACAACGGCGATGGGTCGTTTACGAAGCTGTTCCAGGTGCAGCCATCAACCGAAGGAGGACGGTCCAATGGTGCTACCTGGGTTGATTATGACAACGATGGGTTTCTGGATCTCTTCGTACCCAATGGCCAGCGACCAGCGACCCAGAGTAATATTCTGTACAGAAATAGCGGCTCTTCCGGTAATAACTGGATCAACATTAAGTGCACTGGTACCGCGTCTAATCGATCAGCCGTAGGGACTAAAATTCGTGCTAAAGCAGTTATTAACAATGAACCGGTCTGGCAATTGAGGGCGGTTTCAGGAAGTACAGGATTTAACGCACAGAATAGCTTTAACGTCGAAATAGGTCTTGCAAAAGCCGCTATAGTAGATTCACTGGTGGTTGAGTGGCCATCCGGGCAAATTGATATTTACACAGATATAGCAGCCGGTGGGTTTTATGAAGCGACAGAGGGCATAGGCCTGAATCTAACAACGACTCATTTTAACAAAGAAGCTCCTGTACTACCAATTATCCAATCGTTTCAAACCTATCCAAATCCCTTTAGCTCAAGCGCGGTTATCTCTTTTGATCTTGAGTATCCATCTCATGTTAAGCTTGACGTCTATAACCTGTTAGGGCAAAGAGTAGCCGGACTAATCAATGCGTTCTCGCAAGCGGGACCCCACAAAAAAACATTTGACGCATCAGGATTGCCAACGGGTGTTTATTTTTACCAACTAGAAGTAGAAGAGAAGATACATACTCGTAAGGCGGTGCTTGTCAGATGATACGTGTCGTGTTATTCTGCAGGATAATACCATACCCTTTGTATGAGTTGATCACGGATTTCATAGACGGCCAGGGAAGACTGTCCACCGACGATTTGTTCTCTAAACGAGACATACACAGGCCCGTCGATTGATGCTAGAACGGTTGACTTTACCGAGGGCTGGCTTTCAAAATACCCGTTCATTTCAGTGACTAACTGGTCTCTTCCTGTAATGGCTAGCGCAGACGCACCTGCTTCGTCCACATAATACAACTCAAAGTCGGTTGCTACTTGCATGGCCATTGCTTCTGGATCGTGGCGATTGAATGCTTCCACCAACTCTTCAGCAACAGAGAGGGCGCTGGTTGAGTTTTGTACATGCGTGCAAGCTGTGAGTAGTAACAAACAACCAAAAAACAAGACACGTAGGGTTTTGAAGAAAGGGTTCATAAGGTTGAATAAAAAGCAGAGCGTTAACAGAATCAGGTCCTTCTTGTATTTAACCAAAGAACTGGTAATTTAAGGTATTTAACAAGGCGCATGTCCAGGTACCTGATCATAGGCTGTAGCGGAAGCGGGAAATCAACACTCGCAGAGCAGGTTGCTGGGTTGTGCAAGATTCCCTATATCACCACCGACGCATTGTCTAAAGTCCTATAGAAAAAAGCGAAAAACCTATCCGGGATATCTGGCGGGCTATGCGGATAAGGATGTCCACATTGTTACCTCACCCGATGAGATCGAAGGATTACTGGGGAAGCTATGCTCTGCAGCAGCATTTAAATGACGTGAGGAGTGGGCAAAATTGATATGACGAGGCGTTGTCACTCATCTTTTTGATCTTGCTCAATCACAGATTGAATCAGGAGAACTAAATTAAAATGATTATGCGTCATCAAGAAGACCACAATGATCGCGAAGCTGTTTTTCTACCACCAGGAGCAGGCCGCTCGTATTCAATGGGCCGGATAAGCGCTGTGTTTAAAGCAGACGGTGACGAAACCAATAAAAGCTATTCAATCTCAGAGTGGTGGCTAGAGCCTCATACTAAAGGCCCTGGTGCACATTCGCATCCAGAGGACGATATCTTTTACGTGATTGAAGGGACGATGAGCATTTTGCTTGGAGATCGGTGGGTTGAGGCTCCAGAGGGCTCTTTTGTTCTAATTCCTTCTGGCATGACGCACGACTTTGAAAATCGTAGTGAACAACGAGCGGGTGCGTTAAATTTTTCCATTCCTGGTGATTTTGAAAAGAACATGCCGGCGATAAAAGATTGGTTTGAGAAGAATCCTCCAGGTGATGTGTAAGGCTTTTTAGATCTCCTTGAATTGTACAACATTGACTTAGAGGTTTCAAAGGTTCCCGCGATAATGCTTTGCCGGTGGGACAAAATAGGTAGGGAATCAACACATCTAAGGTCATGTACTGGAGATTCAGTTCAAGTAATTATGCAGTTATTGGGCTCCTTTTTTTAGGATTAGCAGCCTTGTGGGGATGCCAAAGAGGGCATTCTGGAGAAACAATGGCAGCAGAACAGGAGGCCAGCCTTTCGATACTCTCAAAGCAAATGACGATCGATAGCTCACTCGAGACAAGCACCTTTGAATCCATTGATGCCTGTCTGCATTGGGGAGGAGAAGTGGGTGATGAAAGCGAAGAGAGAGATGCCTATCAAAAGGAATGTACACATGCATCTCTTTCAGAAAGCATTCATGACTGGATAATCGTCCCGGGAGAACGATTTGGGCCAATTACAAAGGAAACCTCTGAAAGCGAGTTAATTGAAATCTACGGAGCAGATGTAGTACGTCGAGTAGATTTGCCCGTTGAGGAAAGCGAAAGTTTATACGATCCAGGCACGGTGATTTTTCCTGATGACCCTTTAAGGAAGGTATCCATCAAGTGGCATGATGAAGAAAACTATAGATATCCTAGTGAGCTTTATGTTTGGGGTGATTCATCACTGTGGAAAACAGATCGCGGGATTACGCTTGGTACTACCGTGAGAGAACTTGAAGTATTGAATGGAAAACCATTTGGCCTGGCAGGGTTTGGTTGGGACTATGGAGGAACTGTACTTGATTCGAATGGAGGAGTGCTTGTTGAGCTAGGCTTTGAGGATCCAGACAAACCGTCAAGCGATTGGCTCAGGCGAACTCTGCTTCTCAGGGTAGGTCCTAAGCCCAGGCCTCGGAAAGACGTATCCATGGAGGAGTATCAAACTATTACTGGAGATATACGGCTTCTTTCTGATCATCCTGTGCTGAGGAAAGTGACGCTGAAGGTGCACGATATCATCGTCCGATACGACAAACCTTAACAGCCGAGGTAAAGAGTTATATTTTGAAGGAGAGGCAGTGAAACCTTGAGCCGAGGGATCCGTCACGCAATTCTTAAAGACCTCACCTATAACCAGGCCTTAGTTTTATGTTGCCCCGTTTTAACAAATTAGGGTTTATTGGAAGCTTATTGCTCTTCATCGCTCAACCTGCCATAGGACAATCAGGTCGCCCCACTCTGCCTGAACGATCCGTACACAATAACATACTTGTGTCATCCGACCTTCCTGATATACGTGTTGCCGTTGATCCCGAGTTTACTTATGTCGGTAGATTTGATTTTTTTATAAGGGATGTCGCGTATGGAGAGCGCTTTGTATTTGTAGACGCTGAAAATAAGAAGGTACAACGCCTGTTTATCTTTCAGTTTGAAGGGTTCTTACCCACCAATACGATGACCTACAATTACAATTTTTCTCAAGCAGAAGAGATAGGCGGCTTTCGATTTCAACGGGACTCACTGATCGATCTAGAAACAGCTTTACTATTGTCTCTAGCCAGTCTCAAGTATCTTCCAGCGACATTGAGACCCCTTTTTATTTTGCAGTAAAAGTGGCTGACATGGAGCAGTCTAAAGCGTGGTATCAACAGGTGATGGGCCTGGAGGTGCTCGACGAGGTCTGGATTAGAAACGATTCAATCGGCATTGCGAATTTAATAAACGAGCGTTTATCTGTTGAGCTTATTTACGATGCACGTACCTCATCAAAAGAGCTGGTTCAGGGCTTTTTTAAAGTAGGGTTTCATGTTGCAGACGTAGAAGTAATTGCTGACCGAGTCCAAAGAGAAACAGGAGTCCGCCCGAGAATAGCTGATGACAATCAGCGAGCTCTTAGAATTTTGCAACTGAAAGATCCGGATAATAACACCATTCAATTACAGTCTCCACTTAATCCGTAATCGAACTAGTACCTATATATCTTGGTGGAAATTATATGATAGAACGCATCTTCGAACTCTCGGACGACATACGGTATGTTGCTATCTATAAGAATGATAAGCTCGAAAAAAGATCGAAGTCAGGCACCATAGGGGCAAGCAGCTCTGAGAGCGATCAATACGAAGAACTCCTCGTTAATCCTACTCTACTTACACTTGCTTCACAACGAGGCAATATCGATTGCGGCGGCTTGTCATACATATTGATTCGGTATGGCAATTTCTTTCAATATGTACTGCCCCAGCCTTGGGGGCATGTATCGGTGTGTATTGAGGCTGATTCTGATCCGCTCGCAATTGGTGGGTTGGTGCAGGCTTTACTTAATGAGGCTCCGTAAGTTACATTGAACCAGAGATCCACCACCAATGTATTTTTAAAACTGCCAATCCTATGGTCGGACACAACGCTGTTTTCTGTCGAATTTCTTTTATGTTTTTTCTGCTGGCTTTATTATCACAGCCAGCCACGGTAGTTGCTCAGGAGGATTCCTTTGATACGATAATTGAGGAAGAGTTAGCCAAAGGAGAAGCCCCCGGGTTGATTGCAGCTGTAGTGAAGGATGGGGAGGTCATTTATATGAAGGGAGCCGGGTATGCGGATGTTAAGAAGAAGGCACCTGTAACCCCTACAACTCAGTTTATGATTGGATCAGTAACCAAGCAGTTTACTGCTATGGCTACATTGATACTGGTTGAAGAAGGCCTTGTTGATCTGGATGAGAAAGTGCGTACGTACTTACCCGATTTGACGCCGGCCTACGATGCTGTAACAGTGAGGCATCTCCTAACGCACACATCGGGTATAAAAAGTGACTTCAAGAAACGGAGCACACCCCCGTTTTTTAATGAGTCGATGATCAATGAAGATCTTTATGCAGCGTTGGTTGAAACGGACCTTGAGTTTGCACCCGGTGAAGCGATGCGGTACTCAAATACAGGATTCAGTTTGCTGTATATGATTATTGAGGCCGTAAGCGGTGAGTCCTATTCGGGTTTCATGAATGCCCGGATCTTTGAACCATTAGAGATGACGAATACAGTATCCAGGGACAAACAGAACAGCGATATCGCAGGCTTGGCAACCGGGTACGTGCTTCCCAAAAAGAAATTTAAGC
>JAHQVL010000054.1 GCA_019634345.1 Rhodothermaceae bacterium
CAGGAAATTGAGCGCCTCTGCGTGCATAAGCTCAGGGGCGTAGGATTGAAGCGAGAATCGGGCGTAACTGGCAGGATCATCGGGATCGGCGTCCTCTTCTAAGTCCTCATGTGGTGCGACCATATCATTGCCAATCAACTCGCGGTCCTCATTACGCCAGAGGTGCATCGGGTAGAATGTATGTGCCTGTCGCTGGCAGTTGTACCCGTAGAAAAAATCGAAGCCTTGCCGATTAGGAACACCTTCAGTATTAGGCGCACCAAGCCCCCACTTACCCACTACACCAGTTGCATAACCTGCTTCTTTCAGCATTTCAGCCATCGTGATTACACTATCCGGTAGAGGACGCTGGCCTTCTAATCCCGGGTCATCAAACATCGCAGCATAATCCCAGACAGCTCCTCTCTCCCTCCATTCATCATTCCCCCGTATGTGAGTGTGCCCGGTATGCAAACCCGTCATCAGGACCGAACGCGCTGGTGCGCACACCGGTGAGCCTGTATAATGCTGTGTAAACACCATTCCGCCCTCAGCCAGCGCATCCAGGTGGGGCGTTTCGATTTTTTCCTGCCCAAAAGCACCCAGTTCACCATAACCGAGGTCATCAGCCAGAATAAAAATGATATTGGGTGGATTTTGAGGAGACTGCTGTTCACAACCTTGCACTGAAAGCGAAAGAGCCAAGGCTATTAGCACATATCGGGAGGAATCAACCATAATACGGTCCTTATTTTATTAGATAGAGCCAGCATCAACCATGTAATTCTGGGCGGTACACATCGCAGCATCGTCCGACCCGAGGAACAGCACCATTCGGGCGATATAGTCTGGGCTGATGGGATCCGGTAAACACTGGCGCTCCAGATGCCGGCCGAGTGATTCGGGAGTAACCCAAAGCTCTTTCTGGCGCTCAGTCATTATCCATCCCGGGACTACAGTATTAACCCGAATCCGATGCGGACCCAGGTCGCGTGCAAACGAACGCGTCATCCCATGAATGGCAGCTTTTGAAGTAGTGTAAACAGGCATTCCCCCAGCTGCTTCCCACCAGGAATTGGAACCAAGATTGATTATAGACCCTTTGCCATTTTTTATCATTCCCGGGGCTACAGCCTGGGTCATAAAGAATAAGTGACGTAGATTTGTCGCGATACGCTCATCGTAATACTCCTCTGTTACATCCTCCCAGCTATGGCGATCGTCTTGTGCTGCATTGTTTACCAGTACGGAGGCATGCCCAAGTGCTTGTTCCATCTCTTGAACACTTTGCTTGAGCCCAGCGATATCTCTTAAATCGCACTGGCCAAAACGGATGTTTACTCCGTTTGCCTGCAACTCATTCTCTAATGCTTTCCCTCTATCTTGATCGATGTCAAAGAAGCCTACTCGGGCCTTTTGAGCGGCAAAGGCATGAACAATATCCTTGCCTATCCCAGATGCACCACCGGTGACAAAAACCGTAGCTCCTTCTAACCCTTTGTATAGTGTATATAACGACATGTAGGCCCCATCCTATTTCACATTGAACGGAGCCAAAATACACGTTCGTTACCAGCATGCAAAGACCCTTCTCTAATTATTTTAGCGGGTCATTTTTCCTCAGGTGAAATATAAGGAGCACCCGCTCCACAGCAACCAGCAATTTGCTCGTTGCTTAGTACAGCACCTAGATCCGACAAAAACTCGCTTACCACTTTTTGCCTGGTTGTAGCATCCAGCTTTTCATCGTATAGCGAAGGCTGAATTTTTTTAATGGCAGTTTCTAAAACACCAATCTGATCATCACTCAACGCCTCTCGATTCTTGTCCAACCATCGAGCAATTTGTTGTTTTACTATTTCAGCCCTGTTTTCTGGCGAAATTTCGTTAAACGCGGCCACCTGTTCTTTTCGTGGCAACTGGCCATATTCATCGTAAGTCAGTCTAGATTGGCCATATACATTTCCAGCAACAGAGATCAATAGGAATACAAGGAAGAACGTTTTCATTTTGTACAGCCAATAATTAGGGGTTGCAATTCATTCCACATGCCATTGTTAATTACAGATTTTCAACATGCCTAGTTCCTTGGATACTTAGGTATATTCTCACTTTCCATATTGCAGAATTTAAAGGAATGAAGTAAGCTATGGACTGCTTCTATTCATTTACCTTCGTTTAAGATGCCTACCTCACCCTCCCACAGCACTGTCTTTCACCGGATTCTTTACCTGGTCCTTTTTCTTATGACTGCTCATTCAGCACTGGCACAATCCGGACGAGGCGACCGTGAAGTAGGGCTAAACCTTGCTTCGCGAAGCGCAGTCCTTGCTCAAAACGGCATTGCAGCCACAAGCCACCCTCTCGCTTCCCAGATTGCAATTGATATCTTAAAACAAGGCGGTACTGCCGTTGACGCGGCCATTGCAGCAAATGCGGCCCTAGGCCTGATGGAGCCCACGGGTTGCGGTATCGGTGGCGATTTGTATGCGATTGTTTGGGATCCTGGCACCAAACAACTGCACGGCCTCAATGCAAGCGGCCGTTCGCCACTTGGCCTCAGCTACGAGGCCATGAGCCAACTTCTTAAAGACAAGGGATGGGACATGATACCTGATCGCGGCTCCTATTCGGTTTCCGTTCCTGGCGCCGTGGACGGATGGTTTGAGTTGCATGACAGGTTTGGAAAGCTTGATATGAAAACGATCTTAAATCCCTCGATTCAATACGCGCGGCATGGGTTTCCTATCACCCAACTGATTGCTTCGTATTGGAAAACAAACGACAACTCGTTCCGTGCCGCATCTGATCAAATCGAAGAACTTGACAACTACCGAAAAACACTGCTCATCGAGGGCAAACCTCCCGTAGAAGGGCAAGTATTTCGGAATCCTGACCTGGCTACAACCTACGAAAAGATTGCCCTTGGCGGCCGCGAGGCATTCTACAATGGAGAACTCGCGGATGCGATGGATGCGTACATGAAGCGAATTGGCGGTCCGCTTCGCAAGGCAGATCTTGAAGCGCACACCAGTGACTGGGTCGAGCCCGTATCGGTTAACTACCGGGGATATGATGTGTACGAACTGCCTCCCAACGGGCAGGGTATTGCAGCCCTACAGATGTTGAACATATTGGAGGGGTATGACCTTGCCAGCATGGGCCACAATAGCGCTGACTACCTCCATGTGCATACAGAAGCAAAAAAACTCGCATTCGAAGACCGGGCTCGCTTTTATGCGGATATGGACTTCTATGATGCCCCGTTAAAAGGATTGCTTTCCAAAGAATATGCTGATGAACGCCGTGCCCTCATCGACATGAAGAAGGCCCTTGACGAGGTTGACCATGGAGATCCGCGTCTTCTGCACGGAGACACTATCTATCTGACCGTTGCTGATAAAAACGGGATGATGGTTTCTCTCATTCAAAGCAACTATAGAGGGCTTGGCAGCGGGCTCATGCCGGATGGACTTGGGTTTATGTTTCAAGACCGAGGCGCCCTATTCACGATGGAAGAAGGACATCCCAACGTCTATGAGCCTGGAAAACGCCCATTCCATACCATCATCCCAGCCTTTGTCACCAAAGACGGTGAGCCGTACATGAGCTTCGGCTTAATGGGCGGCCCCATGCAACCGCAAGGACACGCTCAGATAATCACCAACATGGTTGACTTCGGCATGAACGTCCAAGAAGCCGGCGACGCCGCTCGCTATCAACACTTAGGGAGCAGCCAACCAACGGGCACCAGAATGACTAACGGAGGAATTCTCACTGTTGAAAGTGGAGTCCATGGGGATGTGCAAAGAGAATTGGTAAACCGGGGCCACAGAGTCCAACCAGGAAATTGCTGCTTTGGAGGATACCAGGCTATTCTTTGGGATGCGAAGAACAACGTGTATCATGGTGCTACGGAAATGAGAAAAGACGGTACCGTAGCAGGGTATTAATCCGATCACAAACTTATCAGGAAACCGTGTATAGTTTATCCGACTCCATATCGATATTAGAGCGCACTCCCGCGAGCCTTCGAACACTGCTTGACGGTTTACCCGAGAAATGGACCCATGCAACAGAAGGCCCAGATACATGGTCTGCGTATGACATCATTGGGCACCTCATTCACGGTGAGCGCACAGACTGGATCCCCCGTGCACGCCACATCCTGGACAGAAACCCTGAACCGTTTGAGCCCTTTGATCGATTTGCTCAATTCACGGAAAGCAAGGGCAAGAACCTGGGCGAACTCTTGGATTCATTCGAATCGCTTCGCAAGGAAAGTATCCAATCCTTGAAACAGTTCAACCTTACAGATCAAGAGTTGCAATTAAAGGGGACTCACCCCGCACTAGGCACAGTAACCCTCAGCCAGCTCCTGGCTACATGGACGGTACACGATCTGAACCACATAGCACAGATATCCAGGGTGATGGCAAAGGTGTATTCAGCCGAAACAGGGCCGTGGAGAGAATACTTGACGATTTTACACAGGTGAGTCGAGAGTCCGGAGTGGATGGGTGTAAGCCCATTTACTCCGGACTCCTGATTCAAGACTTACCTAGAAACTTGTTTCTGCTTCAGGCAAATCCAGTTCTTGTATCCAGATGTTGCGATATCGAACGTCATGGCCTTCAGCCTGGAGTTTTAGTCCCCCCGGGGTATCCTGAATGCCGCGGCCTTCATCATTTCCTCCGTCTAAGCCGGAATTCTCTCCGCCCCATACTTTTTGAATGGGCACATTCTCATGGACCTTCACCCCATTAAAGTACAGAGTAACCATGGCTGGTTCTGAGCGTGTGCCGTCTTCTGCAAATCGGGCAGCACGGAAAACGACGTCGTATGCATTCCACTGGCCCATTCCGTTATAGGGCTGATAGGGAGCTGCCTTTTCGTTGATTACAGCAGCCATCCCGTGGTCTGTAGAGTCGCCATCGAGTACTTGTATTTCATATCGGTTTTGCAGGTACACCCCACTATTACCGCCGGGCTGCGTAATGTTGAACTCTACGTGGGCCCTGAAATCTTTGAATTTATTTTTTGTCACGATATCCGCCGCACCATAGAGTCCACCAGCCGCAGCCGGATCAGCACTACTCATCGCGGTGCCAGCATCAACGGGATCGTCTACAATTTCCCATTTGATGGGTAATTCTGCTGCCAAGCGAGGTCCTTCCCAGTACGTCCACTTTTCATCAAGCATTGCGCGCGTTCCATCAAAATACACATCAGCGCTTGCTGGAGCCTCGGCACCAACGCCGACATTCATAAGATGGTCTGCGGTAGCTACTTCTTCTGCCGGCTCATTGCTGGTTTCAGCAGCTTGTTGCTGACATCCTAATACGATCAGGCCCATACTTACTAGAAGAAGCAAAAATCGATTTTTCATTGTTTGTTGGTTGTGGTTTGTTGTTTAAAAAACGAGCGGCTGCATTCCCTTGGTCGATATTCCCTTAGTCAATGGGATAGGTTTCCTTCATCTCTTCCCTTGAGAGACGCGGCCGAATCATTAATTCATTGGGTTCACCGGTGATACGATCGAACTCATCGGGGGTGTAAAATTCAGGATCTTTATCTCCAGTAGCCTCTCTAAACCCTTGCATTCGCTGACGCATCAATTCCAATTGATCGCTGTAAGCAGCATCGGCAGCTAAATTTACCAATTCAAAGGGGTCCTCTTGCACCGCATACAACTCTTCTTCGGGCCTAGGAGTCACAAAAATCGAAGATTGAATCTCATTTAACCCACCGATCTCTCTAAGAGCCAATATGGATGCAAATGTAGGACTCGTCAGTGCATCAGCCGGCGGCGTATTTGGAAACTGCGGAAAGAAATTTCGAATGTACTTGTACTCAATGGTTCGGACTGCACGAGAGAAATCATCGTGGTCATGCCAGTGGTCCTCCGCATAAATTGCATCGCGCACCATGTCATTGGGGTTTGAAAAGACGGAGCTGATATCCATTCCCTCAAACTCATCAGTGACTGGTAGCCCCGCCAGGCTCAAAAAGGTGGGCGCAATATCAATGGAACTCACAAGGCTTCCTGACACAGAATTAGCAGCAATCCCTGCAGGCCATCTAACAATCCAGGGCGTTTTAATCCCACCGTCGAGCAATGTCGTTTTGTCTCGGGGAAAAGGCCGGCCATTGTCGCTTATGAAGAGCACCAGTGTGTTTTCAGCCACGCCTTGCTCATCCAATTTGTCCATGACTTTACCGATGTAATCATCCATACGGGTAATCTCATCGTAGTACAAAGCCAGGTCTTTTCGGACGGGTTCTGTATCTGGCAGATAAGGCGGCACAACTACATCCTCCGGCGTATGTGGATTCGAAATGGCTCCTTCCTCATATACTCGATGGGGATCGACTGCAGCAAGCCAGAGGAAAAAGGGCTGGCCTTCAGGGCGTTCTTCCAACAAGGACACCCAATCCTCTGCACCACTTCCGTCTCGCTCGGTTTCTTGCAACGCCTCAGCATCTTCATCAAAACCAATGGTTAATCCATCTTTGACAACGTCAAACCGATCCTTTACCGCTTCCCCTAAGTGCCACTTACCAGCCTGGGCCGTCCAATATCCAGACTCCTTTAACAGTTCAACAAACGTAAGCTGATCTCCGGGCAATGGCCAATGCAACTGTTCGGCACCGGTATTATGCGGATACCTGCCCGTGATTATACTCGACCTGCTAGGGCTGCACGAGCTCGTCGTCAAAAAAGCGCGGTCAAACCGCATCCCTTCTGCAGCAAGCCGATCGAGATACGGCGTTCGAATGTGAGGGTGTCCGTATGCCCCAACATCATCCCAGGCCATGTCGTCCGCAATAATCAGCACCAGGTTGGGCCTCTCGGGGTCAGACGATTGTTGGCACGATGAAAAGAACAAGAGGCCAATTACAAGGATACATGCACGCATAAACAGACTAAATGTATTAGACATACCAGAGGCACTTCTCAGGAAGTGCCTCTAATAATACAGGAACGAACGGTAACTATAAAGCCCCTACATGCTTACGAGGGATTCCAGGTAAGAAACGAGATCGATCAATTGCTGCTCATCCATCGCAGATCCCAAGGCCGGCATCAGAGATTGGTCCATTTTTTCGAGTGTTTTCAACTGATTCGTTTCATACGTACGTGTTTGCCCGCCCGCTTCACGAAGTTGAATCTCATCATCATTTCTACTCAGGACATACCCAACGGCCTGTGTTCCATCGTTCATTTCAAGCATATACCCTTCGTATCCAAAACCAACACCTGCACTTGGATACAGGATTGAGGTATACATAGCTTCGCGCGAAAGCTTACCACCGATTTCGGACAATGCAGGGCCGTAATCCACGCCTTCTCCATTTACAACGTGGCATATTGAGCATCGTTGTGCGAACACTTCTTGTCCTCTTGCCGGATCGCCGTCTTTAGCTATCATCTCCTGAACAGGTGGCAACGGTTCGCCTCCTGATAAAGAAGGCATATCTAGATATTCAGCAGCTTTAGCTCTACGCCCTTCATTGTTGGAGACATACATGATACTAGCAGCCGTTTCTTTCAACTCGTTCGGAAAAGCACCTTCCTCAAGCATAGCCAAAATACGACGCTCACCATTCCATCCGGGGCCAAATTGTGAAAGCGTATATTTACGTAATTCCAGATCTGTATCAGGATTCATGACTAACGCAGTCACGGCTTCCCAGACAGGCCCTGAATTAACTCCCCGCAACAAGTTAATGGCCTGCATTGCGTCCTCGCCTGACCCGTTTTGAATGACATCAGAGAATTTCTCGAGGCCGTTCAAGTTCACAAGCAATCCGGCAGACCGGACAGCCAGATCAGAATCTTCAGCAAATGCCAATGCATAGAGTTGCTCCTCTTGATCCTTCAACTCCAATCGCTCAACAATATTTAAATAAGCCTCGGTACCTTCAACCTGGTTCAGAATTGCGTAGACCTCGGCTTGCACGTCAGGCCCCATCGTATTGCCAACCAGGTGCTCAATAGCCAGGACCGAAATGTCCAAATTACCCATCGCAAGGATGCCATCCAGTTCTTTTACTTTTGCCTCTTCATTTGTGTGAAAATCAAAGGCTCGGAAATATCGTTTACGATCTGCTTCAGTTGTCGAGGGGCTCTTAATCAGAGAAGCCAGCATAGGAATGGCTTCAGAGGAGCGTGACCTCCATACAATATTTTTTGCAGCCGGCGTATCCCAATTCTCCATGTTTTGCTTTTTCCATTCAGCAAAAAATGTATCCCATTGTTCTTCTGCGCCAATGCCAAGCGCTTCAAGATACCACCGATCATTACCATCGTACTGACTTGCAAGCTCGGCCCATAGCGAAGGTGCCTCGGGGCTGTTATTAAGCCGCAATGCAACAGCCACTTCACGACGCACTTGAGGCGACGGGTCATTAACGAGCTTTTCCAGGATTGGAATGAGCTCCAGTTTTAGCTGCCGAGCCAATCGCAATCCTGTAATTCTGATATTAGGGTCCGGATCGCTTAAAGCCTGGTCCACATATCCTTGAGATACACCTTCCATTCTCCCTAATAGCCAAAGGGCGCGAGCGCGAGCGCGTGGATCTTCACCATTCCAATTCGAAAGCAACGCGGGCTCAGCCGTTGCACCCATCTCCTTCAACGCCATCCATGCATGGTACCGTGCTGCAAGGTTCGGATTGTTAAGTGCATCAACGGCCCCTTCTGCCGTTGTGTAATCGAATGCCGGGATATCATAGTTGGCCCTTGGAGGTGCCAACCGAAAGATCCGTCCCTTTTCCAAGTCCCCTACCTGGTGCCCCCCAACTCCAGGGTCATACCAGTCCGCAACCAGTATTGAACCATCAGGGGCCACAGCTACGTCTGAAGGCCGAAACCATTGATCATAGATGCCCTTCATGATATTGACGATTTCAGCAGAATAGCCCGCACCATCGTCTTTTACTGGATAGGATCGCAAGACATTGGGTCCTGCATCCGTGTGCAGCATCTGTCCATGGAACTGGGCAGGCAGAAGATCTCCTTCATAGATTGCCATTCCAGTAGGTGATCCAGCACCCGTCTGAAGCACGTTTGGCACCACACCGGGGTCATTCAGATGCCAATGGCGCTTGGGAATTTCATCGTGCATACCTGTACGGCGAGCGCGCCAATTCGCCCCTGTCATTTCATCTCGAAAGCCATAGTTGCCAAACTCCATAACGAAGTTAATCCGGGTGGCCTGGTTTCCATCATCGTCATTATCGGATTGCCAGAGCGTTCCGTAAGAATCGACAGCAACCTCATAGTTATTCCGGAAATTATGCCCCAGCACCTCAAAGTCAGACCCATCGGGATTAACCCGGAACACCAATCCCTGGCGATAGGGATTTCCATCGGTTACAACAGGACGGCCGGTCATATCGATGACCACATTCCCGTCGGCATCCAGGACTTGTCCGCTAGAATTGCCCACATTAAAATAAAATCGTCCATCAGGTCCAAAAACAAACGCGTGAACGCCATGATCATGCTGCTCTCCTCCAATCCCGGTGTACAACACCTCCTTCTTGTCCGCCACATCATCGCCGTCTTCATCTGTGAGCAAAAATATGTTAGGGCTCACGGAGACAATGGCTTGCTGCCCCATAACCCAGATACCTAAAGCCGAGTTGATATCAGTCCCTTCGTAAAAAACAGTTCGTTTATCAGCGACCCCGTCACCATCTTCGTCCTCCAAGATGATGATGCGTTCGGGCTCTTCTCTTACTGGGTTTTGCGGATTGAGCTGCGGCCTGTAGTTAATCCCTTCACACACCCAAACCCGGCCTTTATCGTCAATCGCCATATTAGTGGGGTTTACAATCATGGGCTCAGACGCAAAAAGGGTTGCCTCCAGGCCCGGTGCCACTTCAAGGCCGCTCAGTGCGTGCTCATTTGAGCGCAACTGGTCATCATTGAGTGCAGCACCAGCTGGATTCACGACCAGGCCAAATTCACTTACCTCTTCAGCACAAGAAGAGAGCATAAGCAATAAACAAGAAAGGACAGCAATACGGAGGGAGGAAGAACAAGTCATAACGATGGATTACACATGATGGTCAGTGAACTAAAAAGATATAAAATTTTAAGCACCCGTGATCCCTTTTTCCCCGATTTGCTGTGATATAGAGTACGGCACCCTGTTACACAAACTTATACCTATCTATCATGCGGACATTTAGCGAAAACCTACAGCAAGCATGGCGGCACGATCTATCGCCGGCGACTTCTTCGCACAACTCTGGACTATGGCTCCTCATGCTCAAAGATAATATCGAAAACGATTCCCCTGAATTTGGAATGATGTCGATAGTCTTGAGACCTGAATGTGGCACCTGCATTGGCACCTTCGTATATGCAGATCAACACGAAGACATTTCGTATCAAATTGAATGGGCGTTTCAAGAACCTGATACGGATCAAATCTTAGATCATTATACTGCGTGGGACACTGCTCAAAATAATCACCATGTTGTGATCACAGGACGTGAAAAAGGCAACCCAGAGGTGATGGGTATCTCTATAGAACGCCCGGGAGAAAAGCCGCTCATTTTTGTGGGAATTCGAATGGCTGACGATATTCCAGTCATAAATTGACCAGAGTTAGATATATATTCCTTGAAGATTCGCTCTGCACCCTTTACCTCAACCATTGTTTTATTATATTCCGAACTCTGAAGTCTATTGTTTGGGATTCTGTATCAAGCTGCTTGCCCCCAAGCCCCCCGGATACCGACTCCCAAACATAGACTTCTATTTTTATGTCTAGGAATAGTGGTCAAATAAGCGAAGAGTTGTGATACAGATCGACGATGCTCCTTCACCAAAAGAATTGATTCCCGCCATAGAGAGAATGTGGGGTTATTCTGCCGATAAAATCACAAGTATTGAAGATCATTTTGATTTCACGAGAGGCGCCCCTGTATTTACCATAGAGGGAAAATATGCCACGAGAGGATGGACCGATTGGACGCAAGGGTTCCAATACGGCTCTGCCGTTCTTCAGTTTGACGCCACGGATGATTCGGCTTTCCTGGAGATTGGCCGAAACGAAACGGTTGCCCACATGGCTTCGCATGTTACTCATATCGGAGTGCATGACCATGGATTCAACAATGTGAGCACCTACGGCAACCTTTTACGGCTCATGCATGAAGAGCGAATCCCAGAATCAACCTGGGAGCGTAATTTTTATGAGCTAGCGATTAAGTGTTCAGGTGCTGTTCAGGCATCGAGGTGGACTCATTTGCCAGACACCGGAGGATATATCTATTCCTTCAATGGCCCCCACTCCCTTTTTTCTGACACTGTACGCTCTCTCCGTGTCCTTGTGATGGCCGATCAGCTGGGCCACAAGTTAATGGGAGAAAACGACCGAAAAATCTCCTTGCTTAATCGGGTGGTTAGCCATTTACACAGTACGTCGAAGTACAATGTGTATTTTGGCGAAGGCAGAGATTATTACGATATCCCTGGCCGTGTTGTACACGAGAGCATATTCAATCTAAATGATGCTCAATACAGATGTCCTAGCACACAGCAAGGGTATACACCGTTTTCTACATGGACTAGAGGGCTAGCATGGATACTCCTCGGGTATGCAGAGCAACTAGAATACTTCAGCAAGTTAACAGACAGCGCATTTAAGAGCGCTACAAATGGGGACGGCAGCCTTAAAGACCTTCTTGGTCTTCTCAAACGGACAGCGCAGGCTACTGCCGATTTTTACCTCGAATACACGCCTACTTGTGGTGTGCCCTACTGGGATACTGGAGCTCCCGGCCTGCACAAGCTCGGAGATTACCTGTCGAGACCAGCTGACCCGTACAATGATTTCGAACCTGTAGACAGTTCAGCAGCAGCAATATCGGCGCAAGGCCTGATCCGACTTGGGCGTTTCATGACCCAGGAAGGGGACTCCGAGGGAGCGCGATATGTAAAGGCAGGCTTAAAAGTCTTAAAAACACTCTTGGATGAGCCTTACATCAGCAAAGACCCCGATCACCAGGGCCTCTTGCTTCATTCTGTATATCATCGCCCAAATGGCTGGGACCATATTCCACCCGAGCACAACGTTCCTTGCAATGAATCCTGCTTGTGGGGTGACTATCATCTTAGAGAGCTCGCATTGTATGTACAGCGCCTGGCAAACGAATCCCCCTACTATACGTACTTCCTGCCCGTCCATTAATTCATGCAAGACCTCTCCCGCCTCTGTATTCATACGATAACTACCAAACCGTGGCCCATAGAGACGGCAATCGAAAAATACGCACGTGCTGGCGTTAAAGGGATATCCGTCTGGCAACAAGCGGTCGAAGGCCGCTCACTTGAGGAAGTAGGAACCCAGATACGAAGCGCAGGACTTTCTGTCGTTTCGTATGTACGAGGAGGTTTCTTCCCATCAACATCTTCCGAGCAGCGATCGCAAGCCATCTTGAATAACGAGAAGATGATTGACGAGTCAGCTGCACTGGGGTCACCTCTTCTGGTTCTCGTTTGTGGTGCCGATCCTAAACAGTCCCTCGCCAAGTCCAGGGCGCAAATACAGGCTGGAATCGAAGCCTTGCTCCCTAAGGCGGAAGCTGCTGGAGTAAAACTCGCCATCGAACCCCTCCACCCCATGTATGCGGATACACGGTCTGCTATTACGACTTTAACAGAAGCAAACGACATGGCAGAAGCTATAGACTCTCCCTATGTTGGAGTCGCTGTTGATGTCTATCATCTCTGGTGGGACGAACGCTTGTATTCTGAAATAACGCGTTGCGCTGAACAGGATAACCTGTTAGCCTTCCATGTATGCGACTGGCGCAACCCAACCAGAGACATGCTAAACGACCGTACTCTCATGGGGCAAGGCTGTATCCCTGTACGTGAAATACGAGAGGCAGTGGATGCTACCGGGTTCAACGGTTTTATCGAGGTAGAGATCTTTTCTGAAGAGTTTTGGTCACACGATCAAGATGCATTCCTCGATGCAATCATCGATGCATATAAATCATCCACCTAATCCCCCTACTGCACATTATGGCTATAC
The DNA here is from genome assembly GCA_019634345.1 of Rhodothermaceae bacterium. Classification (GTDB taxonomy): domain Bacteria; phylum Bacteroidota; class Rhodothermia; order Rhodothermales; family JAHQVL01; genus JAHQVL01. Next base: position 13,041 of record JAHQVL010000054.1, read on the forward strand.
ATAAAGTTGGCATCATCATGAATGGCGTGACGGGTCGCATGGGCACCAACCAACACCTGATGCGATCCATTGTCGAAATCATCAAGCAAGGCGGCGTGCCAATTAATGCTCAAGAAGTCATTATGCCTGATCCCGTCCTGGTAGGTCGAAACCCTGTAAAGCTCGAAAAACTCGCCCTTCGATCCGGGGTTGATAAATGGACGACCAATGTAGACGAAGTATTGCAGGACCCCGCTTACAGTATCTACTTTGATGCGCAAACAACGGATCGAAGGGTTGAAGCCGTCAAGAAAGCCATTGATGCTGGAAAGCATATCTATTGCGAAAAGCCGACTGCGTTGACCGCAAGAGAAGCCTATGAATTGTATGAGTATGCAGAAAAAGCGAAGGTCAAACACGGCGTCGTACAGGACAAACTATGGCTTCCAGGTCTCGTTAAACTTCAGATGCTCCGTGACAGCGGATTTTTCGGCAAGATTCTGTCGGTCCGAGGAGAATTTGGATACTGGGTTTTTGAAGGAGACGTTGTGGATCCACAGCGCCCATCCTGGAACTACAGGGCCGAGGACGGAGGTGGAATTCTGACAGACATGCTGTGCCATTGGCGGTATGTTCTAGACAATTTATTTGGGGCCGTGGAATCCGTTTCTTGCATCGCAGCTACCCATATTCCAGAACGGTGGGACGAGCAAGGGAATGCCTATGCCTGTACTGCTGATGACGCTGCGTATGCTACCATGGAGTTAGAGGGAGGCATCATTGCTCATTTTAACTCAAGTTGGTGCGTACGTCCAAGGAGAGATGACTTATTAACGGTGCAAGTAGATGGCACAAAGGGTTCCGCTGTTGCCGGGTTGCAAAAATGTTGGGTGCAATCCTATGGAGCGGCTCCTCGCTATATTTGGAATCCTGACATCCCAAATCCAGAGGAGTTTTACAATGCATGGAACGCAGTGCCCGATCACGGGGCATATCCAAATGCATTCAAAGCGCAGTGGGAATTATTCCTCCGATATGTGGTGGCTGATGAACCGTACCGATTTGATCTTCGTGAAGGTGCAAAAGGCGTTCAGCTCGCAGAATGCGCTACGGAATCGTGGAAGAGTCGTTCCTGGGTTTCCATTCCCCCTGTCGACGAGGCCTGGAAATGAACAAAACAGCATTGATCACTGGAGGGACTCGCGGTATAGGACTGGGCATTGCTCGTTCCTTAAGCAAGGAAGGCTATGATCTTGTTTTATGTGGCCGCAAGGCAGAGAGCCAGGTGGAATCCACTCTGACAGAACTACGGCAATCCGGCAACAGGGTATTTTATGTACCTGCCGATCTAGGCAGCCGTGAGGACCGCAGTGCGCTCTTGACAGAAGCGCAAGGCCTTGTCCCCCATCTCAACGTGCTGGTTAACAATGCAGGTGTAGCCCCTAGAGAGCGCAATCACATCCTTGACGCTTCTGAAGAAAGTTTTGAGGAAGTGATTCGAATAAACCTCCAGGGCACATACTTCCTAACTCAGCAGTGTGCTCGATGGATGGTGCGCTCAAAGCAGCAAGATTCCTCTTATACAGGAAGCATCATCAATATAAACTCTATCTCTTCTACCGTTGCATCCATCAGTAGAGGTGAATATTGCATTTCAAAAGCAGGATTAAGCATGGCCACCAAACTATGGTCCGTTGCTTTAGCAGAACACGATATACCGGTATACGAGATCAGGCCAGGACTGATAGCCACCGATATGACGTCGAAGGTAAAAGAGCATTACGACCAGTTGATTGAAGAGGGATTGCTGCTCCAGCCTCGATGGGGTGTCCCGGAAGATATTGGCAAAACAGTTGCAGCCCTGGCACGCGGTGATATTCCGTATGCTACGGGCCAGGTTATTGTCCAGGATGGTGGTCTTACATCGGAACGGCTCTAACAGGTTGCGTTTTGCACATAGAGTTTAGACTTTAAGGATACGTATACCGGGGATCCTTGGGTTGAACAACGCACATGCGCGACCAAAACACTTCACATTTTTCTAGCTTAGCTACACCAGGCGATTCGGAAGAATCAAGGCGCGTCTCCCAAAAATTCTTCGGCTTCTGGAATACACTGATCGTTTTAGTTACGACCTTTGGGTCGTTTACTATCCCCTTCTCTCTGGTTCACCAGGACCCCAATACCATTTTCTACTACAGGGAAGCCATTCTCACCCTATTATTTGGGCTTGATATTGTCTTTAGTAGAAACCGCCTCAAAGCCAATCACTCGGTCCAACTGTTTGAGATAACCATCCTCCGATCGTACTACAAGCGTTGGTTATTTTTAGACATTATTGCAGCCATCCCTTTTGCTCTTTTCTTCCCCTTCCCCATTCTTGAATACCTGCGTTTTTTCAAGTTAGTAAAAGTCGTATACCTGGCCTTCATCCTTGCTCGAACCCATATACATTTATCCAATACGCTTTTGGTAGCGCAAGTCCTTTACTGGACCATGCTTCTTGCTCATTGGTGCAGTTGTGGCTGGTTATATATCAGAGGCATGGCAGGCAATGTTACAACGAGCGACTACATTGAGGCCTTGTATTGGACGGTTGCGACATTGACCTCTGTTGGATACGGTGATATCGTTCCAGCTACGGATACTGAACGCATATACACCGTGGTTACGATGATCCTTGGATACTCTTTAATGGGGTACTTAATCGGTGCTGTTGCTGGAATACTATCGAAGAAGAATCCAACATGGGAAAAGTACCAGCAAAATCTCGAGCAACTTACCAATGCAACACGGCATGCCCAACTCCCTCTCGATCTCCAGCAACGAATCCACGCCTATTTTCTCTATAAGATGGAAAGAGGATTCGGCTACGACGAATCTTCTTTCATAAAAGAGCTCCCTCAGGGTTTACGAGCAGAAGTCTCTTTACACTTTAGGCAAGAAATCATTGAGGAGGTCCCCCTTTTCAAAGACGCCCCTGACGAATTTATCCTAGAAGTTGCACAGCATCTTGCTGAGCACATTATCCCCGCCGGGGATTACATATTCAAAGTGGGAGACCCAGGAGATAAGATGTATTTTATTTCGAGAGGCGAAGTCTCCGTCTATAATGACACGTTAAAGACACCCATAGCTGCATTAAAAGCGGGCGACTATTTTGGGGAAATTTCGCTGTTCAATGACATCCCTCGAACAGCCACGGCAAAGGCACATACCTATTGCCACCTGTACTCTTTGGATAAAGATCTATTCAAAAATATATTTGATCGCTTTCCAAATGTTCAGGCAAAAATCTTCAACAAGGCAGAAATACGGCGAAAAAAAGGGTAACAGAATTGTGAATTCTGGATTCGTGAACAAAAAGTCACAATTCAGGTCTTTCATACACATGTTTTACACATTATATTATAAACATGCTTATGAAAGGAACTCATTCTGCATAAACCCTGATATCATATGGAGAATATCGTCGTACCTAATCCCCCACATATGCAGTCCGTATTAGAAGGCCGCAGTTGGCCTCAACGTGAAGAGCATGTTGAAGCGCATCATAATGTCTTTGTTGCGCTTGGCTTACACGAACAGGATCCTGGATATAACCTTGTAGTAGACTCATTTAATGAGCTTGGGTCGTGTACGGCGCTGCATGAATCGCTCTGGCTTGTTCATGCAAAACAGAATTTGAACAAGGTGTTTAAGAAAATCAATCAAAGCATGTTGGATCGGCGCATAGGCAGCCATAGCGGTTTTCTCGTCTTGAATCCTCATGAGGGCCGGACAAAATGGTATTTCAGTCAATATATTTCTCGCGTTATTGACCTCAACTGGAATATCCGCAATAACTTTTTTGTTGCTTTTAAATTGCGGGACCCACGGGCAAACTTTAAACATCTGTATGACGACCTCCAGGCTATTGGCACATCAACCCCTTTGAGCCGAGCCCTGTGGTATGTCAACTCCACGTATTCACCAAAAGAAGTGTATCAGCTTCTGATTGGCCGCCTTGAAGCAGGTGATCAGCTCTGCATTCTTGACAGTGACGGCCACGTAGTTACCTGGGAGGACCGCCGAGGCCAGATCACATGGCTTCCGCAAATCACCCCAGTGGAAATGCCAATGAGGGCCGAAATTCAGATCCATCCGTCCTTAGAAGAGCAAGCAGTTCATTCAGCAGAAGAACAGATCATTCATCCGATAAGAGGGCAGGTAATCGCGAAAGCTGCATAGTTCTTAATCCTGGGCAAAAGAAATTCATTTCACGTGACACAAAAAAGGGGCTTTTCGGTTTAACGGGTCATCTTTGTGCTATTGATCGCCATTTACGCCCCTAAATGACAGCAGGCTCCTATGCTGAAGCTCCAGAAACATCTATTCTCCCTAGATGACGATATCATCTACCTTAATTGCGCCTACATGTCTCCGGTTTCAAAACAAGTTGAGGCCGCGGGATTAACAGGCATCCAGTCCAAGAGGAGCCCCCAACGCATAAAACCACCTCATTTCTTTGAGGCTGCCGATCAGGTACGGCATCGATTCAGTACACTTATAAACGCTGAAGCACAATCGATTGCTATCACACCATCCGCTTCCTATGGCATAGCCACTGTGGCTCACAACACACCCATAGCTGCTTCTCAAAACATAGTGGTGTTGAGTGAACAATTCCCGAGCAATATTTACAGTTGGAAACGGCTTGCTGAGCAAAATGGGGCTTCCTTGCGCATTGTTGAGCCTCCTTCGGTTTCAAAACAGCGAAGCGAGCAGTGGAATCAACGAATTCTAGAACGCATCGATACCCAAACTGCCGTGGTTGCTATGCCACACGTGCACTGGGCAGACGGCACATTGTTCGATCTTGAAAATATTGGCAAACGGGCAAGAGATGTTGGTGCTGCCTTTATTATCGACGGTACTCAGTCTGTTGGCGCGCTTCCTTTTAATATCCAGACCATACAACCCGATGCCTTAATTTGCGCAGCTTATAAGTGGCTTCTCGGTCCATATGGAATCGGGGTGGCGTATTACGGCCCAAGGTATGCCGACGGAGTCCCCCTTGAAGAGAACTGGATCAGTAGGAAAGACAGCGAACACTTCGGAGGCCTAGTTAAATACAAAGAGGAGTACCAGCCCGGTGTTGTTCGTTTTGACGTCGGTGGTAGAAGTAATTTTATCACGCTGGCAATGTTAGATGCCGCATTGAAGCACATTGAAGATTGGGGCGTATTGGCAATTCAGGAGTACTGTTCTGCGCTTACCGAAGAGTCTGTTTATACGTTACGCAATGAAGGCTTCTGGATTGAAGAAGCAGAGGGAAGAGCTTCTCACCTGTTTGGAATTCGAGTTCGAGAAGATATTGCAATGGAACGAATGATTGAGGCCATACATGCAGCACGAATCAGCGTTTCTATCAGAGGGAACGCAGTGCGAATTTCTCCACACATCTACAATACCAGGGAAGACATGGACGTTTTAACAGAGATACTGTTAAAACAAGCACAAAAGGCCTCCATGCCACTATAAATGAACACAACACCCGAAAGGCTTTCTCTGCAAAAAACCATTGGGGCATATAGTTTGTCACTTTTATATGCATACCGTGTTTAACCCACAAATTTACAGGAAAATAACCGTGCGAGCATATTTAAATAAACTATTCTACTGTAGCCTTTGCATTTTTGTCCTTTTTAGTGGACAACAAATCAGTTCTGCACAAACTGCTGATGAGCTCGTTCAACGCCTCCGTACCCGCTACGATGCGGTTGAACTAATGCGCGCTGATTTCACCCAACAAACAACCTCTCCGTTCGGCGAGTTAATGCCGCAGAATACAGGAACGCTAATTCTTGAAGGCAACAATTACAGGGTCGAAACCGACGCTCAAACATTTGTCACGAACGGCTCTACAACCTGGGTGTATGATACCTTTCAAAACCAGGTGATTATCAACGATTTTGTCCAAGATGAAGCTACTTTTGTCATCAGTGATTTTCTCGACACTTTTCACCTGAACTATGAGATCATAGAGTCTACCACCTCTTATCTTGACGGCATTAAGCACTACAAACTGCGGCTGAGTTCACGGGTACCAAGTTCATTCTTTAAGGAAGTCACCTTGCACGTCAGGGATTCGGATGATGTGATAACCGAGATGAATGTACTTGATGTAAACGATGCTGTCCTGCAATTTAGCCTGGACCAAATCGAGCTAAATCCGGCTATCGAAGGGAATCCTTTCACATTTGAACCACCTTCAGGGGCTGACATCATTGACTTAAGATCCTGATATTTACATTGACTTCTAATCTAAAACGCGTTGTTACCTATGTTTTAAGTTTTGGACTTGCTGGCTTTTTACTTTACCTCGCAGTACGTGGCCAAGACTTAAATGAACTAAAAGAGGCGCTCTATGGCGCTTCTTTTATTTGGACTGTCCCGTTAATTATTGTCATTCTTATTAGCCATTTTATCCGAGCCTGGAGATGGAAAATGCTCCTGGACGCATTGCCTGACCATCAACGATCCGGAGAGCTTCGAAGCGTATCGCTCAAGACGTCTTTCTTGTCGGTCATGATAGGCTATTTTGTAAACCTGATCACGCTGCGGCTAGGAGAGATTATTCGGACGGCGAACATGGCCAGGCAAGAACGACTTCGATTTAGTGGGGTTTTAGGCACTGTCGTAGTTGAACGTATTTTAGATCTTTTTATTTTATTTATCGGAATTGTAAGCTTAAGCGTTCTCTTCTCTGAGCAGTTCCTATTTCTACAAGAGCAAATCCTCAATCCGCTAATTAGTATCGCCCAGAATATTTCAATAGGCTGGACGCTTGCAGGGCTTAGCAGTATTTTTGCAGTTGGGTTCATTGCTCTACGGACTATAAACACATCCGATTCGAAAAGAATCTTAAATATCAGGCGCCGTGTTATTTCCGTGTTCAACGCGTTTAGAGATGGCATTCTAACGGTCCTCAGATCGCCAAACCGTGTTGGACTCATTGGAAGTACCCTTCTCATGTGGGGGTTCTATGCTATAATGACCTATATCCCCTTAGTGATGTTGGATATGCATACAACCTATAACCTGGGAGCCTTGAGCGCCTGGAGCTTGATGATATTTGGCGCCTTAGGCATGGCTGCTCCTTCCCCGAGTGGAACAGGCTCCTATCATTATATTACAACGCTTGTTCTTGCAAATTTATACATGGTTGACGATGCAACGGCTTTTATTTATGCAGCGATTAGCCACGGTTTTCATATGATTGTGTATATTGCCGCGGGCTTTATTGCGTTTGCTGTTCAAGGCGTTTCGCTGAAATCATTGAAAAAATCTGCCCAAGACCTGGAAGAAACGTGATCCTTTTATATGTATTCCCCTTTTAGCACGATAAGAGTTGTACTTGTTTTAACTGCAGCTCTTTTTGCACTCAATTCCGTAAAGGCCCAAGACTCAGCTCCTCCCGATCATCCTCTTTTCTCCGGCCCCGTACACGAGGTACAGGAATCCTTTTTTGACCAAGAGCATGTGCGCCTTGCCATCCGATTCGAGCAAGAAACGGGGCAAATCTATGGTACCGCAAAAATTCGGATCCGGCCCCTGGAAGGCGCCCCGGACTCCTTGATGCTCGACGCACGCGACTTAGACATTTATAGCATCCAACTGGGCATACTGGACTCGTTAAAGCAAACAGCCGTTTATTCGGACAATGCTCAGGGAAAAATCAGTGTTTATCTGGACTCTTTGCAATTCCAGTCAGCTCCCATAGAGGTTCAGCTGACCTATCTAGCAAAACCTCAAACAGGGCTTTACTTTAAGCACAAATCCAGTAGAAAAAAAGACGGGGTTCATATTTGGACCGATGGCGTATTAACGAATACCAATCAGTGGCTCCCGTTCATGGCCAATCAAGCTGACTTGTTTACTTCTGAAATCATCGCGACAGTCCCTCCTGATATCTCGGTGCTGTCAAATGGAAGACTCACTGAGCAGTTCGAAACGGAAGATGGAATGACTTTATTCCACTACGTTCAGGACCAGCCTCATTCACCCAAAGACCTTGGTTTATATACCGGACAATTTGATATCGACTCTACGTACACGGTTTTAAGCAATGGATTTGCCGTCCCTACGTACTTCTGGACGTCAACGGGAATGACTGACGACATGCAGGAGTCTCTTCGGGAAGTCCCGAACATGCTGACGTTTTTCTCGGAGTATTTAGATTTTACCTACCCCTGGCCCTCTTACTCAGTCCTGCTCCTGGATGACGTATTTATCCAAGATCTTAGCTTGACAGGCGTTACGATCCTTAACGCATCGATTATCAAAGATGCAAAAGCGAGATCAGACTCTATGGAGCCATTTCGCCTGGGGCAACTAGTCGCTCGCCAGTGGTATAGCCACTTAATAAATACCGATTTCGAAGCAGACAGCTGGCTTACAGAGAGCCTCTCCGCGTATCTGAGTTTGTTATATATAAAATCAGAATATGGGGAAGTGCCTTACTATGTCCATTTGCATGATTTTGCAGGCCAGTACCTGGACGAATCAGACACCTACCAGCGCCCTTTAGTCTGGAACCAATGGGATCATCCTTATCAATTGTTCGACGCCCATTCATCGGGCAAGGGCGTCTGGGTTCTTCATGCTATTCACACTTCATTGGGAGACGAGCAGTTTGCTGCTTTCCTCCAATTCCTAACCAAGTCTCGTGCTTTCACGGCATCCAACACAGACCATCTACTAGAACTTCTTTCTGAATTTACACGATCGAAACAGGACGTATTTTTTGATCAATGGATTTACAGCGCTGGGCACCCAAACCTGGAAGTGGATTACCAGTACGACGTTGTGTCTGAAAGCCTTTACGTTTCTCTCGAGCAGATTCAGGATGGATACCTTGTACCCACCGTTTATGACCTTAACTTAAACATAGAAACGTATTCGATTGCTGGGCCGGAAACCCATACGATCCAGATCAACTCAAACGATCAGCTGGTTTCTTTACCAACTTCGATGAAGCCTCGATACGTAATCCCAGGGCCGGAGCATCCTTATCTTATGGAGATTCACGTCGAGCAAGATGCATCGTCCTGGATCACCCAACTCCGTTATGCCTCTCACCCCATAAGCCAGCTCAAAGCATTACGGGCCCTAGAAGCGTACACAGAAGATCCTGCGCTTTTGATTGGACTACAAAGCGCTCTACGTTCAAAGCCGGCGCCGGTTGTCCGTGCTGGCATTGCTCGACTCATTTCCAAGTTACCTCATTCCGATGCGTCTCAGCAGACGCTTATCGACGCCTATGAAGACGACTCACCTCTCGTGCAAAAAACCATACTTGAAGC
>JAHQVL010000055.1 GCA_019634345.1 Rhodothermaceae bacterium
AAGACCAGTGGGACGGGTTTAGGGCTTGCGATCGTGAAAAAGAGCATCGAAGATTTGCACGGAGAAATAGGATTTGACACCCAGGAACACATTGGTACAACTTTTTGGATTAAATTGCCGTTGATAGATGACTGACCCCCTAAATTGAATCGTTGGAACATGAAGGCAATTGTGGTTGGCGCTGGCGAAGTTGGTTTTGATGTGGCCCGGTTATTGGCAATGGAGAAGCACGATGTAACGGTTATCGATGTAAATGAAGAAGCTCTCCAACTCGTTCAAAATCGCCTCGATGTACTCACTATCCACGGAAGTGGCACATCGGCAGACGTGCTTTCGGATTGTGGTGTCCGTCAATCGGATATCTTGATTGCAGTGACCACAATCGATGAGGTAAATCTCATTTCTTGCATGATGGCCAATCGGCTGGGGGTTGGAACGACGGTTGCCAGGGTGCGCTCAGATGTGATCAGTCAAACACAGTCGATAATCAAGGCAAAAGACTTTGATATTGATATCCTTATTCATCCAGAGGAAAGCACGGCTGAGGAGGTAACTCGTTTAATCTTTCGAGCGAATGCAACGGACGTATTAACGTTTGCGAATGGCCGGCTTAATGTAGTAGGGATGAGGATTGGTGCTACGTCGCCCGTGATTGGCGTCTCACTTGCTGATTTGGCCAGTAGCATTCCTCAGTATCCGTTCAGGATTGTAGGAATCAGTCGCGGGATTCGAACGATATTACCCCGGGGAAATGAGCGCCTCCAGAAAAATGACCAGGTATTTGTTCTTGCTCGCCCTAAACATATTCCCCATGTCTCAAGCGCCCTCGGAAAAAGCGAACAGCGGATTCAAAACGTAATGATTCTGGGAGGAACACGTGTTGGATCTTTGGTGGCGAGTCAGTTAGGTAAGAGAAAATTCAAGAGCATCAAGATTGTTGAACCGGACAGAGAACGGGCCGAGAAAATCGCCAATGAGTTTCCCAATGTATTGGTCATACATGGGGATTCCTCCGATATCGATTTGTTGGTCATGGAAGGATTGGGCGAGATGGATGCGTTTGTAGCTGTGACCGATGACGAGGAATCTAATCTAGTCGCCTGCTTGATAGCGAAGCATTTGGGCGTTCAAAAAACCGTGGCCTTGCTGTCAAAACCAACCTATGTACCCATCAGTCAGGCTATCGGACTGGATGCGGCTGTAAGTAAAAAGCTAGCCATTTCTCGGGAGATTCTTCACTTCCTTAGGGGAAAACACGTATTAAGCGTAGCCACGGTGCACGGATTGGACGTTGAAATTCTTGAGATAGCAGCCCGGCGAAAATCGTTTATGACGAAGAAGCCGCTTGCTGAGTTGGATGTGCCGCCGGAAATGATTTTAGGTGCTGTGCTAAGAGGAAAGGACCTGGAGATAGCTACTGGGAAAACAAAGATAGAACCGGGTGATCGGGTCATTGTCTTTGTTCGCTCACCTTTCATACCAAAAGCAGAAAAACTGTTTGGGGGCAAATAACCCGTGTTTTAGCTCGGCCGGGTATCTCCTAAAGTCGGACAGCATTATCGCCTGCGACGCTTTTATTCTAGGCACCACCTTCCCTTTCTCCCTTTCAAATGGCCAGCGTGTTTTCTTCATGGAAGCCGAAAAGTGGATAGATGGAAGCAATTTGGCAGGTTTTGGTCTGTTTTTATTCAATAAGTAAGTCCTTTATAGCTTTTGCCTATCTATATGATAAGTAATATCTATTAGACAGATCAAACGCTCCTCTTTACTTTAGGCTTGTAGACATATACCAATGTGATATTCACAATGGATAGGTTTCACGTATCCTTTCCATGTGGTTTCAATTCCCCCTCTACAATTCCCCCATGCTCCTCTGAAAGGTCAAAAGAAATCTGATCAATTTCTTTGTGATCCTGCTCATGATGCACTTCGATACTTGGGTTAATCCAGTTCGAGTTGTCGCTCATGGTTCAATAATCATTTTAAAAACTGCAAGCAAGATGTATCAACTGTTAACACCTGAATGGTTTAAGCAATATGCTAAACCATCCTTTTTAATGAAGAGAGTAGGTATACTGGCTCTTTTCTTCGCAAGCATGTACAATCCCACGATGGCACAGGAGCACTCTGTTGCCAGGCAGTGGAATGAAGTTCAATTAGAAGCTATACGAGGGGATGTGCCGCGCCCCACAGTTCACGCGCGTAATCTCTTTCATTTATCTGCTGTTATGTATGACGGTTGGGCCGCTTATGACGACATGGTCACAACGTATATACTGGGTAACGGCTTTGCAGGTCATTCCTGCAGTTTTACAGGTATTTCTACGGTATCAGATACCGAAGCAGCACGTGCAGAAACCATTAGTTATGCTGCATATAGGCTGCTGAGTCATCGGTTTGCTACATCCCCCGGTGCAATGGAAAGCCTGGCATCTTTCGACACATTAATGGGTGATCTTGGATACGATACATCCAATACATCCGTTGATTATGAAATGGGCGGTCCTGCAGAGCTTGGAAATTATCTTGCTCAGTGTATGATCGACGCAGGTCTACAAGATGGCTCCAATGAAGTCAATGACTATGCAACGCTTTACTATGAGCCCTTGAACAGTCCGTTAGTTGTTGGTCTTTCTGGTAATCCGGAACTTACAGACATGAACCGCTGGCAACCGCTCGTTCGGGATTTTACGATCAATGGAGATGGTGAAGTCGTTCCAGGTCCAATACCTGGGTTTTTGAGCCCCGAATGGGGGCAGGTTACCCCCTTTGCCCTAACAACGGAAGACTTGAATGTTTTCCAGCGAGATGGGAATGACTACTGGGTATATCATGATCCCGGCGCTCCACCACAATGGGAAGAAGGTGCTATCGGTGATACGGAGTACTACCGATGGAATTTTGAAATTGTCGCTATGTGGTCCTCTCACCTGGACCCAGCCAACGAGACCATGTGGGATATTTCGCCTAAAACCCAGGGAAATACGCCAATATCTGATTGGCCTACAACAGCTGCTGAATACCAGGCATTTTATGACATGGAAAATGGAGGGATAACAGCAAAACAAGGGCATGCAATGAATCCCTTTACCGGTCAGCCTTATGAAGAGCAAATGGTGCCGCGGGGAGATTATGGGCGTGTGTTGGCAGAGTTTTGGGCGGATGGGCCAAGTTCTGAAACGCCTCCCGGGCACTGGTATACGATCCTTAATGAGGTGAATGACCATGAAGCCCTTGAAAAGAAGTTTGCAGGGCAGGGAGAAGTATTGAGTGATCTTGAGTGGGATGTGAAAGGATATTTATTGCTTGGAGCTGCTGCCCACGATGTGGCTGTAAGTGTATGGGGTGTAAAATCATGGTACGACTTTATACGCCCTGTTTCAGCCCTAAGGGCACTCGCCGATCGCGGGCAACGTTCGGACTCAACTGCTGCCAATTATGCTGTCGACGGCATCTCGCTTATTGAAGGATACATCGAACTTGTCGAAGAAGGAGATCCATTAGCCGGTGAGAACGATGAGAACGTTGGTAAAATCAAGTTTTATGCCTGGAGGGGACCTGACTATATCAGTGACGCCGAGACAGAATCTGCGGGTGTAGATTGGATTCTTGCAGAAAACTGGTGGCCTTATCAGCAACCTTCGTTCATTACGCCACCTTTTGCTGGTTATGTTTCAGGGCACTCTACGTTTTCTAGCGCAGCAGCACAAATCCTTACCTTGCTTACTGGTGATGATTATTTCCCAGGAGGAATGGGAGAATTTAGCTTTACTCAGGATGAATACCTGCTTTTTGAAAACGGACCAAGTATGGACGTTACGTTACAGTGGGCTACGTATCGCGACGCATCTGACGAAGCAAGCCTTTCTCGAATTTGGGGAGGGATTCACCCGCCTATCGATGACATTCCTGGCCGTCGAATGGGCATTGAAATAGCAGAAGATGTCTTCAGTTTTGCATCTCGCTTTTTCGAAGGGACCGCTACAAGCATTGAGGAATTTCCAAGAACGGGTAGAGAGGTTGTCGCTTCTATTTATCCAAATCCTGTAGGATCTTCTGGTAAGGCAAATATCGTTCTCGACAACACGGCGATCCGTACCGAGGTGCAGGTATTTAATATCCTTGGGCAGGAAATTTTTAAGTCAAGCTATCAGGGATATCAGCAGCATCTGGAGCTTAATGTCGACAATTATAAACCAGGTGTGTATATGGTCCGAATCATACAAGATGGGGCATCATCCGTTAAGAGCATTACCGTCTTGTAAGTAAGAAGGATTCTCCAAGATACGTCTTTTCGAACGTCTATCTCGTAGATATGAAGCCCGCCTTTGGATTTTCAGCCAGGGGTGGGCTTTAATATGTTCTCTTCCTTAGTTTATCCATGCACCATAACTTAGGCTGTTTTTTATCAGAGTGTTGGCTGTATGGTTTTAAACTGGAAAGCTGTTGTTGAGACGCTGGGAATACTGCTTCTTTTTCTTGCAGTAGCTTTGTTAGCTCCTCTGGGTGTTAGTCTTCTGTATAAAGAATCCATTTGGTGGAGTTTTGGGGTAACAGCAGTCCTGGCAGGGGTGATCGGAGTAAGTTTTCGTTTTTTTTCGAATAAGGGAAGCAAGCAACTGGAGATTCGCGAAGGATTTGCTGTTGTGGCGCTTTCCTGGTTTGTGCTTTCGCTGATTGGGGCTTTGCCCTTTGTGTTGAGTGGCGTTTTAAGCTCGTATTCAAACGCATTTTTTGAAACGATGAGTGGCTTTACGACAACGGGAGCCACTATTCTGGGAGGCATCGACACTCCTCAAATCGAGGAATTGCCCAATTCATTGCTATTCTGGAGAAGCCTAACACACTGGCTTGGTGGGATGGGGATCATCGTGTTGACATTGGCTATCATGCCCGTTCTAGGCATTGGTGGGGTTCAGCTATACAAAGCCGAGGTACCGGGGTTAACAACAGACAAGTTGACGCCTCGAATAGGGGAGACTGCTAAACGGTTGTGGCTAATCTATGTGGGCTTTACGGTTGTTCAAATAGGATTGTTGTGGCCAGCTATCGGGTTTTTTGATTCGATTAACCACGCATTCGCCACAATGGCGACAGGCGGGTTTTCTACTAAAAACGGATCGGTAGGGCAATTCGAATCCGCTTATGTAGAATGGATCATTATCGTTTTTATGATTCTTGCTGGAGTCAACTTTGCCTTGCACTTCAGGTTATTGGCTGGACAGTTCAAAACGGTGTGGAAGGATGCGGAGATCAAGGTGTATTTCTCGATTGTTGCCGTGAGTACGTTAGTACTGACGCTCTATCTATGGGCTCCAGGTGGCGCGTCTGATTTTTTGAAATATGAACACCTTGGGGAATCTTTCAGGCAGGCGGCGTTTCAAGCAGTTGCCATTATAACAACGACTGGTTTTGGGACGGCCGATTACGAATTGTGGCCCTTTTTTGCGATGTCAGTACTCTTTCTGCTATTCTTTGCTGGAGGCATGGCGGGCTCAACGGGAGGGGGGATTAAGATCGTTCGGCATATCTTGTTGTTCAAAAATGTGCATACTGAAATTAAGAAGCTTGTCCACCCGAATGCAGTCATTCCGATTCGATTAAATCGGCATTCAGTTTCTCAGGACATTATGCGAAATGTCCTTTCGTTTTTCTTCGTATACTTTGCATTAATTGGATTGGGGACCCTGGTCATGACGGCCATGAATTTGGACGTGTGGAGTGCCTTTACGGTGACAATCTCCTCAATTGGAAATGTAGGACCTGCATTTGGTGATTTTGGACCTACAGAGACCTATGCACCCATCCCGGCAGCCGGAAAATGGGTGTTATCCCTCCTCATGATGGCTGGACGGCTTGAGTTATTTACTGTACTCATTTTATTCTCCCCAGCTTTCTGGAGGCGTTAAGCATAAACCTTCTTGAATGACAAAAATCATGAAAGCTTTTTTTGATGCATCCGATGTTCGGATCGAGGAGTTCGAGCAGCTTTGTTCTCAGGCCGTTTCATTAAGTGATTATCCGCATGCGGCCGGCATTGAAAGCAATGTGCTCATTTATGAAAGTGCCGCTTTGCGAGCACTGATTGGGGAAGAAGAAGCTGAACGAGCGCTTTTGAGTGAGTTGAACAAGTGCCTGCGCTCGGGGCCGGGAGTACTTGTTATTCGAAGCATGTACAACGATCATTCTGTCATTGATGCCAGCACAAAGCTATTTAAGGATATTGTTCGGGAGGAAAGAGAACAGGGTTTTGGGTTAGGCGATCATTTTGGCAACAACGAGCGCATTTGGAATTCCTTTCAGAAAGTGTGCATCAAGGATCCCAAAACTTTTGTAGCGTATTATGGGAATCCGCTTCTCGGACTTGTTGCGACCGCCTGGTTGGGTCCCTTTTATCAGATTACGGCACAAGTAAACAACGTGAAACCGGGGAGTAAGGCGCAATCTCCTCACAGAGATTACCACCTCGGGTTTCAAGCTTCTGACGATGTGATTCGCTTTCCAGCACCTATTCAAATAATGTCCCAGTATCTTACGCTGCAAGGAGCCATTGCGCATACAAACATGCCCCTTGAGTCAGGCCCTACATTATTGTTACCCTTTTCCCAGCAATATCCCCCCGGATACATTGCCTACGTGCATCCGGAGTTTGTAGACTACTTTAACGCGAACTGTGTGCAATTGCCTCTACAAAAGGGGGACGGCTTGTTTTTTAGCCCTGCATTGTTTCATGGCGCAGGTACGAATCATAGCACTTCAGATCGGCTGGCTAACCTGCTGCAGGTTTCCTCAGCCTTCGGCCGCCCAATGGAGTCCATCGATACCCAGTGTATGATCAATGCCGTTTATCCAGTTATATTGGACATGAAGCGGGAAAAAGGAATCAAGGATCGTTTTCTTAACGATATCCTGGCCGCTATTGCAGACGGGTACTCCTTTCCCACAAACCTGGACACCGATCCCCCCAAAGGAGGATACGCCCCCATCCCAGAAAAGCAATTGGTTCTCCGAGCAATAGAAGACCTCTGGCCCCCTGAGAAATTGCGTGATGCGCTGAAAGATTATGCTGGCCGGCGGAGGGCGTGACGTATTGAGTTCAATGTTCAAAGTTCAAAGTTCAATGTTTAACGGGTTTAGGGACTAAAAAAATCATTTAACATCCAACCTGGAACCTTGAACCTGAAACCTTGAACTCTTACATAGCCATCCCCTTAAGTTCGGGTACGGTTCACCGACACTTAAACCATTGACCCAATTAATTCCAATTTTGGTGAAACCATGCCTAGATTTCTTCCTGTAATCGCTGCATTTCTGATTATATGGGCTGGCTGTGCCTCGGTTGAAGAAACGAACTATTTTGAAGCAGAAGACCTGATGGCTGTCCAGCATAACGAGTACAATGACTATATCCTGTTGGTATATAGGGACCCACTCGGCCAAACCAGGCACGTGCTTCGAAGATATGGAATCACTGAAATCGTACTCACCTACACTATTGAAGGTGAGATCGTTCTGAAGGCTCGAGGGAAAAAAGAACGGGTCATTGAGCCAACGGAAGCGGGGCACATAACCCAACGGATCAACGGCTTGCTACATGCAAAAGAGCATGGACAAACACGCATAGCAAGTACGTAATGCGGGTCTTTTATTACGAAAAGTCTCGAAAGCCAAAGTAATGCAAGACGTAGCGCATCTTTTCTGACTTTTGATCTCCAAATCCGGGTAGAGCCTTAATTCGTTTCTTTATTTCCGAGAAATCAGCGCCATCGTTCCATAGGTTGGCAGCATTACCGTCGTATTGCTCTGCAACGATTTTTGCTATGACTCGGGTGTTATCTGCCATTTTATTGGTGAAACGGTGCACCGCGGGTTGTTCAGCAAATAGCTCTCTGAACTTTTCCTCATCAACAGCCGCAATTTTGGCCATATCCAGGTGGCCCAGCCGCTCATGGAGCCTTTGTGGTCCTGTGAACGCATACTCTGCTCTCACGCGTTGATCGTAAAGCAGGCCCAACAAGGCCGCATTGGCGTCTTTTCGGACAAACTCATCAGCATCATGGTCTCCGGTAAGGGTGCCTTCATCTTTAAATCGATCCATCATCCGCACGAGGCCGCCTTTCATATGACTATAATCTATATGTTTCATGTAACGTGGTTATCTGAGTAAATCACAAGAGCATTTATAAACGGAAGGGCCAATCTGTTACTATTAACCTGTCCCGTTCGGCTAAAATAGTACATTTTCTGAATTCATTGTATCAATTCCTCAAGATTATACCTATGATCTGCTCAATTCGGGACAAAGGGGTCGTTGTAATTGCATTTTTTTGCCTTCTTTATGCATTTCCAGTCCACGTAGTTGCACAGTCTACAGTAGTGCCAGCTGAAGCTAAATCGGACTCAACCACAATGTGGCATGTTGTAACCCTCAATGAAAACGAGTTTTTTGGTGTAATTACAGAGCGGACCTTTGAGCATATTCGTTTAGATACGGAATCCCTGGGTGAGATCAATATTCCCCTTCAGCAAATCAGGCAGATGAGAATAGTAAAGGACGTGCGTATTGTTGACGGGGAGATCTGGCCTGAAAATGCACAAGCAAGCCGGTATTTTTTAGCCTCTAATGGAATGGGTGTTCGTCGAGGCCAGGGGTATTTTCACAATGTGTGGATTTTCTTTAATCAAGTCACCTTTGGTATTACTGATTTTGTCTCATTCGGTGTGGGTATGGTGCCTGTGATTCCTTCAGATAGTTTTCCGCTTTGGCTTACTCCCAAGTTGTCAATACCACTTGCCGGGAAGGACGGGTTGGTTCATGTGGGTGCAGGAGCGGTCTTAGGAAACTTGATTCGGATTCAGGGAGATGGATTTGGTGCTGCCTTTGGCTCGATCACAATTGGTACGCGTGATACCAATGTAAGCGTCGGCATAGGCAAAAGATTTGATGATGGCGAACTCAGCGAACAATCGCTGCTTTCATTTGGAGCCATGTTCAGAACGTCTCGAAAAGCCTACATGATGGTGGAGGGATTGTTATGGGATTTAGATAATGGAGCAGAGGGAGGTGTTTTGGTAGGAGCCAGGAATGCTGGCAGTAGTATAACTCTGGATTTTGGTCTCGTCATTCCTGTCATACAAGGTGGGGGTGCCTTTGCGCTTCCCTGGTTGAGCATCTCAGCGCCATTTGGGAATTAGCCCCTTAACCAGGTAGCGAGTTGTTTGGCAAAATAGGTGAAAATAACAGAAGCTCCTGCGCGGCGAATCGCCGTAGTTGCTTCAAGGACAGCTTCTTTTTCATC
>JAHQVL010000056.1 GCA_019634345.1 Rhodothermaceae bacterium
AACGCGCGATGGAGCCCCCGTTTTACTGCAGAACGTGGCTGATATAGAAATCGGACCTGCACCCCGATTTGGAATGGCATCGGTAAATGGCGAAGCTGCTGTCATTTTATCCATCCAGAAACAACCGGGAGCCAATACACTCCTGCTCACTGAACGCATTGACCAGGAGTTGCAAAGCATCCAAACTCAATTGCCGGAAGGGATGGAGATAAACCAGAGTATCTTCAGGCAAGCATCGTTTATTTCCCTGGCGGTGAGCAATGTGATTGAAGCCCTGCGAGACGGAGCTATCCTGGTTGTAGTTATCCTCTTTCTCTTCTTGTGGAATTTTCGCACAACAGGTATTTCTGTACTGGCTATTCCGCTATCCTTAGCGGTAGCTATTCTCGTTATGAAAGGCCTTGGAGTCACCATCAATACGATGACGCTTGGTGGTATGGCTATTGCCATTGGCGCGTTGGTCGATGACGCCATTATCGATGTGGAGAATGTCTTTCGCCGTTTGCGAGAAAATCGAGCACTGCCTGTGAACCAACAGAACACTGTGAGAGCTGTTGTCTACGAGGCGTCCAAAGAGGTTCGCGGCCCCATCCTAAACGCTACTCTGATCATTACGGTTGTTTTTGTACCGCTCTTTTTTCTTTCTGGCGTGGAAGGCCGCATGTTGCAACCCCTGGGGTTTGCCTACATCATAGCGATTTTAGCATCGCTCATTGTCGCAATAACTGTGACACCCACACTCTGTTACTACCTGCTCCCAAACGCTCGCATCATGGAGAAGAAGGAAGAGAGCTGGTTGGTTGAGCGCCTGAAAGGGATGTATTCGAAGGTCTTGAATGTCGTATTGAAACGGACCGCTCTTGTGATCGGATCAGCGGCTCTATTGATCGTAATCACTCTCGTTTCCTTCCTATTTCTTGGGCGAGGATTTTTACCCGAATTCCAGGAAGGCACGCTTGTCATTTCTGCAGTGACCCTACCGGGCACTGATTTAGAAACATCAAACGAAATGGGCCGGCGAATCGAGCAGATTTTACTGGATCACGACTTTGTTGTGAGCACGTCGCGCAGGACGGGTAGAGCCGAATTGGACGAACACGCCCAGGGTGCAAATGCTGCAGAGATTGACGTTCAGCTAGACTTAAGCAACACACCTATTGAAGCCGCCCTCGAAGAATTACGAAGCGCACTTACCATCGTGCCTGGCACCAACATCACAATCGGCCAACCGATTGGCCATCGCATCGATCACATGCTTTCGGGTACGCGGGCATCGGTTGCAATCAAATTATTTGGTAGCGACCTCTATGCGCTTCGAGGGGATGCTGAGCGAATACGTGCTGCCGCATCAACAGTTGATGGGGTCGTAGACTTGTCAGTAGAACAACAAGCAGATGTACCCCAACTCCGTATCTATGCAAACCGCAAGGCAATGGCAACCTATGGCGTCACGCCGGGCCAATTGGCGGAAACCATCGATGTTGCATTTGCCGGAGAGACTGTCTCCCAAATAAGAGAAAACCAGGAAGTGTATGACCTGGTTGTTCGATTAAACGAAGAAGCCCGAAACGATGCGGCTACCTTAAAAAACACGTTAATCGACACGCCTACTGGCTCTAAAATTCCCCTATCGCTCCTCGCTTCTGTTCGCGAAGAACGCGGCCCCAATACCATAAGCCGAGAAAATGTCCAGCGCAAAATCGTCATATCTGCAAACGTAGCGGGCCGGGATGTAGGTAGTGTGGTAGGTGATATCCAGCAACAGATTCAGAACACCGTCTCGCTAACCGACGGATATTATATTGAATACGGCGGACAGTTCGAAAGTGCTCAACAAGCGACTCGCACCATTACCCTTCTCTCAATCCTTTCTGTACTCCTCATCTTCTTAATCCTATACCAGGAGTTTTCCAGCGGTCGCATTGCGCTTCTCATTATGGTCAATTTGCCCCTGGCGCTCTCGGGAGGCGTTCTGGTTCTCTATCTATTCTTGGACCGAGAATTGAATGTGGCGGCATTGGTAGGACTCATTACACTCTTTGGAATAGCTGTACGCAATGGCATTCTGCTTGTCAGCCACTACATGCATCTATTAGAGGAAGGCAAGCCCCTTCGAGAGGCCGTCTTCCAGGGTTCAATGGAACGGCTGAATCCCATTTTAATGACCGCCCTTACCGCTGGATTGGCACTGATTCCTTTGGCGCTCGGCGGCGGTGAGCCAGGAAAAGAAATCCAATCTCCAATGGCCCTGGTTATCCTTGGTGGGCTTCTCACCTCAACGTTTTTAAATATGGTTGTGGTTCCTGTCCTGTTTATGCGTGTCCGCCCAAATCAGCGAACCGCAAAACGCGAAACCAGTCAACCATGACGCAAGGACATAGTTGACTGCGTCTATCTCAAAACCCACCCTGCTCTTCTATAAACCGAAGGGCTTCTTCGAGCGTGGGCATAAAATTAGCACAACCATGGCGGGTGACGACCAACGCTCCACAGGCATTCCCCATGCGGCACGCTTTATACCAGTCCCAGCCCTGTAGAAACCCATAGGTGAGTCCACCGGCAAACGCGTCACCCGCGCCTAACACGCTCAAGATTTCAACGGGGAATCCAGGCACGCTACCTTCTTCTTCACCCTGTTTGTATATAGAGCAACCCCTGGCTCCACGTTTCACGATCAGCACATCTACACCTTGAGCCAGGATATTGCGAATCGCTTCGTTCAAATCACCCTTGATCTCAGGAGACGACACTTCTTGAAGAGAGGTCTTGATTTGCTGCCGATTGCTCAGGCTGGCGGCCAGTACTTCCTCTTCGGTCCCGATCACCACGTCAACCTGTGGCAGCAGCGCCCGTACCATGACGCCATAGGCGCGCACATCCCACCACTGGTCCACCCTAAAATCCAGGTCCAGAAAAACAGGGACGTCAAGATCCTGCGCGTGCTCAGCCGCAAACAGTGTAGCGGTTCTGCTGGGATCCCGGCTCAATGCATTCCCGGACAAAATGATGACCCGAAACGCATCTAGCCTGGCTGCGAGAACGTGGTCAATAGTAACATTAAGATCAGTGGCTTGGCTACGGTAAAAAACCAGCGGATACGTATCAGGAGGTTGGACGCCAACAAGAACTGCAGGAGTTCGTCCTTCAACAACTGGGATATAATCTGTAGTAACCCCTTCATCCTTCAAAAACCGAAGAACAAACGTCCCAACCTGATCCTCTCCTACTCCAGTAAGGAGAGCTGTGTCTAATGAGAGTCGACTACAACTCACTGCAATATTTGTGGAGGACCCTCCTATAAAGGCTCCAAACGACGTAATATCTTCAAAGGCCGCTCCAATGTCGTTTGAAAATAGATCTATAGATGCGCGTCCAAAGGTAAGTACGTCGTGTTTTTTAGCGGTCTGCATAAAGCCTGTTGGTTTCCCTCTGCTATTTCCACCAAATACGGACATACTCCGTTAATTTTCAATGGATCGTATGCACCACCGCACCGTTGAGGGTACTACTTATCGAACCAAAGCCTCTGCTAGCGACAATCCATGCCTCTAAAACTCACCGGTTTCTTTTTTCTTGTTGTTGCACACCTGTTCCTAACGCATAACCTGTTCGCTCAAGTCACGGCCAGCATTTCTGGATATGTAGAAGATGAAACGGAGGCACCGCTACCAGGAGCCACTGTCTATTTGCAAAATACCACGTTGGGAGCCACGACAAATGCCGATGGTTTTTTCACCATTCCAGGCGTGACGCCGGGTACGTATAACCTGGTTGCTAGCTTTGTTGGATTCGAATCGCAGACTAAGTTCAATATCCAGGTGAAATCGGTAGGCAATCAACTATATTCCTTTACACTCATAGAAGCTACACAGCTACTGGAAGGCGTTGTTGTTACGCCCGATCGCAACGTAGTGAGCAGGCCCCGGGAAACGCCGTTGTCGACACAAACCCTCACGTCTGTAGAATTGGCGACCTATCCAGGTGGAAACAACGATGTGGTACAGGTTGCTCAATCTTTACCGGGTATCACGCCTTCTCCTGGGGGATTTAGAAACGACCTTATCATTCGTGGAGGCGCCCCAAACGAAACGGTGTATTACCTGGACGGGGTTGAAATCCCCAACATCAATCACTTCAGTACGCAAGGCAGCTCGGGAGGGCCTGTCGGGATGATTAACGTCTCGTTCATCGATGAAGTGACGCTCTCCACATCTGCATTTGGCGCGCAATACGACAACCCACTCTCAGGCGTATTGCAGTTCAACCAACGTGAAGGCGATCGAACAGCCTTTAACACCAACCTTAGAGTTAGTGCCAGCGAAACAGCCCTGACCCTCAATGGACCTCTTTTTAAGGGCGATAAAAGCCAGAGCTCTTCCAGCTTCATGGCGTCTGTCCGTCGCAGTTATTTGCAGTTTCTCTTCGAACTTATCGGACTACCAATCCGGCCCGACTACTGGGATTATCAGTACAAGTTCACCTTCGATCTCGACGAATACAACGCCATCAACCTGATCGGGGTTGGGTCCATCGATGATTTTGCACTCGAGGCCGGCGATGACTTTGACGAGGACCAGATCGCTGTGTTGGATCAGGCCCCCTTTATCGAACAACAAACCAACACCATCGGCCTGACCTGGAAGAAGCGATTCAGAGAGCGGACAGGATTTATGCAAACAACAATCAGCAATAATATCCTGATTAACGACTTTTCTCTCTTCGAAGACAATGCCTCACAAACCGGGCTCCTGTTAAATAACGATGCAAGAGAATCGGAGACAAAGCTTCGATACAACCTGACCCTATTCGAAGGCGACTGGAAATTCCAAACCGGCTTCAACCTTCAGCACAGCGCCTATACGAATACAACCATCGACCTCAACCAGAATCTTAATTTCAGTACAGAGATCGATTTCTTTAAGTACGGACTGTATGCCAATGCGACAACCTCCTACCTGAACAATGCGCTTGATATCTCCGTAGGCATCCGCCTTGATGACGATACGTTCGTTCAAGGAACCAGCCTGTTTGATACGTTTTCTCCTCGGGTCGCTCTCTCCTATGCAATCAATGAGCAATGGAAGGTCAACACTACAGTGGGCAGGTATTTCAAACTCCCTCCGTACACCATTCTGGGATACAGGGAAAACGGCGAATTGCTTAATGAGGATGTCGATTATACGGAAAGCAATCACTATGTAATCGGCATCCAACGCGCCTTTGGCCCGGCATCGAGCCTGAGCCTGGAAGGATTCTTCAAGCACTACAATAAGTACCCGGTGTCCGTGAGAGAAGCCGTCTCCCTTGCCAACCAGGGAGCTGATTTTGAAGTACTGGGCAACGAAGAGGTAGAGACCGTCGGCAAAGGCCGCAGTTATGGCTTAGAATTACTTTTTCAGCAAAAGCTGAATAACAACTTTTACGGCATCTTTTCCTACACCTACTACTACAGTGAATTTACGGGCTTCGATCTTGATCGCTTTATCCCTTCTACGTGGGACAGCCGGCACCTCGCATCGTTCACGGGAGGATATAAACTTCCGAGAAACTGGGAAATCAGTGCTCGTTTCCGCTTTGCAGGGAAAACACCGTTCGCCCCAACCGACCTCGAAGCTACTCTCGATACGTACCCTGAAATTGTACTCGACTACAATCGGCTCGGCGAAACGCTACTCGACGAATTTGCGCAATTGGATGTGCGGTTTGACAAGAAGTGGAATCTTCGAGGCGTATCATTAGATGTATTCCTTGAGATTCAGAATGTACTGGCACAATCGCAGCCTCAACCGACAGAATACATTCTTGCCAGAGACATGAACGGGGCCATCCTTACCCCGCGCATGCTCCAAGCACTTGGCCCTGATGAAGGTGCCTTTGTGCCGGTCATTGGACTTGTGATAGATTTTTAATACGCGAAAGAAACTTATCGCTTATTAAGCACGTCACTTTTATTAATGAACTAAGTATTTTGATCTTTGATCGATGGTCTTATCCTTGTCATATCGACCTTGTGGAGAGATCTATGCTTTGTATAAGCAACTGAGTATAAATCAGGCATAGATCCCTCGATCGCTTCGCTTCGGGATGACACGATCAAAGTATTTACGTTCTTAGTTTACCCCCTATCGTGCTTTATCCTAAATCTTTCCCCCTCCTATCCGATACTGCACATAATCTGCCCCAATAGTGCACTCTCCCACCCCCAGAGACTTCGCATCAGACTCTTAATACTCTCCCTACCTATGTGGTCGAGATCTCTCTTGCACTCCATTTGCATCTACATGCAAACCTGGCATCTGGTTTTTGCATGCCTATTGCTCTTTCTAGCTGGCAAAAGTGCCTTCGGCCAGGAGATTCAACAGTGGAATGAATCCGGTACCATTCCTGTCAAGTATTTCGACACATCTGCCTTACTTGATGCCCCGGCAAATTGGGCTGTTACGCAAGACGCCAAGGGAATTATTTATACAGGCAATACAGAAGGAGTTCTTATCTACGATGGTGTATCCTGGGACAAGCTGTCCCTCCCAGAAGCACCTATAGCACGCTCTATCAGTACGGGACCAGACGGCAACGTGTACATCGGAAGCTACGACCAGGTTGGTTATATCGGGGCCGATTCGTTAGGACAACCGGCTTTTATTTCGATAAGACACCACCTTCCTGACTCTTCCCAAGAATTCCAGGAAATTTGGAGCATCACCTCATTCGATGATGGGGTGTATTTCATGGCACATGACCAGTTATTTCGCTGGAAGAACAATGCCATGAAAGTGTGGAACGCCGAAACAGAGTTTCAGAGCATTGTGCCTGTTTGAGATCGGCTCATAGTTGTAGAATCTGAAAAGATCTCTTATTTAATTCCAGAAGATAACCTTGAGGATCTCTCCTTAGAGGGATACGCGTTTTCCTCCCTTCGGAAAGGTGTAGCCGATGGATCGAGCCATTTGGTTATTAGCGCGCCTTACGAGGGACTGATACGCTGCCAGATTGACGTAAACGCACACTCTGAATGCGAATTGCTGGCCACTGGAATCGATGACATGCTAAAACGCGAGCAGGTTTATTCGCTGCTCATGCTCCCGAACGGTCACCTTGCCCTTGGCTTTGATGGGCAAGGCGTTGCTTTGCTCGATGCCTCCTATCAGTTACTACGGTTTATCGATAACAACGACGGCCTTGAAAACCTGGAAGTCATGAACCTTCACGTTGACCGGGAAGGCGCTTTATGGCTTGCTCTTTATGACGGAGTAGCTCGTGTTGAGCCCAACATATCCTGGACTTCTTTTTCAAGGGACCAAGGGATTCCCAGCGAGGTAAGCTCTGTTCTCAGGTGGAACGATCAGTTGTTGGTGACCACTATGTTAGGAGTTCACCAGATG
>JAHQVL010000003.1 GCA_019634345.1 Rhodothermaceae bacterium
CTGTCACCCAACAACCTTGAACGTTGAACCTTGAACGTTGAACTATAGGCCAGAATATTCTGGCCGATAATTGCACTGTACCCCTAAACCCTTATGGTGCACCCTATGGATAATCAAGATCGAGAACTGGAACCGAATTCATTACCGCCTCCAAGTCCTCATTTGAGGCGCGTAATTGCTGACTTCTATCGCAATACGATGGATGGATACATGGAAGCTGGGTTTCCCTTTGGAAATACAGTAGATGCCATGCTAATTTGGTTTGAATTTGGTCTGAAGACGACGAGCAACTAATTCACGCGCTGCCTTTCTTAATTTCCAGCCCGTATTAGGGGAAATGAGCTCATTGTCTCATTAATAGATACGCGCAGGTAATACGTCCCAGAGGCTTGATTTGACAGATCAACCAGCCGTTGGTGCGTACCGGATTGAACATACCCTTGATTCTCAAACCATACTTTTCGTCCCATCAGGTCATAAATTTCTAATCGGACGTGAGAAGGGGTATCTAGTGAATACGATAAGGTTGCAGAGGAGGTAAGGGGATTAGGAAAAGGGGGCTGGATGTCAAAAGCTTGTGGTATATCCTCAGGCTCATTACTCGAGGCAACTCCTCCATTAAACGTAAAGCGAGCATACACGGGAAGATGGTCTGAGGTGCTGGCGCCGTATGCATTGATTACCTCGGGAGCTTGCTCCAGAACACCTGCTGGCTGAGCAATATCCACTTCTGCAAATAACTCATCAGTAATCAGAATATGATCGACAATTGATGATTGAGTGGTGCATGATGAACCGGAGCAGAACGACCCAAATCCATCCATTTCTAGGGGGTAGCTCAAGAATGTGTAATTATCGGTATCAGCAAGAAAGTTGTCGTATGGGGTAGTCTCGCTTCTATAGATCGAATTGGTTAGCTCATCGTTGAAGTCTCCCAGGACGACGACCGGCTTAGAGGATAGGGTGGTAAAATCAATATGGTTTTTGAGCCGACTTGCTGCTGCTTGTCTGCGTTCGTACCCATCCTGGTCAGCAAATGCCTTCATGTGCACAACGATAAACGTCATGATGACGGTCGTGTCAGCTAGCATAACATCAACTTCCATTTGTAGGGGAGGGCGGAACGCAAACTCAAATTCAGAGCTTTCAAGTATGTGTCGCACCTGACGCACACGAATTACGTCTGTATTATAAATATATCCTACGCGCTGGGCCCCCGAGTTTGTGGCTAACACACCATCATAGTTGGATCCCAACGCGGAAAGCAAGTCGTCGAAAGCCGTTGTGCTTGAGATTTCCTGAACTCCCCAAAAGTCGATATCTGATTCAGCGATCACTTTTCGTGCATTTGATAACTGCAAAGCATCATTTGAAGGCTGTTGGCTGGTAGAGCCAAACCATTCGATATTCCAGGTGGCGATCTCAAGCGTATTTTCGCTGCCTATGGGTGTAATAGACTGGGAATGGGCAGGCTGATGGATAGCCAACACTCCCAGTAAAAGGAGTGCGAAGAGTAGGGGAAAGAAAGTATTATTCAAAATTATTCGAAGTCAGTATTGAGTCGGAAACGGGATATGCGATTGTTGCCTGTGTCCGCAACATAAACGATGCGATCGAAATAGGCGACCCCTTGAGGATCGTCAAACTGTAGCGCCCCGTCGCCTGAGCCTCCGAAGGAAACGACCACAGGAATAGAACTGCTCGACCCAGGAGGAGGTGCTACCCCTTCAACACCACCAGCTGTGAAAACAAACAAACTGTCTTTGATAGAATCCAAAACGAAAATATAGTTCGTTCCATCGCCAGCAAACGTCATATCTGATGGATTTGTGAACTTGAATTCTTCGTACAGAAATCCATCGCCTCGATCCGGATCGGCTGCAGCGATCAAAAGATCTGAATCAGGCCGGTAATCGATACCAGAACTAGTGGGTACAGCCAGCACAGACAAAACCGAGAAGGAAAGAGGGGCAACCCCTGCATTGATTTCTTCTTCTGAAAGAGAGGGAGACTGAGCTACGAAAAATTGCTCATCATCTTCCAACGGGTCAAATGAAAAGGTACGCTGCGGCGGGTGGATCGTTGTCAGTACATCAGTTGGAAAGACGGAGCTACGCAAATTGGGCTGATTGGGGTTCAGCGCAGTGATGGCTCCTCGGTTTACATGCGTGTCTGTAGCCTCGTCATAGAGAAATACCATTAGGGTGTTGTGAGGCAAGATTACAGATGTTCGATCATTTACAGGTCCTTTTCGAGACGCATAGAATGAATTGTCGTACCGAATTGAAATGCCCGTATATTCTACGAGTTCGTCGGTAGTAAGGGGATCGGGGCGATTGAATTTTCTTGAGTCATCATCAAACGGATGCCATATTGTTTGAGTTAATCTGGGAATTCCGGTGGTGATGCCTTCGTATTTTTGAATAACGGGTAGATTCCAGTTTCTCCCATTTAACATGGTATCTTTCCGGGCGGTAATATACACGCGCAACAGGCGGTCCTGAATGACAGAGGTTGCTCCGCCCTCAATGTCGATGAACAATGTTGGCCGGCCCGCTCGATCCAGCACATGCAATCCCTGTTCGTCTACCACATAAATCAATTCATCGTATCCCACATAAATGTCTTTAGGTGCCTGAAAGGATTGGGGAGCAGCTGTGAGTGTAAAGAAGGGAAAAAGAGGGACATACTCTGCTTCATTCACAAGCGAGGGTTCGATGCGGCCAGCATCGAATATTTCGTCCGTCGTATCATCTTGTTTACTGCCAAAAAGGTCATCACAGCCGGATAGAATAAGGCCTTGTAGGATCAGGACGACGACTGTAAGGTACCGGTATTGCATTGTATACTCTGTATATAAAGGATGTACGGTGGGTGTACGTATAACCTGGCTTTAGAAGGCAACCATTAAGCTAACGCGATGAAGCTGCCCGAGGCGTTCTAACTGGCTGTACCCATAGTCAAATCGAAGCTCCGGACCCAGATAGGGGAGGATAAGGCCAACTCCAAAACTTGGGACAGTATATTCCTCGATGCCAAATCGATATCCCGCGCGTAACGCGAGGAGTTTGTTCCAGGTATATTCAGCGCCAAAATTCCAGTTTTCAGCGTTATCATTTGGATTGTTTAACTGGGCCGATAACAGTAAGTCGTTCATGGCATTTGCCCGCAACGCTTCGTAAGAAAGGCCCAATAAAAAGGTGGTCGGAGGAGTGACCGATTCAAAGTCATTCTCCGTCAAAGTCGCAGGGTTGCTGATTACATTGCGGGAAATCTCTCCACTGGTAAAACTGTCAAGGCCAAAATTCCTGACAGAAACGGCCATTTGGGCACCTGTTGTACCTACACGATAGAAGATCCCAATGTCAAAAACGGCCGTAGACTGGGTAACGCCGGCTACATTTTCTTGGACATACTTTGCCGTTACACCGTAACTAAATAAGTCGGTCAAACCCTGTGCGACGGTAAGCCCGAGTGCCATATCAAAGAGGCTAAACGTTTCGCCAGTCCCAAAGGGTTGAAACTCAGTAGTGACATTCATTGAACCCGAGGACAACGTCTGGACGCTTAATCCGAGCGTAAGAGAAGGTCCGGGTAGATGGTAGCTAAACCCTCCAAAATTGAGCGTGACGTCAGAAAAATATTCGACATGACTCAGGCCGATATGGGCGCCATTCAATTGTGCAGCGAGAGCAGGATTCCAGAATAAGGCGCTTACGTCTGAAATGTTTGCGACCACCGTTTCTCCAAGTGCTGCAGAGCGGGCGTCAACAGGGATCTTCAAAAACTGAAAACCTGACGTACCTGCTCGATCGCCTCCTAAACTGGGTAGTAGCTGACCCTGTGCTGTATACGGTGCAATACACAGTATGAGTGCTATAAGTAAGGATCGGTAGATCATGGGGTGTGCAATAGACATTAAAATCTGTACGAAAGCCCGATCACAATATGCCGTTGTGACAGAAATCGAGCTGGATTAAACGGGGGCGTTCCACTAGAATTAGGATCTTCATACCTGAGATCTCGCGTACCTGAGGGCACGTCGTAGTCGGGATTGTCTCGGAGTTCGACAAAGTTTGTTGTAGTCGCATCGATATTGGGATACGCTTTCCCCGTTACTGGATTCACAATCACGCTGTTTTCCTGGTTAAACAGGTTCGTGATTTCAAGTGTGAACACAATGTCTGACGGGCCCACTTTGAAATAACGTTGGATGTTCATGTCGAACCACCACCAGGATTCACCTACTTCTGAGAATCTTTTCGCCGGATCAGGGTCAGGCTCGTAGATAGGGCGCCAATCTTGCTGACCACTAAATGGGTTGACTTCATTGCCTCTGAAAAGAACAGGAGTATATCGTTGCCCACTTCTAAACGTGGTAGCGAGATAAAACTTGATTCTGTTCAATCCAGGGATATTGAGGACCGGTTTATCTTTGTCATGAGATAAGGTGACACTCGCTTTTGCATCAAAGGGGCGATCCCAGGCAAGAGGTGTCTCAAACGTGTTGTCGATATCTCCGTCAGCAAGGAATTGAGCGAGAGCATCGTTGTTGGTAGAGCTTAGTCCTGTAGCCTTAGAGAACGACCCTGATATTTGGCCCTGGAACCAATCACCGAATCGTTTTAAGTAACTGGCTTCAACGCCGCGAATACGGGCAAAGTCGCCATTGATTCGAAACGCACGTGTTACATCACTCCCTGTAGGATCAGGAACTACGACATTGGACACCGTGATAAAGTCAAACTTGTCCCGCCAGAATGCCGTCACATTGAGGACATCATTACTAGAAAACTGGTTTCGAATACCTAGCTCATAAGAGATATCCACCTCGGGGTCGAGATTGGGGTTGCCCAGGTCGGCAAAGAATGATCTGTCCTGGAAGAATGGATCGAGCCCGGTATAAACAAACGTAGGATGGGGGATCTGGGTAGAGTGCCCGTAATTGAAGAAGAGGACGCGGTTGTCTTGAATGGGGAAGGAAACGCGGAGTTTGGGCAGCAATCTAACTTTATAGCGAAGCCCAAACAGGTCAACCGTGTTGTCCTTGTAATCTTCTCGAATGCCATCAAGAATAGGTGCCTGGGGATTGTCGATGAGGTCATCTACATATTTACCCGGCGCCCAGTATTCAAGGCGCATGCCCAGGTTTGCGATCAAGCCTCGATAACGGATCTGGTGGGTACCAAATATTGCCCCGCGTTGAGGTTTTACACGCCAAATATCGGAGCTTTCACCCAACCGGTTTGTTGCGGTCGATCCCTGGTCGTCTGTACCGATAGGAGCGCCAACCCATGGACGGATCACATCAATCCATTGGTAATCGTTGAATTTCATCTCGAAACCAACATTGGTCCGATTGTTCTTATTCTCCGAAAACAGGGTATATGTACCGCGTGCAGTATATTCTTCAGCGAAATGATCGTGGAATTGAGTAGAGATCCCGCCATTGTTGATGAGGCCTGGGCCAGGAAGCACAAACTGTGCATTCGGGTCAAGAGGTTGGCCAAACTCATCCACAAAGAGCGTGGCCGGGTAGGTTACAATACTTTCAGGGTCGAGCTCAGACACAACATTTTCAGGGCGCCAATTTCTTCCATTTGCATCGGCGCGAAGGCGTGTAAAGAGCCGGCTAAACTGGAAGTCGTAAAAAGAGCGCTCATTCAGCACATGCGACCATTTCATGTACGCGATGATATTGTCGTGTGCATAGGTCGTTGCATCATCAGGAGCGAGAACAAAGGCATACTGAAATCCCGGTGCCACTACAGCGTCGTTCCCTGTAATCTGCAGCATTTGGGAATTCTGATTAACGGTTAGAGAGCGCTGATAAGAACCTTGTAGCTTTTTCCCGTTTCCGAAATCATAAGTTAATTTGGAAAGGCCGTTCCAGCGATTTCCGGCGCGAGGCATAAGTTGCGTGCCGCCTAAGAGGGATGACTGTAGCTGGCTGGGTGTAGCCGTTTCTCGGGTAAACCCATCAGAAATTTGCACCTGCCCCGAGATGAAAAAACGCAGCTTCCCTTTAATAATGGGGCCGCTCAGATTTAGCTCGTAGGTTTCTTCCAGGAAGTTGGAGTTCAGGTCCTCGTTGAGGCCGCCGAAGTTGTCCCTTTTATGAGAGAAATATCCGGCCAGTTCATCCCCACCATCTTGTGTTTTTACAGAAACAACGCCTGAAGTTACATCGCCAAACTCAGCACCAACTCCTCCAGTTGTTACCTCCACTTCACTGAAGGAATTCGATCCAATGTCAAGTCCAAAACCTGTACCTGCAAGGGGGTCTTTAGCAGAAACCCCATCAACAATAAAGGACGTTTCGTTGGCTCGGCCGCCGCGAATATAGAGCCCCGTCGGGTCACTAATCACACCTACCTGGTTCGAAATGACGGATTGAATATCGCGGACTGGGGCAGCCTCTATCTGGTCACTAGAAATGGTAACTGAACTCGCCGCTCCTTCCACATCAAGGAGTGGTTTTTCACCGACAATGACGATCTCTTCATCGGTTGACAGGATGGCTTCCTCAAGCTCAATATCTAGTGTAGTTGCCTGCCCGTCTATTACCTGAATCCCCGTAAAGAGCTTCGTTTCATATCCGATATAGGACACTTTCAGGGAATATTCACCAGCACGTAGGTTCGAGATGACATAATTGCCGTCAAAATCACTCGCAGCTCCACTGGCCGTACCTACAACAATGACATTTACACTAATCAACGTCTCCTTCGTAGTGGCATCAACGATTTTACCCTGCACCGAGCCTTGTCCATACGCATCCAGCATGCTGAAGGGTAGCCAGGCAGCCAGTAGCGCAAGTGTACGTAAGAGCGGAACGATATTTTTCATGCTGAGCATTATTTTGGGAATCCTATACTTTCTAACATGAGCCGGATGACTTCTCGGGCAACTTCGTTATCGCCATCGCTTCCAACCACAATGGGGGCCCCCGTTTGTTCGTTGATCAACGGTAAAGAGAACAGGCCAACGCGTTGATCCGCACTGATGGAGGCAACAAGCCGGGAATCAGGCCACGGGCCAGAGGCTCTGTCAAGCGTTTGGTATTCGTAATCCGCTTCATACAGCGGGATGATGCTGGCTCCAGTTGCTACAAATGGGAGGGGGCCAACAATAAACTGTTCCACCATTAAGTCTGGGAGTGGTGTGGCAACAGCGGGTAGATCATTTAACTTTGTCACTGCCGAATTCGGTGAAAGACTTATTCGGCGGACAGAGTCAGGAACGGCAGTTAGGTCATTTAAGGGCAAGATGGCAACAGCAGCATTTGATGCGTTTGCCTCAGGATCTAGGGGAGCCGTGACAGGAGTATGCACCATCAACTTGCCACCTCCATTAAAAAATACATCCAAAACGCTTGCAGCTAGAGGAAAGTTATTTCCAGAGACGCTATTCGTAGATGCACTACTGATCCAATAAATGTATTGATATTGCCCCAGGAACTGTTGTAGGGTAGGTACGGCATTGGGAGGCAAGGCATCACTGCGAGGAGCGTTACCTGTATTACCCGTTACAAAAGGCTCCGCTACATTCCAAATATCGAATATTGAACCTGCAGGTAAATAAGATCTAAGCAGTTCCTGGTGGTACGCAGATAAACGCTCATTTGTGTTTTTTCTGATATCATTCACAAACAAGATATCACTCTGCGATTCTTTGACATACCACTCATATCGTTCTAACACGCTGGTGGTATCTGTTGCGTCGACGGAGCGAATGAACATAATGTTGTTGTCATTCAACCTCAGTCCAGGAACTACAATTTCTGTAGGTACAAAGCCGCGACCTAAGTAGATGTCAGAATCTACTGCGTTTCCGGCCGCGTTTCGGCCAAAGTCTTGTGCCTGGAAGGTGATGAAATCAGCTTCCACAGGGATGGAGACAAAGTTCAGTGAATCGTTCAGGCTGATTTCTACGCGCTCGAGATTTTGATCTCCATCAGGATCTGATGCTCGCCATGCAAAGGAAAAAATCGGGTACGTCGTATCAGGAGGTAAGTCGAACGAACTGATGCGAATTTCTGGAGGGCTATTTTGGATAGGGAATACGGTGCGTGCTGGAGTGGGGTCTTTTTCTCCTTCATTATCAATCGCACGAACTTCGAATACCACATCAGCTATTTTATTGCCGCTTGAAATAGGTAGGAGTACGAGGGTGTCATTGCTTGCCGTAAGTACCCAATCGTCCTCGGGCCCAGGGGTAACAGCAATGTCGTAAAACCGGAATTCGAAGGCTTCTATAAAACCGTCAGAGTCGTCACCAACCCAAGAAGCAAAGACTGTACTTGTTAAACGATCTTCATCAGCAAGGTTGTCAGCGAGTGAAGAGTCGCGAACACTCAGCTGGGTCTCTGGTGCTACATTCGAAAAGGGGTCACCAGAAATGTCTGTGTCACAACCGGCAATAAAAAGCACTGCCATGAGTAGACTACCAGTGATGAGGAAAAATAAATGGCTCACTGGTGAAGCGTTCTGGGTGGTTAAGAAGGGCCTAGAGGCCATTTTATCTTAAGGCTTAGGTGGATCCTGCATCAGGAGCAGGTACATGGAACTTAGGCTCCCTTGTTAGCCGGGACCCCCAGGCTGTACGCTTAGGGGTCCTGGCAAGGCCAGGGAGGGCCTTCAAAGCAGATTTACTTCATTAGAAGCATTTTTCTGGTCTCTACATGTTCGCCGGCACTGAGGCGGTAGAGGTATACGCCACTTGAAAGATTCGCAGCGTTGAAGTCTACGGTGTACTGACCTGCAGAAACAGTTTCATTCACCAATACACCAACGGAACGACCAAGAAGGTCGAATACTTCGAGCTTAACCAAGCCATTAGCTGGAACCTGGTAAGAGATCGTAGTCGTTGGGTTGAATGGGTTTGGATAGTTCTGATCCAACGCGAAGCTGTTTGGAAGAATTTCATCTTCGTTAGCTACGCCGCCGCCCATCAAGTCTGCAATGCTCTCAGGTACAAGCTTATAGTTGCCGAATGAGAACCACCACACTCCACGGATGAAGTCAAGTTCAGTTTCAGGCGCTAGAGACGCATTAAAGTCGCTAGCAATCCCTGCAGACGCGTCGTCAGCACGGATGAAGTCTTCAGTGCCAGAGCTTGCGAATGACCATTCGCCGAAATCACTTGGATCGTCTGGATTCGCTCCAATTACAACATTGTCAAAGCGAAGCAGCATACCTTCGTGTGCTTCTGCAACACCGTCGTCAAGAAGAGCGGTGGTAGGAACAACTTTATAATCTGGAACTGCATTCCCTGAACTTACAACAGACATTGTTAGATCAGCGAGTTGCGTTACACCAAATCGTTCTTCAATAGTAGCGTTGGTGATGTTGATCATGTCGCCCATAGCGAGGGTCTCGCTTGTAGACAGAAATACACCTGTCCATCCATTGAGGTCAGTATCTTCCTGAACCACTGTTAGGCCAGAAGTTGACGGATCACTAACGACATAAGCCGTGATGTCCATATCTGTAGAAATACCTACGAATGGGCTATCACCAGGGCCTTCATCGACTGTTAACTGTACGTCTTCGATAGAATTGATACCATCAACTAGTGTGCGGTAAGAACCTGGGTCAGATAGAGACTGTGCCCCCGTGTTGTCCGTAGAAACAACGGTATAAGTAACAAATACACCGTCAGCTTGCGCTGGAATATCACAGGCAAGAACGTCTCCACTCTGCATGGCATCTACAGTTTGAATGTCTGTGCTTTCCGAAGTAACATACTCACACGCATTCGCTGTTAATGTACGCGTTGGGTCTGCCTGAGCCAAAAAGGTAATGCTTACAGCTTCAGATCCATCGGGTACAAAGTCAGGGCCTGTAACGTCGCTGATAACCGGTGGAGATTCGAGCAGTTCAAGGTCTAGATCTCCTTCGAAAGGAGCAATACTCAAAAGGCCGTTTGCAGGAACGCCTCGACCAATCTGATCAGCACCACCCTGGAAGATCAGGACGCCTTGCATATTCACGAGAGATCCTGGTGGGGGAGGAACGAAGTCTTCGTCATCACCCATGTCATCTACACGGCCAAGGAATTCAGAGGGGTAAACGCCCTGGCGGTCATTACGGAACTGAAGTCCTGTGTCATAGAAGTTGAGTACAGTCGTTCCACCATCTGTTGAGATGTAGAAGTCAGGACGGTCAGGGTTAGCAAGGTTCCGTGTTTGGATCGTCGCATCTTCGATACGAACATACGCATTACGAAGTCTTGCAAGATTATTCCAATTTACCTGAACACCGTCAGTACCAACTACTGAGTTTGCCTCGTCTGTCGTGATAACGATAGGATCGAGAATTGACTCAGGGAGGCCTAGAGAAGTTACATCACCAATAAGTGTGATGGAGGTTGGGGAAACCTGCATGGCTGTGCCAAAAGGAGTAATACCAGCAGTAACCTGGATCACATCTCCAACACCAAAGCTAAGAAGGTCGTTTGTGTCATAGGCGCCATCAACAACCTGGATGCCCATGCCGTCAGGACCCAAAGTAGCAGCTGAGGTGTCACGGACAAACATGTGAACACGGTCTACGCGTCCATCAGTTACGTTTGAAAGACCTGATTTACGAGGATCCGTAAGGATCACGGCTTCAAAAGTGAGCTCTGTTCCAACAAAGGTGGTGTCGAAAATATTGGCAGTAATATCTGCTGCCATAAGGTTCTCGCCACCCGCATTCAGAATATCAATCTGAGCTTGAGGGATGGCATTGACGTCTCTAAGAGTTGGGCGTTGTTCCTGTGCAACGGCAGGTAGGGCCGTTAGGAGCACAACTGCTAAGAGACCAAGTTTAATAACAATCTTTTGCATGTTGTTATATGTGTTTAGTTGTGTTGTTTAAGAGTAAAATGCAGCGGGAGCCGCATTGTACAGTCGGTGATTTTGGAGGGTGTATAGCTGGAACGTGATTTACTTAATGATCACGAATTTTCCATGCTGCACATCTCCAGAATCAAGATCTTTGACAGTGTATAGATAGAGGCCACCTGCGAGGCTAAGCCCGTTTTCTGAGAGCAAGTCCCAGGAATGTTCTCCTCCCGGAAGCACTCTATTATCTGCGCTAAAGTCGTCGTACCATCGGGTGTCACCCGTGTAGGTATCTGCGTCGTGCTCCATCTCGGCCACGATTTCGCCAGCAAGTGTATACACTCGAATTTCAGCTCTGGATGGTACGTTGTAAAAATTAAGTTTGCGGGTTCTCGACGTTGTGCCGTCCCAGGCTGCGTTTACCCGGTATGGATTCGGATAAACCCCTACTTGCTTCTGCTCATCCTCTCCAGTAGCAGGCGTACCGGGGAAGACTCGGGTGGCATTTGCTACACGTGAAGATTCAAAAGAAGGCAGCCCTGCCGCTACATCGCCTTCGTCGAACGCTGTTATCGTGAACAGGTATTGCCAGCCGCTAAGGAGCCCTGATGCTTCAAAACGGTACCAATATTCGATAGGGTCGTTCTCAAAGGTTACAGGCGACGAAAGGAGGACGTCGTCAAAACCGTTGTTAAATCCTGTTCTGTTACCAGGGGTATCATACTGGGCAATCAGATTCGCTTGATCCAGGATATTCCCCGTTTTGTCATCACCCGGATTACTGCGGTAGAGCCGATACCCTTCAAAATCCTTGATGCCAGTTACCGGATCGATGGTTTCTTCAGCTGTGCGATCCCAGTATAAGACAACCTTGTTCTCTTGCGTCCCATCGTCCGAAAGGACAGATTCAAATTCGACGCGGACTTGCGGGGACCCCGGAGGTTCAGGAATCAAATACCGATCAAGCACGCCATTGTTGTTGCTGTCTTCTCCTATATCGAGGCGGCCATTATAATTGTTGTCTTCACCAGCATAGGTGCGGCGTGCCCACTGGATATTGTTGATAAGGAGTTCTCTAGATTCATCGGTATCGACTGCTTTACCGCCCTGCCCCTGAAAGGCTTCTGGCTTTAGTGCAGCAACCAGGGCGTACGTGACTTGTAGCGTGTCACCGGGTAATACGGTTGAGAAGGGGCCAATAGGAGTCATTCCAATCCAGTTTCCAGCAGCTTGTAAGCCGTCCGTTCGTAGCCGCTCATACCAGTCTTCCTCAGCCTGTTCGAACTCGGTATCCGACATAAAACTGTTAGGGTTCGGAAAAGGAGTCGCCATACGCTCGTACTTGAGCTGATCCGAGAACGGAACTGTAAACTGATCAGTGCCTCCGCCGAATAACCACCATCGTGGATTCTGGGTAGGGGGGGAGTAGCCGTCAGCGATGTATTCTTCTGCAAG
Organism: Rhodothermaceae bacterium; assembly: GCA_019634345.1. Lineage (GTDB taxonomy): Bacteria > Bacteroidota > Rhodothermia > Rhodothermales > JAHQVL01 > JAHQVL01. The sequence continues at coordinate 12,284 of JAHQVL010000003.1, forward strand.
GGTGGGATAGAAAAAACGGGTACGACCTGTCGCAGGGTCTTTCCATTCAGCACCCAATAGGGTCATGGCGCCGTAGGTATTTAGGGTTTCTTCCACACCTCCTGCATTAAACGCATATGAGGTAGTCAAGCTATCTATGTAACCCAACCCCCCTTTGTTGAAGAAGGCACCGCCGCCTTCCGTGGTCGTATTAATATTACGTACAACCAGGTCATGGTACATCCCAACCCAGACGCTGTCCAATGCAACGTCACTGACATTGACGATGTCAAAGTTAAGGATGACGAAGTACTCGGTAAACGGGAAATTCCATGCATACACCGATTGTTGAATGTCCAGTCCAAGACGCCCTTGCACGTCCGGCATGGGGATGGATGTGGCCGGGACAACAGTAGCCGTATCAACAAAGCTAGTTAGGAAGTCCTGGTGACTAACAGCACGTGGCGTAAAAAAGTCCGAGGTGGGTAGTGTCGATCGAACCAGTATAGGTGAAGCTTGTGCGAGTTCGTAGCCCGTTCTACCTGGGCTGTATCCGTTCGATACAGTTACTGCTCCCGTTCTAACAGAGATGACCCCGTCACTTCGAACGGCTCCTACCCATAACCCTGATTCGAAGAGGTGCTCAACACCAGAATCGAGCGGGTATTCAAACGAAGGAGGGCCTGTGGGATCGTTGCGCACATTAGCTCTGCCAAAAAAACCTGCATTCGTAATGGTAAGACCAATATTACCTATGTCGACTACAGCTTCTTCAAATAGAGCGTCTTGAGCAGAAACAACAGGCGCAATTGTAAAACTGATTCCTGCTAGAAAAAGCAGTATAGCGAATTGCCGCATGAGCAGTACGGTATGGAATGATGGAGGCTGGAAAGTCCAGCGCTGTAATGGGTATGGTGGTGTCTTCGACAGCAACCTACTTATCAGAACAAAAGATGTTCATTTTCAAGAGTCAGAATTTAGGGTATAGGAAATCCATTATCTTTACCGCAGCGTTAAGAACCGCTGGTATTCACGATTGCTTCACGTATACCTGGGGCATAAATGAATCTCCTGCCTGGGCATATCGTTTTAGAATAGAAAACCCTAATTTAGGAGCCTGATAATCAATTTATTTGCTGACACCCTTGTCATGGGAACTGGAAGGAGGACTTCATATCAATATACCCTACGTTTGTGGGTTATCCTTATAAGCTGCAATGTGATCTTGACCGGGTGTGAAGCGGAGTCCCCCTCTCAACAGGTACCAGAATCTGACTATGAGTTACGCGCATCGGATGCACCTGACGGAACGGGTAAGTTTTATCTAGGTCGTGAAATTGCGGGTGGGGCTGATCTTCCCGTTCTACTGGACTGGCTAGAGCGTCCAACCCGCGCCACAGAGGAATTGCCTGATCGTGTGATTCAAGCCCTCGAACTCGAACCCACAGATGTCATTGCTGACATTGGAGCCGGGACAGGCTATTTCGCTTTTCGCATAAGTCCTTCAGTTCCAGGCGGTAAGGTATTCGCTGTCGATATCCAGCAGGAGATGATTGATGTCATCAACCAGCGGATCAACGATGAAGGCACAGAGAATATCGAACCTGTTCTGGGCACAATCGAAGATCCCAATTTGCCCGCTGAAAGTGTAGATGTAGCCATCATTATCCTATCCTATCATGAGTTTTCACACCCTAAGGAAATGATGGAGAAGATTGTGGAATCCTTGAAGCCTGGTGGTAGGTTGCTTCTTGTAGAATACCGAGGCGAAGATTCCACACTACCCATTAGTCCTCTCCGGCGGATGACGGAAGATCAGTCGATCAAAGAAATGCGCCTCGTCGGCCTGCGCTGGGTAGAAACCAAAGACATCCTCCCTCAGCAACATTTTATGATATTTGAGAAGGGATAGTCTAGTGCGAGTAGTCAACCCGGACTCCGGATCAAAGAATCCTGGAACTTCCGGGATTCTTAAACATACATTCGCTAAATTTTCACTTCATTTCTGATTTTCATCATTTCTATCTCCTCCTTTCTTTATTCTTATCTCTTCTCAGATCGTATTCTTTTCCAGGCAAACAATCTATTTATTTAACAGCGCATTCTAGTTCCGTTAGTGCGTTGACCTGTCTAAATCGTAATGCCTAGATATAGTAAGAGAGTGTCCAAAGAATAACCATGAGGAGGGTACTCTTACGTAGACTGTTCTTTTATTATGAGTATTGATACAACACCTATCGCCCCTCCCCCAAAAATTGGCGAAAGAATCAGTGAGGATGTTTCCTTGTCTGATCGGCTGATCGCTACGCCCTCTCATCCAAATAGAACCCGGGTATTGATCATTGAAGAGAGTAGCGAAATGCGCGATCATTTCAAACAATTCCTGAGTACTGAGTTTGAGTTGATCGTTGTTGCAACACCGGCCGAAGCCGTTTCAGTCGCATCTTTGTTTCCCATTCAGATTGTGGTTCAGGATATTGAACACGGAAGGGAGTTTGACGCTGTACTTCTTTCAAAACAATTACGGCAACTCAACAATTGCAAAGAAGCCTATTTCGTCTCAATAACAGGATTTGTGTTGCCTGAAGGGAAATCGATTCTAAAACGAGCGAGCTATAATTATCACCTAACAAAACCATTCACTCTCCGCCGGCTCCGTGAAATACTCCGTCTCTGCGTAGCCAAACAAACCCTGGCCATACTGAATGGCATCAACATTGAACTTGACTTACCCATTGGCTCAACGATGATGGTGGAAGTCTGAAGAGTGCAAGGTGCAAAGTGCAAGGTGCAATGTAATTGGTTTTATTTAAGGAGAGAAACAGGCTAAGTTACTTTGCACTTTGCACTTTGCACTTTGCACTTTGCACTCAAAGAATATATCCTTCAGCGATTCCGTTGAATGTATCAACCTGTTCTTTTTCCCAGGCGCTGTCTTTGTCTAGTAGCGAGGCCATGGTTTGGGCGACAGAAGGGGCTGCTTCTATTGCGGCGCGGGCATCAAGGAGGAGGGCGCGGGTTCTGCGGGCGAGGACATCGTCCAGGGTGCGAGCCATTTCATTTTCAACGGCCCATGCGATCTCTCCTTTGAAATAAGGGAGACGATCGTGTATTAATTCTTTCCCACCGGTGTGCTCGTTGAGGGCTGATTTAACCGATGGGGCATCTGAACCATATACGGAAAGGGTGTCGAAGGAATCTGCGTTTGCATGCCAGCCGTGCAGGTGGAGGTTTTTAGTTACAGATGGACGTTCTTCTAAGCCTCCTATCGTCATAGCCTGATCGATCACATCCTCGCCCATCTTGCGGTATGTTGTCCATTTTCCTCCTGCAATTGTGATCAGTCCAGCGTTCGAAATACGAATAGTATGGTCTCTGGAAATTGCCGCTGTATTGTCTGAGTCGCCTGAACTCACCAGCGGCCTGAGGCCGGCAAAACAACTCAGTACATCCTCGCTCTGTGGATCTTTGCTCAAGTATCGCTGGGAGTGGACAAGGAGAAATTCCAGTTCGTCTTCCAATGGACGAGGCTCCAAGGAGGGCGAATCAAGTGGGGTATCGGTGGTCCCTACAACGGTTCGATTATGCCAGGGTATTGCAAAGAGGACACGTCCGTCGTCGGTATGCGGTACCATGATGGCACTGTCCCCGGGTAAAAACGATCGATCAAGGACGATATGAACGCCCTGGCTTGCCTGAACCATGGAAGTGGCTTCTGGTTCATCGAGCGAGCGGATGGAGTCCGTAAATACGCCCGTTGCATTGATGACCACGCGGCCTTTTAGCGTGTGCTCCGTCTGGTTCTCGATGTCCTGGACGATGACCCCATTTACCATGTCGTTTTCTTTAGTAAGCCCAACGACTTTGGTATAATTAATAATAGTCCCCCCTAGATCAGCAATGGTCATGGCCATATGAATGGCAAGCCGGGCGTCATCAAATTGCCCATCATAGTAGATGGTGCCTCCACGCAATCCCTCCGGTTCGATCGTTGGAATGCGTTCAAACGTTTCTTCCAGCGAGAGGTGTTTGGAGCGGCCAAACCCTTCACGGCCGGCAAGCATATCATAGATTTTAAGCCCGATGCCGTAGAAGGGCCCTTCCCACCAGTCGTAGTTCGGGACAACGAACGGCAGGTTATGCACCAGATGGGGGGCATTTCTGAGAAGCCGGCCCCGCTCTCGCAGTGCTTCCGTGACCAGGGGAATATCTCCCTGCTGGAGATACCGAACGCCACCATGAACGAGCTTTGTGCTTCTGCTCGACGTACCTTTTGCAAAATCACTCTGCTCCAATACTACGACCCTATAGCCTCTGGAAGCTGCTTCAATACCAGCGCCCAACCCTGTTGCGCCTCCACCAATAATGATCACATCCCACACTTCGGACGTATCGGCAATACGATGTGCCATTTCGTTTCTGTTCATAGAGGTATGAGGTTATTGTTTAATGATGTACGTATGGTAGTAAGTGGAATTGTTAACAGTGGCGCGTAGGATGTACAGGCCTGCAGCAAGTTCAGATAGTGCCGAATGAGGCGAGACGGTTTGTGATGCAGTGGTTGTGTTCACTATAACCTTCGGTGCCATTCTCCGGCCTGTTATATCGAATAGTTCAATAGTTACTTCTGAGGGAAAGGCTGTCTGAACTTCAATAGAAAAATTATCCCTGAACGGATTGGGGTAGGGGGTCAGGGATACGGCCTCAAAGGACGGCTCGTGTTCTCTAGACGTATTAATAACCTCCTCTCTAATAAGGAGGCGCTGATTTGCCTGGAGGTTTTCCACTACCTGTACAGTACCCGATGGCCAGGCAATTTCGAGAGACGAGGCTGTTGTATTGGATCCCAATCCAAAATAGGCAGCCTGGTCGTCGCCTCCACCCAGGCTTGATCCGCTTCGTGTTTCCCAATACTGGACTGCTCCGTCGGGTGTAGTGAGCTTTAACTTAGCTCCAATTCCATCTCTATTACTTATTACACCTTCCAGGTCGATAATGAGGTAGTGGTTGCCCTCATTCAGCGTGTTCTCAAATAGGACTCCCTGCTGGTCTACATTGACGAGGAATAGATCTGTGTCACCATCTCCGTCGTAGTCAGCATAGACAGGAGAACGACTACGACGCGGGTCATTGACTCCGC
>JAHQVL010000057.1 GCA_019634345.1 Rhodothermaceae bacterium
ACCTCTTATCTGACAGAGGCGACTCCGGAGCGGGGAGGGCGCCACAAACGCGTGTATCAGTTAACGGATACGGGCCGGCAGGCACTGATCAAGATTCGCACGATTGAACAGGCCATGTGGGCAGGAGTGACGGGCCTTTCATTTGAGGGAGGACAATGAAGCAGCGTCCTATCAGTAAACCTCCGTTTCTGTCCAGGGCTCTATTAGGCTGGTTGTTGCCGGACGATTGGCATAAACAATTGGATGTATCTATAATTATCTATAATAATGTCAGGTTCAGTTATGAAGCAAAATGACAAGATTGAGATACTTGCTCATCTGATTGACGCTAAAACTAGTGAGGTCATAATGACCGAAGAAGTTTCGGGAGATTACACTGATACGATACAATTGTGTAATGAATAAGGTTAGCGTCTATAACCCGGCGGGAATCATGGATACCATCGCCTCCTGCCCAAGAAGAGGTTGAGTCTACCCGCTCACCTTTTGGTTACAGCGTGTCAGCCCTTTCGCTGCCTGCCTTTCATGGGCCGTAACAACAACGCTTCACCGAAGTTTAACCCCATTCATAAGTCCCGCACTGCTCATCCGAATTAGGCTATCAGAGGCGGTACTTTGTCTCTGGAGCTTCGCACATTTGATTACTCGCATGCACGGCCAGATAGGGACACCTGGGTATCACAGGGTCTTGCACTTGGTCATTATGTACAAGAACTTTCTACCGACCCTTAGCAGGCCGCACCGAGACGAAAGGCGAAGTTCTTCTGCGTCTATCAACTCAGAAACGCATCTTTACGCTCATTCACCGCGATCCGGAGCAGATCGGCTGCAGTGAACTGCCCAGGATCGGCAGATACAAGCACGGGCTCCCAGGTAGGTGAGTGCACGTAGGACGACTCATCACACGAGAGCAACCTGAAAAGTGTGATGGCTACCAGCAACCCTCCGACTGGTCCAAGCTGTCCCCCATGGTGCTCAGCCTCTCCGAGTGTAAAGTACCACAGAGGTGCATTTGCATTGGGAATGCCCACAGAAGCTAGCTTGCCTGTTGCCACAGGACCCATATTAGCGGGTACACCTAAGATCCCGGCGACATCTGGACCAGTTGGCAAGGCAAACACACGCGCGCCTCGCCTGAGATTTCGAAATGCCAGGTTCGGATCGCTGGCCGCAAAGGGTAGCTGAAATACCTGAGCGGGAAGCCAAGTATCAATTTGACGCGCAAACTGAGGAGTTACAGATGCGTCCAGTTCAAAGAAGCGTTCCCATTCAATCAGGTCGGTATTCGGTACAGGCGTAAACGAAGCCAAACCAGGAGGACGCGGCACAAACAGAGGTACGTCTAGGCGCGTGGCATTAACGTCGTAACGGCTGCGCACCTGGCTGTGCGCGAACCGGAATGCAGCTGCACTGAATTCGACCGGCATAAGCGGACGGCAGGTAATATGGCCGCAGCAGTTGATGTATAATAGAAGATCGAAAAAGTCTTTGGCGTCGTCGAACCCAGGCGGCAAGAGGGGCACTGCGTTACCCTGCGGTACCCCCGTAATTGCATGCGCAGCTTGGAGTGTGGATGGCTCGATGATGCGTGGCAGATAGTCGTTCACCAACACCCACTGGTAGTGCCAGCGAACCATTCTTCGCGCGAATTCAAAATCACCCCCTTCGTCATTGGGTTCTTCAGCAAGGCGGCCCCACAACGCATCCACTGGTGTATTCTTGATCATCCGGAGCACGGCATTGTGAAAGTGCAGGAAGTGGAGATGAAGCTGGGATACAATCGAGTTTTCGTCATTACGCGGATCGCCAATGATGGCTACATCCTGGTGATTTCGCGCCAGATCCTTTCCGTCTGAACTGACAAGTAGGATGCCATGACCGCGGTCTCCGTCATAGAGTTCAGGACTACCCTCAGGACCGTCGGCATACACATTATCCAGGTCGAGCGACGGACTGCGTACATTTAAGATGGTCGTAGGGTCAACATTTACGTCAGAAAGTCTGGTAGTGGTGTCGAGTGTGATATCGTGGTCGATAAACTGGCCAAAGAAAACGAAACCAACGGGCACATTTGAGTCACCTGCTGGTGTTTCGAACGCTTCGTTCATCAGTTCTGATAGATCCAACAGATCAGACTCCGGTGGGACAACCCCAGCGGGTGGAAAATAGCGGCCAAACGTATTACGCCGGTAGCCAAGTGCGCAGCATAGAATCTTGATGATCCAAATAGGTGCAAATTTAGGCGAAAGGCCACTGTACGTCTTGATCGATGCACCAGACCAACCAAACAGCTCATCAAAGAGCTCCTCTTCTGGGGAGTCGCGATCAGCAATCAGGTTAGCAGCGATTATTTCCCCGATATTTGAGTCTTCTCTTATTTTATCCGAATCTCTATTTAAGCCGGCTTTCTTAATAAACTTAGCGATGTTTTCGTCATTACCTTGCATTTCCGCCTCATAGGCGCTCACGAGAAAACCGAAGCGCTCGGGCCATCGAGGAACACCTTCAAGGGCATTGGCTTGTTTGGGGGGGAGCTGGTCGCGCGCCGCAAAGGCACCAAATGTCAGAAGCTTATCGAACGAAGACGACCCGTGCCTAGAAGTGGGCCTGGTTCTGCGTTGTGTCCCAGCCTCGGGACGGCCTGGCTGTTCGAGAACCACTTCGTCGTTTTTTATTGGTTCTTTGCTGTAATCGTTGCTTTGCATAGTGTTGAATATAGAATTGAACGGGAGATAAACAGACGCTACGGTGCTACATCGCTTCGCTTGGTCTATGTGGATGGGTTGGTACTCAGGTTATCCCTTTATAGTCACTATTAAGTATTTACTAACAAAAGACCTATAGTTGATATCGTGTAAATCAATGATTTTTACTCCGAAACGTAACCGCGCGATAAACTATCCCTACCTGTTTTTCCAAATAGGAGGAAGGAGTTCGTCTAGTCGTTTGTGTGGATGCGTCGGGATCTGGGTAAGCACAGCCGGAAGCCAACCATTTTTTGCTGTGCTCCTCGCTTGTCTTGCAGGGGCTGGCTTCAAGAACATGGTAGACGTCGAAAGAAATTTTAACAGGGTAAGTTGAAGCGGCTTAGCACCACTTTATCTATTAAGTACTTCCAACCGTTGTCGAAAGGCGGATTTCTTCTGTTTTGCCCAAAGGGGACTTACTTATGCCATTGCCCTAAAACCAAGGATTACTCCGTTTCTACACCATTTTATTCGTCTGCTTATAGTGCTTGTGAACCAGCGGGAGGAGTGCAAAGGTTAGGAGGGTGGGGAGAATCCAGGGGAGGATGGCCCACCAGCCGACGAGGATTGAACTGAGTAAGGTGTTGCCGCCGAAGGCAAAAAAGGCGGTGTATGCGGCGGCTCCGCTGAAGAGCATGCCTTCGTAGTGCTCCCTAAGCCATGACTTGCCTGACCCCATCTCTCTACCAAACCGACGGATATCGGCGATACCTGCAGCGACGCCCAGTATACCAAATACGAGGAGCAGGGTGCTGCTTAACGTGTACCAGCCCACCAACAATACAACCCCGATGATCAAGTTACCCACTGCTAGTACCAGGCGAAGCCGTCTATACGATTCGGAGGGTTTCTTGGCTTTGAGAATTTGAATACCGCTTACCAGGGGCAGCAGGGTAATCATCGACAAAAACAGAAGAGCCAGACCAGCCTGGTACCCTCCGGTGGAAATACGCCATATGCTGAGTACAAATGCCGAGGTGACAACGATACTCATGGTGTATACATAGAGCTTCCCAATCTTGCGGTGCATGGCCTTACCTTTGGCGGTTGCAATCGGGAGCCAGAATAAGATGAGGCTCACAAAGCCTGCGGTGATATGGAGGTAAAGGAGAGCGTTGTGTAGCGTAAGATTCATGATCAAGCATAATCAAATGAGACAATGGGGACCAGGCTGATGTATGCAAGAAGTTGGGGAGAGTTACGCCAATTTGCCGCTTCTGGGACGTATAACACGATGCTGGGACGAACAGGACATCGAGGCTATTCTCCAGACAATGCGTCCTCAATGCGTTCTACAAATTGCAACGACACTGGGATACGGGTATCGCAATCTCGTAATGTAAGTTGAACCTTGCGGGCCGAACGCCGCCGGTGAATGACTTGTGTTGTATTCACCAAATAGGAACGATGGCATCTGATTATAGGAGTGCCCTCAATCTGCTGCTCTAGTGCTTTGAGCGACGAACGAAGCAGGTGGGGTTTTGGCGAGATGCGTGTATGGATGAGCGCATAGTTTCTATCCGATTCTATATATAAGATGTCATCCACAAGAAGGGTGAGGGTTTCTCGCTGCGCTTCATCATGAAGAACAAGAGGAGAGTCGCTAGGCTCAAGTGGTCTGGCTTCTGGTTGTTCCGTGGGTTGTTTCCGGTAATACAATAGAACAAACAAGGTTGGAAACGCTGCAATCAAAGCAACCTGCCCTATCATTTCCAGCAGATCTGGCCAGGTAGTTATTTCCTGGAATGCCGCCTGGTACGCTACATTGCCCGCAATAATGACCGAAACAGTTGTGAAGACGGCTGCGGATTTATTTGTCAGCCACGTCCAATGCTGCCTGAGCCACTTTATTGCCCAATCTAAGATAATTACCAGGAATACATTTAACGGGATAATTCCTAGAATGAGCCAAAAAGCTGGATCCCCATACCCATTTATTATTAGCCCAAACGGCCTGAAAATGAGCAGAAAGGCCCCAACAAAAACACCAATCCCAATTGCAAGGCCCAGGGGATGCAATTGATTTGGATTGGGGACGTTCATTCGATGCGAAGATTCGTGCTCCATAGAGCAATATACTAAGTGCAATCACATAAATGCGGTGTAACAACTCAACGGTATAATGAACACAAAGAACAGGTATGTCAACATCTTATATACCCATATCGTGCTCGTATTATGATCGCCTGGAAGCCTGGGCGGTTCGACGTGAAATTGTCACTATTAATTATACGAATAGTGAGGACGGTGAGCCGCAATCAATCCAGGGAGTCATCGTCGATCTTTATTCAAAAGAAAAAGCTGAATACCTCCGGCTAAATACGGGAGAGACCATTCGGCTTGATGCGCTGCAATCTGTAAATAACATCCCATTGCCGTCGGAATCTTCGTGCAATCTGTAGCCCTTTCTTCATTTAGGATACAATCCTGTAAGCGCTTTCTTCTGGATGGTAACAATGGTTAACCCATGCCGGCATCTTTGGTTAGCTTGCGCCCGGTAATAATGGCTGACGCAGTCATGCGTCTTATAACACCATCCCCCTTGTATTAATCGCCAAATACGAAAGGGTGCCCTTCCCTGCGGATGATGCAAATACATGTTGAGTTAGGTTCATTTACACCTTTCCATCTCTATACCGCTTTATATAGCCTAGTTGTGTAGACACGGAATGTGGCCCCCCGATAAATAAGTCCATGATCAGCCTAAAGAATGCAAGCCTTTGGTGATAAATATGAATCGGGAAAAAACGGCCTTTCCTCTTATACTAGCGCTTCTTGTTGCGGTAATTCTACCGTTAGGGAGTGCTAATGCGCAATTTGTTGATGTAGCCTCGTCGCTAGGCATTACCGCATCACATGTCGGTCAACCTGTATCAACCGATATGGGCGTTGGAGCAGGTGCAGCCTGGCTCGACTACGATAATGACGGTGACCTTGATGTGTACATCACGATGCGGGTAGGTGCCAACCTGCTCTACCGGAATGATGGGGGCACTTTTACAGAAGTAGCCGCCTCGGCAGGAGTCCAAGACGCTACTCACGATGGCGCGGGTGTTGTTGCTGCAGATTTTGACAACGATGGATGTAAAGATCTGTACCTTGCAAACAGCAACGAAGACGTACTTTTTGAAAACAACTGCGATGGAACGTTTACTGACGTTACCAGCGGTTCTGGTGTCGAATCCTCTGGGGCTCGCCGCGGTACTTCAGCCTCTGTCGGCGATTATGACGGCGACGGTCTGCTGGACCTCTACGTTGCGAATCACACGCCAGTGAGTGGATACGGCGTACCAGACGACAAAACAAAAGACCAGGATTACCTTTTCCATAATGATGGAAATTTCCAGTTTACCGACGTTTCTGACGACATGCTCGGAAGTTCAGAGCGAGAAAATGCAAGCTTTATCTCAACCTGGACAGACTACGATCTTGATGGCGATCTTGACATCTACTTGATCAGAGATTGTGGATTTGACGGTTCAGGAGCCATGAGCCTCTGGCGAAATGATGGCGGCACAGACGGTGTTACGAACTGGACCTTTACCGAGGTAGTTGCCTCAGTAAATGGAAACTGGTGCCAGAACGGTATGGGCGTCGCTGTTGGTGACTACGATAGAAACGGGTACCAGGACTTATTCTACACCGACAATGGTTCGGTGGCTACAGGTTCAGACCCTAGCCGAGCAGGCACCATATTGCTGGCAAACAGCGCAACCGGTTATACAGACATGACCGATGCAGCCAGCGTTTCTTCTTTGAACTTCTCTTGGGGCGCTAACTTCTTTGATTACAACCTGGATGGGTATCTCGATCTCTTCATGGCTGGTGGCGCGTTGAACGATGCGTCCAACTTGACCGAGTCTCAACTCTGGCAAAGCAACGGTAGCAGCTTCACATTCTCAAATGTATCAGCTGCTCAGGGTGTAAACGATACCGGCCGCTCTCGCTCAGGCATTTATGGTGATTATGATCAAGATGGCGATCCCGACCTCTTGCTCGTTAACTATGACGGCGATATCCGTTTATTCAGAAACGATAACGGCGGTAGCAACAACTACCTGATTCTCGATCTACAGGGCGTAACAAGTAACTTCGATGGTATCGGTGCTCGTATCGCCCTTACCTCAGCAGGCGGAACGCAGTTCTACGAAACACGAAGTGGATCCAGCCTTGGCGGTGGTGATGACACAGGCGCTTACTTCGGATTAGGCTCTGATGCCACGGTAACCAGTATCACGATTACCTGGCCCTCAGGTACGGTTCAAACGCTAGACAACGTAGGCGTTAACCAGCGTCTTCTTGTTGTTGAGGGATCAACAACAGGCGGCGGCGGACTCTTCACTGACGTGACAACTTCTGCAGGGGTTAACGTAACGCATTCTGGTAATTCTACGGGCGATATGGGCATTGGTACAGGTGCTGCATGGTTTGACTATGACAACGATGGAGACCAGGACCTCTACATGACCAACCGTGAGTCTGCCAACCATCTCTTCCAGAATAACGGTGGGTTCTTTACCGATGTCGCTGCAGCAGCAGGCGTTGCTGATGCAAGTGGAGATGGATCTGGTGTTGCGATTGCCGACTTCAACAACGACGGTTGCCTCGACATGTATCTCGCGAATTCATTCGGCGATGTACTCTTCGAGAACAATTGCGACGGTACATTCACCAACGTATTTGCCGGCTCTGGACTAGACATCACTGAAGACCGACGCGGTACCTCTGCTTCTTGGGGTGACTTTAACGGCGACGGTTTTGTAGATCTCTATGTAGCCAACCACATGCCCGTTGATGGCGCGGTATTCACTGGCGATGCTGAGCAAGATTATCTCTTCCAGAACGACGGTGACGGCACATTCACCGACGTATCTGACGCGATGCTTGGTACAGATCGTATTGGACGTTCTTTCATCGCTGGATGGACGGACTATGACAACGACGGTGATGTTGACCTCTACACGATTCGCGACTGTCCTTTCGGTCAGAACTCCGGACCCATGCGCTTGTATCGCAACGATGGCGGAACAGCGTTTACTCAGGTTGCTGAGTCGCTCGGCGCTGACTGGTGCCAGAACGGTATGGGCCTCGCAGTCGGTGATTACAACCGTGACGGATGGATGGACTTCTTCTTCACCGATAACGGTGCAGGCACCGACGAGTATCCAGATTCACCGCACCGAAACGGCGCGGTTCTCCTTCGCAATGACTTCGGTACCTTTACCGAGACTACTGAGTCAGCGATGGTTGACAACAACCATTTCTCATGGGGAGCGAACTTCTTCGACTACGATAACGACATGTACCAGGACCTGTTCATGGTTGGTGGTGCAATGGCGCCTGAAAATCTAGTTGAAAATATCCTCTTCAATAACAATGGGGATGGGACATTTGCCAATGTATCCTCTAGCAGTGGCGGCCTGAATGACGATGCCAACACGCGTACTTCCGTCTATGCCGACTATGATGGCGACGGAGACATGGATATGTTCATCGTTAACTATGGCCAGGCGGCTAGACTCTTCAGAAACGATACCGGTTCTGCAAACAACTGGGTAACAATCGATCTCGAAGGGGTAACAAGCAACAAGAACGGTATTGGTGCTCGCATCGAGTTGACCACTCCGGATGGGGTTACTCAGTACTTCGAAGTACGCAGTGGATCCAGCCTCGGTGGTGGTGATGACCTGGGAGCCTACTTCGGACTTGGCAGCAATGGGTCTATTTCAAATGTGACCATTACATGGCCTTCAGGTACGGTGCAGGATCTTGGCTCCATTGGAATCAACCAGCGGACTACGATTGTAGAGTCTGGTGTCGCAGTGTCTACACTTTCTGTATCTCCTCTGAGTGTTGATTTCGGCCAGATTGAAGAAGGATCTACGTCAGCAGCAACTACGCTGACCATGACCAACTCCGGTCCTGATCCAATCGATGTTACCTCAGTGAGCGTAACAGGTACCGATGCCGGTGACTTCAGCCATACATTTGCTGGCCCCGTGACAATCAGTGCAGGTGCTAATAGCACGTTTGATGTAACGTTTGCACCGCAAGCACAAACAGCTCCTTCTCTGTTCTTACCTGAAGGTGTGTTGTACCGTGTAAATGCAGGTGGCGCGCTTGAAGACGATTGGGAGGAAGACACCGACGCGAATCCTTCAACGTATCTCTTGTCAGGATCTGCTTCGATTGAGACTGATGGAGCGACACCAACGGTAGATTCTACAGTGCCTGCTGGAACACCGGTAGATCTGTTTTCAACAATGCGACGTGACGCGAACAAAGCGGATCCTCCAATGGAATGGGATTTCCCTGTTACTGAAGGAGAAGAAATCACCGTTCGTCTCTTCTTCGTAGAGATGTCTCGTTGTAGCGTAGGAAATCGACTCTTTGATGTGGAAATCGACGGCGTCCTTGTACTGGACGATTTCGATGTGTATACGGAAGCAGGAAGCGCCTGTAATGTAGGTATCATGAGAGAGTTTGTCGTGATTCCTTCAGACGGCAACTTGGACATCGACTTCCCGCTGTCTAACGGCCGGCCTTCAACGCTCGCAGCGATTGAAATCCTTGGCGAAGGCGGTGGAGGAGGAGGTACATCAGATCCTCGTTCTGCGCAACTTATGATCGATCATACGGGAACGAATGCAAGCTTGAATGTTGAGCTCATGGGTGAAGCACTTGTTGATGACGGTGGAAATAACACGCCTTCTGCAGCATTCAGCTACTCAGTCACTGACTTCGATGTGACTTTCACCGATGCAAGTACAGATAGCGATGGTTCCATCGTATCATGGTCCTGGGACTTTGGTGATACTGCTACATCTACGGATCAGAACCCAACACATACGTATGGTGATTACGGTGCTTACACTGTAGGATTGACCGTAACGGACGATCAAGGAGCAACCAGCTTCACGAGTCAGACAGTCAACATCGTTGATCCAAGTGCTGACGGTTCATTCCTTGAAGAAGGTGGCCTTATTGTAATGGAAGCTGAAAACTACTTCACTGTAACTCAGGTTGAGGATCACATTTGGAGCTTCAATACTGATCAAGCAGGGTACAGTGGTGCAGGCGCCATGATGGCAAGCCCGAACACGGGAGCAGCCGAGGCCCAAGGAACCGGTACCGAGATGACCTTCGACGTTGAACTGACTACGACCGGAACCTACTACCTATGGGTTCGCGTGTTTGCAGAGACCGTAAACGACAACTCTCTTCATATGGGAGATAACGGAGACGTCTCCGCGAAGAAAGTAGATGCGCCAACGAATGTAGGTACCTGGACATGGACCAACATCAATACGAAAGGCAATGTGGTATCAATGGAATTGAGTACTGCAGGATTAAATACGATTCACGCGTGGATGCGTGAAGACGGATTGATCCTTGACAAAGTCGTATTGACAACCGACGCCGGTTTTGTACCTGATGGAACAGGGCCTGCAGAGAGTCCACGAGCAAGTGCTGCTGCAATCAGTCAGAAGAGTGGCGACGAATTTGGCAAGTTTGTGCTGGATAGCAGCTCTTCAGTTCCAACAGAGTTTGAGCTCGGCACCAACTATCCGAATCCATTCAACCCAACAACGACGATCCAGTATGGTGTACCTGAAGATGTACATGTAACACTGGAAGTCTATGACATGATGGGCCGGCAAGTCGCCACCCTCGTGAATGGACAACAAGCAGCAGGCCGATACGATGCCAGCTGGAATGGACGCAACGATAGCGGCTCAACAGTAGCAAGTGGTGTGTACATCTACCGCCTCACAGCAGGCACATTTGTAGAGTCCAAGACCATGCTTCTGATGAAGTAAATCTAAGTACAAGTGGGCATTTATGATCGATCAGATGGGTACTGGTTGATCATAAATGCCCACCTTTTTCTGCCTCTCACATAACAACCTCCAACACCTACGCAATCCTATGTATCTCTTATAGTTGTAAAACGTATGCGTACTGCTAAGCAAATTAAACGGTTTTATACGCTACTGGTCATGACTGCCTTTCTTCTGATCAATCAGGGCGCTTATGGCCAGATCGTGTTTCAAGAGTCAAGCGCTGCCGCCGGCCTTGATGTTCATCTCTATAATACGGGCCATGCTCATGGCTTGGGACTCATCTGGATCGATTACGACAACGATGACTGGCCCGATCTTTTTCTAACCAACGGTTCAGATAGAAGTGCTCACTTGTTTAGAAACGAACAAGACGGCACGTTCTCGGTCCAGGACGCTTTGCTTCCTTCCATGACAAACGAGGAAAAAACAGGGGCTAATTTCGCCGATTATGATAATGATGGGGATATGGATATCTACATCACGGTGAATAATTCGCTCGGTAATCCGGATGGTGAACCCAATATTCTTTTACAGAACCAGTTCGTTGAAAATGGAAATGCAATCAGCACACCCTTATTTATTGACGTAGCTGCATCTGCCGGCGTTGATAATCTGGCTAATCCTCCGTTTGGAAGTGGCCTTGGCTATCAGAGTCTTACCGCTGCATGGGTTGATTTCAACCGCGACAGCTGTATTGACTTGCTCGTTGGAAATATGGTCTTCTTCCTTGGAGGAGACGAAAGCACGGACAATGCTCTGTACATGAATAACTGTGACGGTACGTTTACGGATGTCACCGTTTCTAGTGGAATGAGTCCTGGTACTGATCCTGATTGGTATCGTCCAACGCTGACAGCATTCGCCGGAATTATGGATCCGCTGGACATCTGGCCTGATCTCTACATCACCAATGTACATGACGAATCGCCGTATCACCACGATCAGCAGTTCCGAAACAACGGCGATGGTACCTTTACAGAAATGGTATCCTCTATGCCTGGTATCGGTGATGACTCTGGCGCTGGAATGGGTATCGACCTTGCAGACACCGATTTGGATGGCGACTGGGAAATTTACATGACCGACCTTCAGGATCCGGGCAACGAACCCGTAGCTGAAGGCAACCCGTTCTACACGGGTAACCCAGACGGCACCTGGAATGAAAACTCAGCACCTGCTGCTGGCATCATGGCGGGTGGTTCTTGGGGGATTGTGTTTTCTGACTTTGATCAGGACGGCCTTGAAGATCTTCTTGTGGGTACCGGAGATCCTATTCTTTATCACAACAACGGAGACGGCACCTTTACGGAGATTACCAACACAGCAGGAATTCCGTCTTTCGGCGGTAGCTCAAGAGGGCTCGCAATTGCGGATTACGACAAAGATGGTGACATGGATGTGGCCGTCATGCACGATGGCGACAGTGAAACAGATGGGCCATTGCATCTCTATGAGAACATCACCTCTCATTCAAACAATTACCTTCAGGTAAAACTAGAGGCAAC
>JAHQVL010000058.1 GCA_019634345.1 Rhodothermaceae bacterium
CGACTGTTTTCTTCCTCCATTTCGATGGCCTTCGTGTAATTTTCGACGGCCTCTTCGTAGTTGCGGGTCGAATCAGCAAGTACACCGAGCGTAAAATACGTAAAGGCTTTGGGATCCAGGTCGAGGGACTGTTGATATGCAACCCTGGCGCTCGCGGTATCGCCTTCCGTCAGGTGAAGCCCGGCCAAGTTGTTATAGGCCCATGCATTTCCTGGTGCTAATTCAATGACCTTTTGTAACTGGGCCATGGCTTCCTCATTCCTGTTCTCAAATCTCAGGATGTAGAAATACGTATTATAGGGATCCCAATAACTGGGTTGAAGCGAGATGCATTTGAGGATCAGCTCCTCCGCCCGCTTGAGGTTGCCGGACAGCGTATATGCAGCAGCAGCTACTCGATTCGCATCGTAGTTTTCGGGATCGATCTGACGTGCATGCTCAGCTGCTTCAACTGCTGCTGGCCGGTCGCCAGAGTCAAAATACACGCGTGCTCTGGCATTCCAGACTTCTACGAGATTATCGTTTAGCTTACTGGCTCGTTCGACATGCTCCCTGGCACTTTCAATGGCCGACACCTCGTTTGTGAAATTGAATTTGCGTGAATAGGCAAGCCCGGCAGCAGCGTGCGCGAGGACGTAGGTAGAGTCTAATGCAATGGCTTCCTCGAACAAACGAATGGCTTCGTCAATATTCTCCTCTACCTGGAATTGCTGAATAAACCCTTGTCCCTGAATGTACAACTTGTGAGCCTCAGGATCGCCGGTCTGGCCGGCCAGAAGGAGATCAGAATTTTCGGGAGCTTCCAACCCTAACATCAAGCCCATCGTTACAACCACCTGTTCCTGTATTGCTTTAGGGTCTGTGCCTGTAAGTTGGATGGTTTCAGAGTGTACCAGGCGTAATGAAAGTGCATCGGTCAGATCGAGCGTGATTTGCATATCTTCGCCTGAATTCACGATGGTCCCTGAAACAACCAGGTTTACCCCGAATGACTCCCTGGCATCCCGGGCGCTGGTTATTTCCTGGCTCAACACCTCTCGGACGGGAATAATCCACATATCTTCCTGACTTGCACCAAATTGCATGAGATTCGAAGCAACCAGGTGTGCGAGACCATTTGAGAAGGCGCGTTCTTTGGGTTCATCTGTAAACGTCGAAAAAGGTAACACAGCCAGGTGCATGGCTGAAGGCAATCCTTCTGACTTCCCCACTCCAGTCAGTTGACTCCGTATGCCTGGCATCAACGCCAGTATTCCCAGCATCACCACGATCCCTACAGCTATTCGCTTTAGCTTCTTTGAGCCCAAAAGGGTCCATCTATCACTGCTCGTCTCACCTCTTGCCAAATGAGGTTGCACAGTTGTGACCTCATCTAGCTTGTCTACAACCTTTATCGCCCCAGATGCCTTTACTGTATCTACCGCTCTTCCAACAAGAGTTGCTAACACTTCCTCTAATGATCCACACCGCTTCTCCCTATCCCGTTCAAGACATTTGTTAATAATGCTATCCAGCTCATCAGACACCCCATGATTTAGCTCTTTAACTGGAACGGGCTCCTCATGAATCATGGCATACATCACCGCTTCACGAAAGGCACCTGTGAAGGGGCGTTGGCCCGTGGCAAGCTCATAAAGGATGACCCCCACTGACCATATGTCCGTTCGTTGATCAATCGCCTCCCCTCTAGCCTGTTCCGGGGACATGTACGCAATCGTTCCGATGGTGCTATTCGCCTGGGTGAGCTCCGTCTCACCCTCAACCAACTTTGCAATCCCAAAATCCATGATCTTTATAAGACCCTTATCCGTGATCATGATGTTAGCTGGCTTGATATCACGGTGGATAATGCCTTCTTCATGAGCTGTACCAAGCCCTTTGGCTATTTGCTCAAGCCAATTTCTGATTTCATCCTCGGAAATATTTCCCTGCCGCATGCGCTCCTTGAGCGTCACCCCCTTCACGTATTCCATCGCGATGAAGGTCTTATCTTCGGTTTCCCCTAGTTCATAAACCGTGCAGATGTTGGGATGGTTAAGACGAGCTGCTGCCCTGGCTTCGCGTTGAAATCGAACGATCTCTTCCCCTGAATTGATAAACGTATTGGTAACAAACTTCAGCGCGACCTTGCGTTGCAACCTGGTATCCTCTGCCAGATAGACCACACCCATCCCGCCTTCACCGAGTGCGTCTAAAATCTGGTACTGGTTGATTTGGCTACCGATCATATTTACCGTTCCGGTTCCAACTAGCGAGATAAAATGCGATCCAACCCTGCTTAACGATCTAACAGATCCCAGGTTGTGTGCTATGCGTTTGTCATTCCCACTTTATGGAGGAATCTACCTTCAATGTATAGCTTTACGATGCGATGGAGCATCGGACAGCATAGATCCCTCGATCGCTTCGCTCCAACGGGATGACAGGGCTTATAGCACACCACTTGGGTTAACTTAAGCCTCTTTGGAACTGGATACAACAAAAAAAGCCTCAGACAAATCTGCCTGAGGCCTAATGCGGAGAGGGAGGGATTCGAACCCTCGGTACCCCTTATAGAGGTACGCCGGTTTAGCAAACCGGTGGTTTCAGCCGCTCACCCACCTCTCCGGGTATTTAGCTGAATGCTACCTTTTTATTTGGACGACTTGCAACGCACAACATTCAAAGTGGTTCGCAGCAAGCTCTGATTTGCGACAGATTTTTACTACAAAGATTTTTGCTACGATGCTAACGCATCCGCCCCACTCGTGATCTCGATCAACTCTTTCGTAATCGCATCCTGACGGGCGCGGTTGTACTTGAGCTTCAGATCTTTGATCAATTCACCTGCGTTCGTCGTCGCATTGTCCATTGCGATCATCCTGGCCCCTTGTTCGGCTGCATTGGATTCAAGCAACATACGCCACATCGTGTACTTTAGGAATCTGGGCAACAACACTTCAAGAATAGACTCTGCATCTCTCTCAAAGATGTAATCGACCGCAACGCCTTTTTTCGCTTCTGCGAAATGCTCAACGTCTCGTTCCATCACAGGCGTTCGGAATTGATCATGGGGTATCGGTAGAACGGGCTCAACAATCCGGTTCTGAGAAATGGTGTTCTTGAACTCGTTGTAGATCACTTTCACCACATCCCACCGGTTCTCCATATACCCATCAATCGCTTCGCCAATGATCTCTTGGGCTGTCTCAAACGTGAGATCATTGAATGCACCGCGATGATCACCTACGATATTGTATCCCCGCTTTGAAAAATGCTCGTGTGCTTTTCGTCCGACGCAGATCAGAAACAGCTGACCGTTTGCATGAATCTCGGCGTACTCTTCCCGAATAACCTGTTCGGCTCGTTTGATGATGTTTGCGTTAAACGCGCCCGCCAATCCACGGTCTGCCGTTACCACTACGAGAAGCACATTGTCTACAATATCCCTCAGATTGAATAGCGGGTGCACCGTAGGATCAATATGCCGCTTCAAGTGACTGATGATCTCACCAATCTTGTACGCATAAGGACGTGTATGAAAGATTCCTTCCTGCGCCTTACGAAGCTTCGCTGCAGCCACCATCTTCATCGCACGCGTCACCTGCTGCGTGCTCTTTACTGATCCAATCCGTTTACGTATATCGCGTAAGCTGGCCATGATGTATTAGTTCAGAGTGCAAAGTGCAGGGTGCAGAGTATTTCTTTTAGATACGTTGCACATTGCACGTTGCACGTTGTACTTCTAATTAACGTAGATACTAACGAGGTCTTTGGCTACCTTTTCGAAGGTCGCGTTGATCTCGTCTGAAGGCTTGCCTGTTTCGCGGAGGGTTTTGACAACGTCTGCGTGATTCAGGTTTAGGCGTTCAACGAACTCACGTTCAAAGTCTCTCATCTTTTCAACAGGCACATCGTCGATCAGCCCTTTGGTTGAGATGTAGATCATTGCGATCTGCTGTTCAACCGGTACGGGTTGATACTGCCCCTGCTTTAGAATCTCAACGAGGCGCTCCCCGCGACGAAGCTGGCGCTGGGTAGCGGCATCAAGGTCGGAACCGAATTTCGAGAAAGCCTCTAGTTCACGGAACTGGGCGAGGTCAAGACGCAGCGTACCTGCTACCTTCTTCATCGCCTTTACCTGCGCGTTACCACCCACACGACTTACCGAGATACCCACGTTAATCGCAGGCCGAACACCGGCGTTGAATAAGTCGGCCTCGAGGTAAATCTGCCCATCGGTGATCGAGATCACGTTGGTCGGGATGTATGCGGATACGTCGCCCGCTTGTGTTTCAATTACAGGAAGCGCTGTAAGAGAGCCGCCGCCTTTGATCGAATTTTTCAGCGAAGGAGGGACATCGTTCATGTTCTTCGCAACAGCGTCCGTAGAGTTAATCTTCGCAGCACGCTCTAGAAGGCGGCTATGAAGGTAGAATACGTCACCCGGATACGCTTCACGACCTGGAGGGCGGCGAAGAAGTAGAGATACCTGCCGGTACGCAACAGCCTGCTTGGAAAGGTCATCATAGATCACCAGGGCATGGCGGCCTGTGTCTCTGAAATACTCCCCGATACAAGCACCAGCAAAGGGTGCGATAAACTGAAGCGGAGCAGGTGAAGAAGCTGGAGCATTAACGATGACGGTATACTCCATCGCCCCATTTTCCTCAAGTGCACGGCGTACAGATGCAACCGTTGAGTTTTTCTGTCCAATGGCAACGTAGATACAGTAAACGGGTTTATCCGTCTCGTGTGTCGATTTCTGGTTAATGATTGTATCCAGAAGCACCGCGGTTTTACCCGTCTGACGGTCACCAATAACCAGTTCTCGTTGCCCACGGCCAATTGGAATCATCGCGTCAATCGCTTTGATACCCGTTTGGAGTGGTTCTGTAACTGGCTCACGGTAGACCACACCAGGTGCTTTACGCTCCAGGGGCATTTCGAATTTCTCACCAGCAAGGGGGCCCTGGCCGTCAATCGGAGTTCCGAGAGCGTCCACAACGCGGCCCAGCATGCTTTCAGTTACCTGAATCGAAGCAATCCGGTTGGTTCGGCGAACTTCATCCCCTTCCTTAACCTCATTCACTTCACCAAACAGTACAGCCCCAACATTATCTTCTTCGAGGTTAAGTACCATTCCAGTTACACTACTGGCCGGGAAATCGAGGAGTTCACCAGCCTGTACATTGGTGAGTCCATAAATACGTGCGATACCGTCCCCAACCTGGAGTACGGTACCTACTTCATAAACATCTGTGACTGCCTCAAAGCCGCCGAGCTCTTTGCGGAGCACTTCGGTGACTTCATCAGGCCGGATTGCCGTTGCCATGTCTGTTCTTGTGTTTCTTGTTTCTGGTTTCTCGTTTCTGGTTGTTGAAACCAGAGCCAGAAATCATGTATGTAAAAAGTCTAATTTGCTAAAAAGGTAGAGAGCTTCAGACGGTCTTGCAGAGAATCCAATTGGTGCTGGACGCTTCCATCATATACCATATCGCCGACACGAATTATAATGCCGCCCATGATGGACTCGTCTATTACCGTTTCCAACTGGACCTTTTTACCTGTCAGAGTCTCGATACCTTCTTTCACTTTCTCTTCTTCCTTGTCGCTCATTGGTAGAGCAACGCGTACAACTGCCTCAACGACTCCCAACTGTTCGTTGCGGAGTCTATTGTAGGCATCTACGATCTCAGGAAAGATATTTTCTCTTCTTTTCTGGACGAGGAGTCGTAAAAAAGAGAGTGTGATAGAGTGCACACGCTTTTCGAAGAGAGCATTGATGACGCCATCTTTCTTATCTGCACTAATCATCGGATCGGTAAAGAAGCGCCGCAGTTCAGGCGACCCCTCGATACTTTCCTCGATCATTGCGATATCGTCATCAACCTCCTTGACCGCATTTTTCTCCGCTGCATCTTGGTTCAATGCGCGTGCATAACGCCGTGCTACGATAAGGCTCATTGTACTTTTCGAGCGTTAGTTTTTCGGAAGCTCGTCTATGAACTTGTCGACCAACTTACGTTGCCGATCGCCGTCCATATTTTCTTGCAGAATTTTACCTGCTGCCTCAATGGCAAGCGTAGTAACCTCAGAGCGCAGTTGCTCGAGAGCAGACTGTTTTTCTCGCTCAATTTCTGCCTGGGCGAGTTCCTGCGCATTTTGAATCTGAGCTTTTGTCTTTTGTAGCTCTTCTTCGCGCAATCGCTCAGCTCCTTCACGAGCCTCACGCAGAATGCGTTGTGCCTCTTGCTCAGCTTCACGCCGAGCCACTTCATTATCCGATTGAATCTGCTTCGCTTCGGCAATCGCTTTTTCCGCTCGTTCGATCGACTCCGTAATTGTCGTTTCTCGCTTCTCCATGGCTTCCGTAATAGCTGGCCATGCAAAGCGCGACAAAATAAAGAGTACGGTCGAGAACGTAATCAGCGTCCAAATCGCCAATCCTGGCTCTACTTTAAGTAGAGATGGGATGGGTGTATCCTCAGCGAGCAGCAATGGGAGATATGTAGCCAACATAGTCATTCGCTGCGTTTGGGATTAATAAGGATTTCCGTCCCGGCTCACACAAAGGCTAGCCGGGATCCGGAAACGGACAATACATTCGACTTACGCCTGGGCGACGAAGAAGAATACGAAGGCGAGGATTTCAGCAATAATTGCAACGCCTTCAATAAATGCACTAAGGAGGATAGCGGTACCGCGAATGTCGTTAGCTGCTTCAGGTTGACGAGCAATTCCTTCTACGGCAGATCCACCTATGCGACCGATACCGATTCCTGCTCCTAAAACGGCGCCCAACATGGCTAAACCTGCTGCCAAGTAAGCTAAGCCTAAGTTACCCATTTTCTTTCTGTATTTTTTTCTGTGGTATTAAACGAAGTAAAGTTAAAATTCAATTATTCAGAGCGATCATGTCTGGGCTAACTGTGGTTGAGGGGCTGGGGTCAGGCTACCATTTCCTGAGCCATTCGCCATCGAACCTAGCGCCTCCATATGGCCCTCACCATGCGCCCCATGCGCGTCTGCACCATGATGGGCATCGCTATGGTCGTCGTGGTGATGTTCTTCTACTGCCATACCGATAAACACAGCTGACAGCATAACAAAGATATACGCTTGAATGAAGCTTACCAGAAGCTTCAGTAGATAGATGAAGATGGTGATCGCCATACTAAACGGGATAAACACCCCTCCAACTATTAAACTAATTTTGGCGGCGGTCACGAAGATAAGCCCTAATACACTTACAATCGCAAGGTGACCGGACACCATGTTTCCAAAGAGCCTGAATGCAAGCGCAATAGGCTTCGTAAAGATCCCAAGGACCTCAACCGGAATCAAAATGAGCTTGATCGGTATTGCTACTCCTGGAGGCCAAAAAATGTGCGTCCAGTAACTCTTATTACCAGAAAATTGAACAATCACAAACGTGATAATAGCCAGCGCCCCCGTTACCATGATATTCGAAGTGGCCGTTACGCCCCACGGTACCAACCCAAGCAAATTCCCCAGTAGGATGAAGAAGAACATGGTCAACAGGTAGGGGACGTACTTTTTATACTTCGGCCCAATAGCCGCCATCGCCACTTCATCACGGATAAATTTGATCAGCACTTCCAGCATGTTTTGCCAGACTCCTTTAGGAGCTTCCTCTCTA
>JAHQVL010000059.1 GCA_019634345.1 Rhodothermaceae bacterium
ACGGATCATGTGATTCATAATGAAATCGATGTTACCCGTCATCAGCTTGCGCGCAACCGTGTCGAGATGCATAATGCAGAGGGATCGTTTGTTGACCCACACACCATTCAGTTAAAGCTTGTAGATGGAACAGGGGTTCGTAATATTACAGGGCGTTATATCGTACTGGCTGTTGGAACGGCAGCGACGCGTGCAGAAGGCATCCCGTTCGATGGGAAAAATGTATTCGTTAGTGACGAGATTCTTTCATTGAACCAAATCCCCCGCACCCTTATTGTTGTAGGCGGGGGTGTGATTGGGCTTGAATATGCCAGCATTTTTTCAGCCCTGGGTGTTAAAGTAACCGTAATTGACAAACGCCAACAATTACTATCGTTTGTTGATGAAGAGATCATTGACACGCTGGTATATCATTTACGAAAAGACAGGGTTACGTTTCGCCTTGGCGAAGAAGTGAGCACCGTTGAAACGTTTGATGACGACCGGGAAAGCGTTCGAATCTGCCTGAAGAGTGGCAAAAAAATTCTAGCGGAAAAAGCTCTTTATAGTATTGGGCGCACGGGAGCAACGTGGTCCCTAAATCTCGATAATGCGGGTTTAGAGGCAGATGGCAGAGGCAGGCTCAAGGTAAATGACCAGTACCAAACTAAAGTAGAGCACATCTACGCAGTTGGAGATGTGATAGGCTTCCCAAGCCTGGCTTCCTCATCGATGGAGCAAGGCCGCCTGGCCAGTTGCCACGCTTTTGGCGTAAATACGGATACGATTCCCGAGCTCTTCCCCTATGGCATCTACAGCATTCCTGAAATTTCAACGGTCGGAAAGACGGAAGAAGAACTCACAGACGAAGGGATTCCTTACGAAATTGGTAAAGCCAACTATGGTGAAATTGCCCGCGGACAAATCCTGGGAGACAGCGATGGCCTTTTGAAACTGATGTTTCATATAGAGACCCGCAAGCTGCTGGGCGTTCATATTATCGGGGAAGGAGCCAGCGAACTCATTCACATCGGCCAGGCCGTCATGGCGTTCGAAGGTACCGTTGACTACTTCGTCGACACCGTGTTTAACTACCCCACCCTTGCTGAGTCCTACAAAATTGCAGCACTCGATGGTATCAACCGATTGGCGATCCTAGATCCGTTCAAACGAACCTGATCGGGATAAGTTACCCTTTTAGCCTCTGTAATTATTTAGATCTGTTTTATAGATTATAGGCCTCCGCCCTTGCATCTATAAAACTATGTATCGATTATTTCTCGGTTTCGTACTTATCTGCTCTCTTTCCTTGATGCATACTCACCCAGCATCAAGCCAAAATCAGGCACCACCAAACCACGATCTCGGACGTCCTTATATACAGAACTTTTCGCCCAAAGAATATGGCGCCCACAACCAGATTTGGGACATCGTACAAGGCGACGGCGGGCTCATGTATTTTGCTACAAACCCGGGCCCGGTTGAGTACGATGGTGTTTCCTGGCGCGTTATCCCTACAGCCAACAGCTCGTTTGCTCTTTCTATAAACAAGGATGCCAGGGGGACGATCTATGTGGGTGCGATTGATGAGATTGGTTATTTAAAGCCGGACTCAGTCGGATCCATGCACTACGAGTCCTTGTTATCTCTCCTTCCAGAAGAGGAGAGGAAACTAGGCATCGTTTGGCGTACTCTTGCCAATTCGGAAGGCATCTATTTTCAGTCCTTTACCAAGATCATCCGATACAACCCTGAAGCGACTTCACCAACCGATCAAATCAAAATCTGGAAGCCTACAGAAGGAAATCGGTTCTCACTCTCTAGCGTCGTAAATAATACCGTATACGTCCAGGAAATGGGCCGGGGTCTGCTGATTCTGGAGAACGACTCGTTAACCTTACTGCCCGGAGGAGAAACGTTTGAGACCTGGCAGGTACCTGTAGTGCTTCCCTATGGACAAGATCAACTCCTGGCTGTAACCATCAGAAATGGTTTATTCTTACACGATGGATCAACATTTAATCGCTTCAAAAGCGAGGCTGACCCCTTCTTAATCGAGCAACTAAAACAGCCTTCACATGGCGTTCTCCTCCCTGATAGTTCCTACATGTTCACCTCTGTTCGAGGAGGTCTTTTTCACATGGATCACGCGGGCCGCGTTATACAATTCCTCGAAGAATCGGATGGGATACAAACCAACAACGTAAAAAAAGCCTACGTAGATGATCAGAATGGATTATGGCTCGGCCTCAATAATGGTATTTCAAGAATTGAGACACCATCGCCTTTTTCCATCTATAAACAGGGCCAGCATTTTGACGGGAATGTGGAAGTCATCGCAAAATACAACGATGACTTATACATAGGTACAGGTCAAAGCTTGTATAAGATGATGCTCCCAACCGAACCCGGAGAGCATCCTTCCTTTTCACTCATACCTGAAATTGTATCGCATATTTGGTCTCTGATTTCGGTGGAAGACGGGCTTTTAGTCGGCGCTGGAAACGGCATCTATATCGTGCAAAACGGAACTGTCACACTCATAGAGGCCCTGGATTCAAGTGCGGCTTATCACTTATTTCAATCCCCGCTAAACTCGGATTTAGTATTCGTCGGGCTCACGTATGGACTCGGCCTTTTACATAAAGAAAACGGAGCATGGGTTTATAAAGGGGCCTACCAGGGCATAGAAGAATCCGTTCGTTCTATTGTGGAGGACGATGGAGGCAATCTCTGGCTAGGAACCGACAATCATGGCACGCTCTACG
The DNA here is from genome assembly GCA_019634345.1 of Rhodothermaceae bacterium. Classification (GTDB taxonomy): domain Bacteria; phylum Bacteroidota; class Rhodothermia; order Rhodothermales; family JAHQVL01; genus JAHQVL01. The sequence goes on from JAHQVL010000059.1 coordinate 2,748, forward strand.
TAGAAAATCCTCCTAAAGAAAACGTTGCTGAAACCACCCTCTCGATAACTCAATATGCCGGAGATCATGGCCTGGCAGAAGGTATCGTAATGCCGCTCATGATTGATTCGGAGCTACGATTTGCAACAACGGAAGGCCTTCGCAGGCTTAATAAAGAGACGCAGACCTTTGAACCGGATAACGCGCTGGGAGCGACGTTCGAGTCCGCACAAATTTACCGATACGGCATAGATGCAAAGGGGCAATACTGGATTCGGACAGGCGGCTTCACGAAAGGGCAATTAGGCGTCATCCAGTCTGACGGGCAGGCACCTTCCTGGACGTACGCACCGTTCGCAAGGGTGAACCAAAACATGGGCGTACTTCGCTCCATCTATCCCGATCACTCTTCGGGTACGATCTGGTTTGGTGGTGATGCCGGGCTCGTGCGCTACGACCCTTCCGTCGAACTACAACATACTTTTTCCTTCGCTTCTCACATAAGGAGCACAAAGGTTCGGAATGATTCTTTGATCTTTGGAGGCGTGCGTCACTCTGCGGCAGACCCTATTCTAACGAATAACGATGATGCATTACGCTTCGAATACGCCACAACGAGTTTTGATTTATCGGAGTCCAATACCTACCAGGTTCGACTCGAACCCTTCGATAAACAGTGGGGAGATTGGACAACCGAAACCACAAAGGACTATACCAACTTGCCGGAAAACGACTATACCTTCCGAGTCCGAGCGCGCAATGTCTACAATGAAGTGAGTGAAGAGGCCACATTTTCTTTCACCCTTCTCCCTCCCTGGTATCGAACCTGGTGGGCCTATGGAATCTATGCTCTACTGGGGATTGGTTTCATTTATGGAATGATTCGAATGCGTACGGCTCAGCTACAAAAGCGCAACTTGCGCCTGGAAGGCATTATTGAAGACCGCACCCAAGAGATACTGCGGCAGTCGGAAGAAATCCAACAAAAGAATGTTCAGTTAGAACAATCATTGGAAACGCTAGCCACGACGCAAGGCCAGCTCATTCATGCTGAAAAGATGGCCTCCCTGGGTAAAATGGCTACTGGCATTGCTCATGAGATCAAGAATCCGCTCAATTTCGTCACCAACTTCTCCACCATAAATGAGCAACTCATTGACGAGCTTGCCGATGAATTGAATCAAAAAACAGAGGGGGAGACAAATGGAGGTTTTAATGAACTGAAAGACCTTTTGAACGACCTTCGGTTTAATTCTCAGAGCATCCTCAAGCATGGCCAACGGGCCGACTCCATCGTTGTCTCTCTTATGCAGCATGCTTCGGGCGGAAGAGGCACCAAAATAGAAGTTGATCTCAATGGGATACTAAAGGAATCCGTTGAACTGGTTACCCATATGGCTTTCGATCGCAGTGGAGGCTTAGACATCCATTTTGACAAACACATTGAAGGTCGGAAAAGAATGGCTTTTGTGAATACAGGAGAGGTGCAACGTGTTTTAGTGAACCTCCTAGAAAATGCAGTGGATGCCGTAACGGAGCGATCCAAAAAGGACAACGATCACTTTGCTCCACGCATTACCATCCGCTCAGCGGTTTCTGGAGCTCATCAAGAAATTCGAATTTCCGATAACGGTATTGGTATACCCGAAGATATCAAGCACCAGATATTCGACCCCTTTTTCACGACAAAACCTACCGGATCAGGAACAGGGTTAGGGCTCAGCCTCAGCTATGACATCATCACACAAGGCCATAACGGGACCCTAACCCTTGAGGAAAGTGAAGAAGGCACCAGCTTTTTAATTCGGATCCCTCACGAGGTCCAAGTGATTGAGCCTACAGATCAATCTCCTGCTTCTTGACTATAAATAAACCTTCGGCTCGGCTGCTTACGGCAATTACCCCGCTTTTGAAATACGGGTAATTGCTCCATGAACCGCCGAAACCCGGTACATCCTCACCATAGGGCACGGTGTCAAATTTGGCAACTTCAACCGGGTTTATCGGGTCCGATATATCCAGGATGCGAAGGCCGGCCTGGTAGTTCGAGGCATACAGATAATTACCTCGAATATACAGGTTGTGATCGCTCGCCTTGGAATCAAACAGGTACTCTTTTGCTAATACCGGGTCATCCAGTTCTGCGATATCCCAGATCAGCGTACGGGTGTTGGTTACACTACCGTTCAACTCGTCCAACTCATCGTTCATGTAGAAGTAACGATGATCTTCAGACAGCCAACCCTGGTGCGTGTAGGCCAGGTTGGGGTACGTAGTATGTGAAATCGTAACCGGATTTTTTTTGTCCGTCACATCTGCCAGGATAAAGGCCGAACCGTTTGAGTTCAGGCAAACCTCTTTCCCCTGATACCTGTCGTCAGGACCGCGATAGATGACGCATTGTGCGTCGTGTGTGCCCCGGCCTCCTTCGTAAATAAAGCATCCCTCAAACGTCGGGTTACGTGGGTCCTGGATATTGATCATATGCAATTGCCCGCCACACGACTCTCCACCAGAATCATTACCTACGGCATAGGCATACCCCGTGTCTTCATTGATGACGATGTTGTGTGAACTGGCAATACCGTCGTAATGGACCGTTTCCTCGAAGTCGACGGGCATGTCTTCCGGTTTTACATCGCGCAGCTGGGTGAGGTCAAAAATCTGTAAGCCGTGCAAGCCGGCGCCATCCGCCACGATGAAGGCGTGGTTATTATATACTTTAACATCCCGCCAATTACTTCCAGGAGACCCCTCCGTTTTCATGAGTTGGCCAACATACACCGGGTTGTACGGGTCCTGAATATTTACGAATGCCACGCCATCTTCTCGGCCTTGCAATACATACTCAGCACCGGTAGCAGGATCTTCCCACCCCCAGATATCCGTCATCTTGGCTCCACGATTTGGGGAGAGCTCTTGCAGAGAGATGAAAGAGAGCAGGTCTACTTTCTCACAGTCAAACAAACCGGCCTTCCCTTCTTCGCATTGCACCTTATCGCCCGTAACAGAAGTCAGGCGATTGGTTTCGCTGATTAACATACCCGTTGGCTTCCAAGCACCCATCTGGCCGTCGTTTTCGAATACCGTCGCAAGGCCCTCTTGATAATCTGCATTGGGTGAGCCAATCACAGCC
>JAHQVL010000060.1 GCA_019634345.1 Rhodothermaceae bacterium
CGAACGGGGCCTCAAACTTCATCTTTCAGAACTGGATATCCGAGTCAATCCCCAGGGCGACCTCACCGAGCTCACCCCAGCCCGAAGCGAAGCTCAAAATGAGCGCGTAAAAGCCCTGGTTCAGGCCTTCAACGCCCTGCCCGAAGAAAACCGGTTTGCCATCACTACGTGGGGACTCAGAGATCCCGAGAGTTGGCTCATCGATTTCTGGGGCAACCCCGAATGGCCCCTCCTCTTCGACGCTTCATTTCATCCCAAGCCTGCCTACGTTGGGTTCCTGGAGGCGCTCCAGGAGAGCCAGTAAGACAAGATCCTGAACAAGCACCCCCATCTCGTATGGAAACAAGGGTCTAACAACTCCCAACTTCCCATCCATTTGGCAATGGCTGAAGAATTACCGATTTTCTGAGCAATTCAGATGTATTACAGTTGAGGTTAGTTGATGATTGCCCCACCGGAGCTTGAGAAACAATCAAAAACAGGACTCGCACGCGAACTGGGTCTGTTAGGATTAGCTGCCACTGGAATCTGTTCGATGATGGGAGCGGCTATCAACATCATCCCCTTTATGTTGCAACGGAATGTACCAGGGATTGGTGCAAATGTATTGCCGGCCTACCTGTTCGCAGCCTTGCCGGCCTTGTTTGCTGCAGTTGCCTATGCCATTTTAGCTTCAGCAATGCCTCGAGCCGGTGGAAGTTATATCTATGCAAGCCGGTCGTTGAATCCCTACCTGGGTTTTGTAGCCAGTTTCTCCCAATGGTTCGGCCTTTCGATTGCCATCGGGGTCGTATCCTACGTAACGGTCCCTTTCCTTCGCGACGTATTTATCGCTTTGTCGTGGGACCAAGCAGCTTCGGTCTTAGAGATTGGTTCGGTGAGACTCTCCCTGGCATTGTTGTTTCTATGGACCTTCGTGCTCATTAACCTCCGCGGCTTAGGGATATACAAAAAAACCCTCGTCCCGATGATGTTTCTGATGTTTTTGCTCGGAGGCGTCGTCATTATTGCTGGCTTTTCATTTGATCAAGCAGACTTTATCGCGGCCGTTCAGGCACGCGACGGAGTTACGATTCCTGAGGCCCCAGCGTCTCCTTTTGATTTAACGACGTTTCTCGCTGCTTCTGCCGTACTGTTTGCCAGTTTTATCGGCTTTGACTCCATCGCTCAAGCTGGTGGTGAAGCTAAACGCCCCGAACGGACCCTCCCCCTCGCGATTGGTATTGCTGTGCTCACCGTTGGATCGTTCTACTTGCTGTTTACAGCAGCCATGTATCATGTTGTCCCCTGGAACTACATTGCCACTGAAGCAGCTACCAGAGACTTAACAGCGCCCGGCCTATTGGGCTATCTTTTGTCACCTGGGTGGACGGTAGCCATCTTAGCAGGGGCTGTCGTTGCACTGATCAACGATTTGCCGGCCATGCTGCTCGCTGTTTCCCGTTTGATGTTTGCGTGGGCAGAAGACGGCATATTCCCAAAGGCAGCAGCACGCGTAAGCCGCAAGTATAATACGCCCCAAGTCGCCATTCTTCTGAGTGGAATGATGGCAACTTTAGGTATTCTAGGAAGCCACCTGGCCGGTGATTTCTTTCTGGGCGTAGACATCCTGGTAACCTCAATGCTGGTTAACTTCTTGCTCATGTGTGTCTCCGTACTGGCGCTACACCGGCGCAATCCAGCAATAGCCCGCCGGATCAGCGTGTTTTCCTCTCGCCCTTTGCAGTGGGTGCTGGGCGGCCTCGGTACACTAATGCTTACAGGATTTTTAGTCATACACATCACGAAAGACATGCGCGCCTCGCTCGACGCCTGGTACTTCCATTCCACCCCCATCTGGTTAATCGTCATGGGCATTGCAACTGCCATCTACATAACCCACATGCGCAAACTCAAACAGGCAGGCATCGACGTTGAAACCCGATTCAAAGAACTGCCGGCAGAATAGATTGCGATCAAATGACATCCACCCTCGGTAAAGATCTTAACATTTCTCGCATCCTTTCTGGCCTGTGGCAGGTTGCCGATATGGAGCGTGAAGGGGCGTTGGATCCGGATGGGGCGGCTGAGGCATTGGTGCCTTATGTTGAAGCCGGGTTAACAACCTTTGATATGGCGGATCATTATGGATCTGCCGAAATCATTGCAGGCCGATTAAAGAAAAAGGTTGGAGATACATCGTCTGTGCAATTACTGACGAAGTGGGTGCCCCAGCCGGATGTTAATTCAAAAAATGAAGTAAGAGCTGCTGTGCATCACGCGTTGCAACGGATGGATGTAGAGGTGCTGGATCTGCTGCAGTTTCATGCCTGGAATTACGCCCATCCGGGCTGGTTGGATTGCTTGTATTGGCTGCAAGAACTCAAAGAAGAAGGCCACATCATGCACCTGGGACTAACCAATTTTGATGCGGCCCATTTAAAAATGGTGCTAGACAGCGGTATCGATGTAGTGAGCAACCAGGTGAGCTACTCGCTGATTGACCAGCGGGCATCACACGCATTAACAGATCTTTGTAATCAGTACGGGGTTGGGGTATTGGCATACGGAACAGTTGCCGGCGGCTTTTTAACAGAACGATGGCTTAAAGCCCCTGAGCCAGACTGGGAAAAACTTGAAACCTGGTCACAGATGAAATATGGCCGATTCATTCAAGAAGCTGGTGGCTGGGAAGCACTCCAGAATGTACTTGAGGCACTCCATCATGTAGCCAACAATAAGGGTGTTTCCATGGCCAATGTTGCCTCACGATTCATTCTCGATCAACCAGCAGTTGCAGGTGTAATCATAGGAGTGCGACCAGGACGTAGCAATCACCTTTCGGATAACCTGCGGTTATACTCATTAAACCTGGGTGAATCGGATCGAAAAATCCTCCATAAGGCGATGGAAGTGCTCGGACAGATACCAGGAGATTGTGGCGATGAGTACCGAAAACCACCCTTCTTAACGGCATCAGGAGACCTGAGTCACCACTTGGAAGAAATGCCAGCTCCCTATGACTCTGTAGTACAACCAGGCGGCAGAGTACAGGCCTTATCAGGAACGATATGGGAAGACCTGGCCGGATTTAGCCGTGCTATCCGGCAGGGCAATCGCATCCTTGTTTCAGGCACTACCGCAACGCATGGCAATCAGGTAATCGGCGGAAATGACCCAAGATCACAGATGCATTTTGTGATCGACAAAATCGAAGGAGCCATTCAATCTCTCGGCGGACAACTATCGGATGTAATAAGAACACGCGTTTACGTCCAGCACATGGAGCACTGGGAGCCCATCTCCCGCGTTCACGGCGAACGATTCAGTCATATTCAACCTGCAAACACCCTTATTCAAGCCAACATCATTGGCGACGAGTATCTTGTAGAGGTAGAGGCCGAAGCGATGTTGCATGATTAAGATCTGTCAACTATCGCTCGGTGCTATACCTACTTAATCAATCGAATCCCCTGATTCACAGGATACATCCATTCAACACCCCGATGCGTGACAATCGCATTCCCAGGATGGGTATATAGATGACATGGCAACGGGGAGACGTGTATACCAACTGTAGTTTTATTTCAAGCTGTTAAGCAGCTTCCAAGAGAACAGGGTGCAAAACAATGTGAGCCGGATGTTGCCGTCCTTCTGCCACGAGCTTTTTACATAAGTCATTTAACCGGGAGCAGGTCTCCTTGAGATTTTCAGATAACTTCTTCTTCATGAAGAGGTTGAGCATAAGCTCCATGATCACATTTTTCTTCATGAAATAGTGTATCTCGAGGCGAGTGATGGTCGGCCCTATTCTACGCAACGTAAAAACGGTATCAAACCCCTTTTTGTGGTTCGTATCTGTAAACGTGATGTAGTCCTTACCCGTCTGAAAGTTATGGGTAATCATAAAAGGATCGCTATCATCGTTCTTGATCACACATCGGTGAGTAGAACCGTTTCTTGTGATCTTCCCATTCAACTTATCACTATCAACGATTCCTACTATCCATTCATGTCGGATCGATAGATCGGATAGGACATCAAAAGCCAGGTCAATGGGAGCTTCTATTATTCTTTCATGGCCAAGAACTCTCTTGGTCACTCCCTTGAGGCTATAATCTTCGATCCTGGGTTCGGGCACGTGAGATTCCAACGCCTTAAGGGAAACAAAACAATATTCGACGTTGCCCAGGTCATAGGCTTCAGTTCCATGTTCAGGTTCTGCCCACGCCGCCTGTTTTACTTCGACCCAGTTTGAACACGCGTTGATTAACTGGTGGGTAAAAAGAACGTACTCATTATGAGGCACTTCATTTTTAAGAAGCCTATGTGCTACAATCACATCCCTGCCAAACAGCTTTGAGTGGTTCTTAACCTGGTTTGTCCCCGTTTCACCAAAGTGGACAATAAACTTGAGCGTAAGATTAGTTGCACTACAGCAAGCGCCACACTGGCATATCCGATGAGAGTCATACAATTTGAGATGTGCATGGAATCGAACAAACATGCGCTGCACCTGTGCAAGAAGCTCAGCGGCTGTTGGAGGAGATCCGCTCCGATAAAATAAAATCGCATCTCCTTCTATTTCGGAAACTTCCAGGTCGATTTCATTAGCATCGATTAAAATTTCCAATAACTCCTGAATGATATGCTGGCTATGTGTGATCTCGGTTTGGTTGACAAAGTCGGTAAACCCGCTGATATCGGGAATAAAAAGTAAAGTTGGTTCGCCTGAGCTTCTCTTGATTTCCATGGCATCTGATGATTCGTGTAACCCTAATCCTATTGGGGCTCCATCTTTTTTCTTATAATGACGTATCCCCCTTCTCTACGCTGAATGGCTTCGAGAAGGGACATCTTTGTAAGAAAAATAGAAATAACAATGTCAGCACGGGATGCTTCAGTGACAGAGTTGTTAGCATCGGTCCAGGCCGGTCAAGAGGGTTCCCTTGATGCGTTATTCTCAGCAGTTTACAAAGAACTGCACGGACTGGCGCGTAAGGTGAGAAGCGGAAAACATAACCAAACGGTCAATACTACGGCCCTGGTCCATGAGGCGTATTTAAAAATGGCAGGGCATGGCAACTGGGAAAACCGACTTCACTTCATGCGAACAGCGGCCAAAGCAATGCGCCAGATTCTGATAGGCCAGGCGCGAAAGAAACTGGCTCAGAAAAGAGGTGGTGATGAATTGAATATCACTTTCGAGGAAGAACTCTATAAAACGCCAGTTAATGCGGAGAAAATGGTTTCTCTGGATGAAGCCTTGAATGAACTGCAAAAACTTGATCCAAGAATGGCACAAGTGGTTGAATGCCGCTATTTTGCTGGCCTGAGCCTTGAGGAAACAGCAGAAGCTTTGGGGGTATCTTCACGCACAGTAAAAAGAGACTGGCGTACAGCACGTGCTTTTCTCGCAAATGCATTGCTCCAAGAGTAGATGGTAGAGGCACACCCTAAGCCCTATTGATCTAAGCGACCTTCTACTCCCTCTTAGCCGACCTTCTCTACGTGAATATGGATGCGAGTCAATGGAATAGTGTTAAATCGATCTTTGAAGAAGTCATCGATCTTCCCCCTGGCGAACAACGCGCTCAGCTTGATGCATTGTGTGGCTCTAATTCCGCTTTGCGTTCACATGTGGAAGCCCTGATTGCAGCGGATGGATCAGAAGATGAACTGCTGGACTGGACCCCGGACCAGCTAGCTGATGAACTTTTTACCGAGGATACACAACCCCTCCCAGAATCTATAGGCCCTTATCGGATTGAAGAGCTGATCGGTCGTGGTGGCATGGGAGCAGTGTACAAAGCCTACCGCGAAACAGGAAGTACCCATCCTCTTGCAGTAAAAGTGCTGCATCGCGATACAAATCATGCTAGTCTTGTACGTCGATTCAAAATCGAATGGCAAATCTTATCAAGCTTAAGCCATCCTAATATTGCTAAGCTATATGGTACGGTGCATGTCGACAAAGGTAAGCCGTTCTTTGCCATGGAATTTATTGATGGCATACCCATCACCTCCTTTTGCGACGCAGAAAGGCTTTCGTTAACCGAGAGGCTGCAGCTCTTTTTAAAGGTGTGTTCAGCAACACGCCATGCCCACGAAAACCAGATTATTCACAGAGACATCAAGCCGGCAAACGTGCTTGTTACGCCAAACGGAACCCCAAAGCTACTCGACTTTGGAATTGCAAAAGTGCTAAACCCGGATATTCTGGACACGACGGCTCTGCTGACTCAAACCGGGCACCGACTATTAACCTTATCCTATGCCAGCCCAGAGCAACTCCGTGGCCTAGCGCTCTCTACAAGCAGTGATGTATACAGCCTCGGCGTGCTCTTGTATGAATTACTTACCGGCCAACGGCCTCACGATATTTCTGGACTTTCGAGGCTGGAAGCTGAGCAGATGATCTGTGAGACGGAGCCTCCCCTGATGAGTGAGGTTGTACATGACACACCGCAACTTCAAGGCGACCTTGATCTCATTTGCAGAAAAGCACTGCACAAAGATGTCACCAGGCGATACGTTTCAGTGGCAGCATTTGAAGATGACATCAACAGGTACCTTGAGAACAAGCCTATTCTGGCACGCCCGGATAATCTCGTCTATAAAGTACGTAAGTACGCTCATCGCCATAAAACAGGGCTATCAATGTCCGTGGCAGTGGCAAGCGTGCTTGTACTATTGACCCTTTTTTCTTCTCGGCTTTGGAGCAACTATTCAGAGACCGAGACTGCCATAATCATCGACCCAGGCCCCAAAACTCTTGTTGCCCTTCCTTTTGTCCACCAGGGCACAAACCAGCAGGACTATTTTGCAGCAGGGGTTGTTGATGAAATCACCTCGCATTTATCTACGATTAACGGCTTACAAACAATTAGCCGTACTAGCGCCATAAAGTACGAAGGCATTAATGACTCAACCGACCAGATCGCTGAGGTTTTTAATGCAGATTATATTTTGAAAGGCACAATCGAATTTGACGATACAGATGACCCCAATGGCCGTATCCGAGTCACTCCTCAGCTACTGAAGATCACAGACAATGAGATTCTTTGGACATCGACCTTCGATGAGAACGTATCTGATATCTTCAATGTACAAAGCCTCATTGCACTCAAGATAGCCGAAGCCTTAAACCTCACCTTGTTGGAATCTGACCAACTCGGGTTGGCCAAACACTTGACAGACAACCTGGAGGCCTATAATTACTTTTTGCGGGGCAATGAGTTTTTCAAAAACAATGAGGACGCCAATAGCCTTCGGTTTGCTGAAACAATGTACCGTCAGGCAACCGAGAAAGACACAACCTTTTCAAAAGCCTACGCCGAACTATCCAAGGTCCATTCAGCTATCTGGTTTCATCGAATTGATCGTTCAGATTCTCGTTGCCAGGATGCTCAACACAATGCAGAAAAAGCGCTGATCCATAACCCACAAGAAACGGAGAGTTACGTTGCGCTTGGTATGCATGCGTATAGATGCCGCAACAATCTCATTCAAGCTAGTGACTTCTTTGAAAGGGCACTACGCGTAAATCCCAATACACTAGATGCTATTCAAGGTAAAGCATTCGTCCTCCGCCGGCAGGGTAAATTGCGCGAAGCCCTCTCATTTTTTGAACAGATGGCAACGCTCGATCCATTGGGTGCAGATTACGGTGCAATTGCACTGACCAACCAACTCTTGCGCCACTATGCACAGGCAGATTCAGCCTACCAGTTGTCTATAAAATACTTCCCTGAAGAGGCCCATATCCCAGCCACGTATGCCCGGCTTAATCTGGCATGGAAAACCCCTGAAATTGCAAGAGAAACATTGGACCATGATACAGGAGGTACTTTTGAGAATGATTTTACTCGGATTACTTCGATTTATATTGATCTAGTAAATGAAAATTATGAGACTGCACTCAATCGAATTACTGCAATGAACCAGGATATCTTTGACACGCAAGTCTACTATATCCCGGCTGCCCATCTAAAAGCACGAGCCTTAAAAGGTCTAGATAACAATATCGAAGCCCGCAAACAAGAAACCATAGCTCTTCAACTGCTAACCAGGTACTTAGAGGACCACCCTACCGATTCGCGTGCACATGCAACACTCGGGAGGGTGTATGCAAGTCTGGGTCAAAAAGAAAAAGCCATCGCCTCCGGACTCCAAAGCCTTGAGCTGATGCCTATTCAAAGAGACGCCATCCAGGGACCTCTTCGCGTAGAAGATATGGCAGCTATATACGTTATGGTCGCTGAGTACCAGAAAGCCATTGAACAGTTGCGCATTTTGCTAAACAATCCTGGTTTCGTATCAGCTAAGCTCATAGCCTCCGACCCTACCTGGGACGCATTGCGTGGTCTTCCCGAATACGCTTCTTTAATTAATGATCATCCTATCTCATCAACACACTAGGCGACTTTTTAATCCCTCTGGAGGGGACCCAATTCCGAATCCCCATAAGACTCTTTAAGTGGCATGTCCCTTCTGAACTGGCTTCTGCGTAATGCATTGTGAGCATGGGCTCAAATAGTTAGAATGCCTGACTATTGCATCTGAAGAGTACTTAAAAAGAGGTCATATGGAAGATTTTAAAGAGATCAACGAATACCCCAATTCTTTCTCAGGGACAACGACATTAGTCCGATTAACCGAAGGAATTGGATTTAGATATAGTTGGGGAACAGAAGGTATTACAGATTCCGACTTATCGTATACACCAGGAAATGAATCGAGAACGATGAAGGAGACGCTCGATCATATACGGTATTTGGCCCTATTCATAGCCAACTCGCTCGAAGGTGAACGAACTACATTTCCAGAACCAGCCAGCGAATTATCTTTTACTGAGATAAAAAAAGATACATTAGGTAAGCTCAACCAGATCAGGTCTTTTTTGGCCTCTACAACCGATGAAGAACTTGCAGGCAAACAAATTAAGATAGCGGTAGATGGTGCTTCATTTGAAACACCCATCTGGCACTTGATCAATGGGCCTTTCTTAGATATGGGGTACCATGTGGGCCAACTCATTATGATGAGGCGATCCAACGGAAACCCCATTGACCCCGCTGTAGAACCCTTCTTCTGCAAGAAAATGGGCTAGTTACCCTCTTTCTATCACTTGAGGTTATTCCCATTCATGGGGCTAGCGCATTAAACGACGTCACTGTGATTCGTGATAAAAAGATGGTGCTTATAGCTACATTTTCGAACAATACGATTATAGCTTATGAACTGTACTGAGCCAGAAAAGCCCTGACTTCATCCTCATTGCGACCAGTTCAGACCCGTTTTCTCCTCGGAGAGCGTCCAGAGTTTGGCAGCCATTTCTCTGTCTAGCGCACACTCATCTAACACGCACTCGCCGATGGGGCCGACCGTGTCTGCTCTTTTCGTAGGCCCATAGAGCTTCTCAGAACCCAATCCAGCTTCTGTTGCGCACATCACTTCGGGCCACGAGCCCTTTTCAGCAGATTGGGCGATAATACGAGAGAGAATGGACCAGAGAATCTTATTAAACGTGCTGGCCGTGTCCTGCAACAAATTGGTTCGTGACGCGCCGGGATGGCAGACCTGAACCTCTACGCTCTTACCCGTAGCCTGGACCCGGCGTTGCAGTTCATAGCCAAATATCATCTGTGCAAGCTTGCTCTGGGCGTAGGAGTTCCAGGCCGTGTACTTGTTATCAAAGTTGAGGTCTTCAAACTGAATGCTCTTCAACCCCATTTTATACGCATTGCTGCCAACAACCACGATACGCCCAGACGATTCTTCAATGCGCTTGAAGAGTAATCCACAGAGGAGGAAATGACCGAAATGGTTCACACCAAGCTGGCTTTCAAAACCATCCACGGTAATCTCTTGTTTGGCCACTTGCGCGATGGCGGCGTTACAGATGAGGGCGTCGATTTGGGGCACCTTCTCCAGTACCTCCAAAGCCGCTGCCCGCACGGAATCCAACACAGCCAGGTCCATGTGCACAAAGGTTACACCAGCGTCGCTTCCAAATTCTTGTTTGAGGGACGCGATGGCAGCAGCTGACTTATCAGCATTGCGGTTCAGCATCACCACGTTTGCTCTCTTGGATAGGAATACACGCGCTGCCTCAAATCCTGCCCCGGCGTTGGCTCCCGTGATGAGATACGTTTTGCCTATAATGGAGCCGATTCGATCCGGTGTCCAGCCCCTCGCGCCAAATCTATTTTTAGTGGTCATTATTTATACTCTGTGTTTTTGGTACAACCTGAAACAAGTATACCTCTCAATACGCGATATAAATAGGCGCAATAGTCGCTAATATATGCCTAATTGTATCATTCCAATTGCATTATGCATTTTGCGTGTTACATTGATTGCATGAGCAAACAACACATAAAAGAACTCATTGAAAACAAGGCGAACGAGGACGGCATGGTGGAATCCGGTGTGAAGGGCGTGCAACTCTTCCGGGTCACCGAATCGGTTCGCTGCGCCCCTGCCGTGTACGAACCCTCTGTGATCGCCATCGTAAGCGGCACGAAGGAAGCTATACTGGATGGCAAATCTTATAAGTATGACAGCAGTCAATACATGTGCTGCCCCATCTCAATGCCCGTAGAGGCAGGGACACCTACAGCTTCACCGGACAACCCTCTCCTCGGCGTGTATATCTCCCTGGATACAAAAGTGATGACTCAACTGGCCATTGAGACGGCAAGCGCTGATGGTGCGATCAGAATGCCCAGAGGCGGCTCTCTCCCACAAGCGTTTGCCCTCTCCCCCTGGGATGACGCATTCACTGATGCGCTATTACGCCTGCTGCAATTGGGAGATAGTCCGGCGGATACGGCAGTACTTGGGGAAGGCCGGTTAAGAGAGGTGTACTACGCTGTATTAAAGGGAGCTGCTGGGAATTCCGCAAGGCGTGCATTTGGGGTGGGCAATGAGATCGCCCGAGCCATTGCGTATTTGTCTTCCCACCTGGAAGAATCGGTTACCATCGAAGATTTGGCCGCACAGGTGGGGATGAGCCGTGCCGTGTTCCACCGCAAATTCAAGCAAGCTACCACGATGTCACCCATTCAGTTTGTGAAGGCTATGCGGCTGAATAGCGCTGCCATGAAGATTGCGGAAGGAATGAATGTAAACGAAGCAGCTATGGAAGTCGGCTACGTAAGCTCCTCACAATTCAGCCGAGAATTCAAACGCATGTACGGGCAGTCTCCCAAACAGTGGAACCATTCCAAGCAACTACCAGCAGGAATAACGTGAACGACACCCTAGTTCTTCGATCAACAGGACAAATCTTCATACCCTTTCTTTGTAACTATAGCCTTCAAGATTGCGTTTAAAAACTACGTGCGGCATAGAGCAGCCGATTTCTCCTTCCCGTCCAGCAAAAAAACCATAATGACCCCTAAACACCCCACTATTGTCATCAGTGTTGTTTGCATACTGTTGACGTTAGTATCCCCCATCCGTGCACAAGAAGCATCAACACCTACCCCTGTATCGTTACCCGGTACGGAATAGTTTGCCCATTTTGTTAAGGCAAACAACGATTACAACTGCATTAAGACCATTTCATCCGTTTCTATAGTGCGACGTAAATTTCTGATTGCAAGGCTAATGTGAGTATTTACCGTGCGGGGAGAAATATCCATCACCTCTGCAATTTCTTTATAGCTTAACCCCTGGTAGCGGCTCAGCTCAAGTGCTTCGCGTTGACGCCCTGGTAGAGCGGAGAGCCATCTCTTCAAATTGCTACTCAGAGAATCGCTCTCCATAGCGGCATCAGGCCATTGATCAACAGGAATTTCGCTCGAGCTTCGCTGTTGGATAAGCGCACGTTTTTTCTCATGCAATCGGGTGTCTCTCAGATGGCGCAGAGCACGCCTTCGAACCATTTGATACATGTAGGCCTTGAGCGACTTATTCGGATCAAGGGTTTCCCGTAGATTCCATAGTGCAACGAAGCAGTCCTGAACCATGTCATGAGCTACCATATCCTCTCTGACTATGGTCAACACATACCGGATGAGCGGCTCTCGCAAAAGGCGAAACAGGGCAGCAAAGGCTTCTCTATCAGAGGCCTTTAATCGCCGTGCGTATTCTGAATAATTAGGTGCAGCACTCATTGTCACACAGGAAAGGGGCATAAAATCGAAAAACGAACGAACTCATCTACTCGAGATAAAGTGTTTCAAGAACCTACGGAGGTCGTTCTAATCAAATGAGCCGGAATAGACCTAAAAAGTGTCATGTCCGATGCCCGGCCCTATTATGTCCGATATCCGGTGGGTGAGTTGCCGAATTATTCCCTTCTTTCATCTTTCGCAACAGCGACGCATGGTATTTCTTCTACGTACAAACCAGGAACCATAGGTGAGAGATTGACTATCGGTCTGGCATCGGCTATATGCCTTAAACTAGTCGTTGTTATCTTCGAAAGAGTCCAGGATATTGGAAATGCTCTGCTGCACCATTGGAGCCCAAAGCACATACCGGTCGTGACCGAGAATATAGACTACGACTCAAGAGCCTAGTCCACCCTGAATACAACTAAGCCAGAATCCCTCTCACTACCTTCCCATGTACATCCGTTAACCTGTACCGCCGGCCCTGGTGTTTGAAGGTCATGCGTTCGTGATCAATGCCTAGCAGATGCAGTAAGGTCGCCTGAAAATCATGGACGTGGACGGGATTCTCAGTCACGTTGTATCCAAGGTCATCGGTTGCTCCATAGGTGATGCCTGGCTTGATGCCTCCTCCGGCCATCCAGATCGTGAAACACCGGGGATGGTGGTCGCGGCCGTAGTTTTCGTCGGACCATTTGCCTTGAGCAAAGTTGGTGCGCCCGAACTCACCGCCCCAAATAACCAGGGTGTCATCGAGGAGTCCGCGCTGCTTCAGGTCCATCACCAGTGCAGCAGACGGTTGGTCAATATCTCGGCATTGGCCGGCGATGTGTGCAGGAAGGTCGTTATGCTGATCCCAGCCTTGATGATAGAGTTGAATAAATCGGACATCGCGCTCGGCCAGCCGCCGGGCTAGAATACAATTCGCTGCAAAGGTGCCTGGAATGCGGGCACTGGGGCCGTAGAGATCAAAGATCGCATCGGGTTCATCGGTTATATCCATGGTCTCTGGAACCGAGGTCTGCATACGATACGCCATTTCATACTGGGCAATCCGCGTCTGGATTTCAGGATCGCCTACTTCGGCATGATACTTTTCGTTGAGGGCCTGTACACGGTCGAGCTGCCGCCGGCGAGCCATGCGGGATACACCAGGCGGGTTGTTTACGTATAACACAGGATCACTACCCGCACGGAACTGCACCCCCTGATGCAAGGAGGGTAAAAAACCGCTGCCCCACAACCGTGACTGAAGGGGTTGGGCAGCCATGGCCCTCCCGGTCCCTTTCGATAATAAAACACAAAAGGCAGGCAGGTCTGCGTTTTCACTACCGAGTCCGTAACTCAGCCAGGATCCAATGCTGGGCCGGCCACTCTGCTGAGATCCCGTCTGGAAAAAATTCAATGCAGGATCGTGATTGATCGCTTCGGTATGCATCGATTTGATGAAACACAATTCATCAGCAATCTGGGCCGTAAAAGGAAGCAGTTCGCTAAGCCATGCCCCACTCTGGCCATGTTGTTTGAACGAAAAGTGCGACCCGACCATCGGAAGAGTGGGCTGGTTGACGACAAAATCCGTCAAGCGCTGATCGCCACGCACGGAGGCCGGCAGGTCTTCACCCTGCCGCCTACGGAGTTCAGGCTTATTATCGAACAGCTCCATTTGGGCAGGTCCACCGCTCTGGAAAAGATAGATAACCCGTTTGATCTTTGGGGGAAAATGGGGGAAATCCAACCCTCTCCCCTCCTCTCTGGCAGCAAAAGCATTCCCAGGAAAAAGCGAAGCGAGCGCAGCAGCACCGATACCGAGTGTTGCATTCGACAAAAAATGCCGGCGTGTTGTAGTGCACCCAATATGTTGACAGTCCTTATTCATTTGTAGATCGCTTCTGAAAGGTTCAACAAGGTGCTTGCAACAGTCGTATAAGCAGCCCACTCTACGGGGTCATGGCTGCTTTCGGCTGCGTACTCCCCTACGGTAAGCAAGGCATCAGCTTGATCGGGATTCATGGCAAACCCGTCCCGTTCTTCTTCAAATAACGCGGTCAAAAGACCGATCTCTTCCTCGTCTGGCATCCGGGAGGTGGCCCATCTGAAGCCATAGGCGATGCGATCTGCCAATGAGGCTCCGCCCTCCACCATCATACGTTCTCCGAACACACGGGCAGCTTCTACAAATTGGGGGTCGTTCAGCAAGACCAGGGCCTGCAAGGGGGTACTCGTTTGCTGCCTTCGAACCGTGCATTCATTGCGGGAGGCCGCATCGAAGGTGATCATATTAGGTGGTGGCTGGATACGTTTCCAGAAAGTATAAAGGCTACGGCGATACAAATCATCCCCTGCGCTCTGGTTGTATTTCCGTAGAAAGGTCCCGCCCGACGATACCTCTTTCCACAACCCGTCAGGCTGATACGGTTTTACAGGGGGGCCGCCAAGTGTATCAACAAGCAACCCACTTATCGCAAGGACCTGGTCCCGCACCATCTCTGCTGTAAGCCTGAGGTGAGGCCCCCTGGAAAGCAGGGCATTACCAGGATCTATACCGAGTAGGTCTGGATTGACCGTAGAGGATTGGCGATAGGTCGAGGAAAGTACGATTGTCTTGAGAAGTCCCGCAACATCCCAGCCAGACTCCATGAAATAAACGGCCAGCCAATCAATCAATTCTGGATGGGTAGGCAACGCCCCCTGGCTGCCGAAATCTTCGGGCGTGTGTACCAGGCCGGTCCCAAAAAGCATTTGCCAGTATCTATTAACAGTTACACGAGCTGTTAATGGATGAGCAGGATCGAATAGCCACTGGGAAAGACCGAGGCGATTACGAGGATATTCTGAAGAAAAGGGAAGTATAGACTCTGGAGTTTCAGGGAAAACACGCTCACCGGGGGAAGAATACAGGCCGCGATTCAGAATATAGGCCGGCCTCAGCGTATCCAGCTCCGCCATAACCATGGTCGGGTACATCAGCACGTTCAGTTCGGCTTCGTAGGTCCCGTAGTCCTCTTCGACGGGTTCATCACCAGAGTCTCGATTCCGAATGTGACGATCGATATACTGCTTGGTTTGAGCAATCTGCTCCACGGGCAGAGGTAAGCTCGGCATCGAAGACGTTTTCTCAGAGTGCGGCCACCGGCCACGCTCGGGCACATTGTTGAAAAAACTGAAGAGTTGGTAATATTCTTTCTGAGAAATCGGGTCGTACTTGTGGTCATGGCACTGGGCACACTGCATCGTTAGCCCCAAAAAGGCCGTACTGAAGGTATTGGTCCGATCCACGACATATTCAACCCGGAATTCCTCCTCAATCACCCCGCATTCCTGCGTGATTTTGTGGTTTCGATTAAAACCCGTCGCAAGGAGCTGTTCATAGGTGGGATCCGGCAGCAAGTCGCCGGCCAGTTGCCAGGTTACGAACTGGTCATAGGGCATGTTGTCATTAAACGCTTGAATCACCCAATCCCGCCAGGGCCACATATTCCGCTCGAAATCGTGATGGTGTCCCTGAGTATCGGCATACCGGGCGAGGTCAAGCCAATCGACTGCCATGCGTTCGCCATAGGCCTTTGATGCAATCAATCGGTCCACAACGCGTTCATAGGCGTCCGGCTCTTGATCTTCCAGAAACGCATCTATCTCATCAAGGGTGGGTGGTAACCCTGTAAGGTCAAACGTTACACGGCGCAGCCATTTTTCTCGGGCAGCAGCAGGCACCGGAGAGAGCCCTTCTCGTTCTAAGCGGGCAAGTATGAAATGGTCAATAGGGGTTTCGGCCCATTCCTCATTATCTATCGATGGAAGACCCTGTTGCTCAGGGGGCATGAAGGCCCAATGGGCTTTCCACTCTGCACCTTGCTTGACCCATTTCTCCAGAATCTTCTTTTCAAACTCGGACAACGTGAGATTCGACTCTAAAGGGGGCATGCGCTCGTCCAGATTGTCATGGTTAATCCGGTGGATCATCTCACTGTTCGCAGGATCGCCGGCCACTATGGCAAAGCGTTCGCCCAGGCTATCCAAAGAAGCAAACGCGCCGGTCCTGGTGTCGAAGCGCAGATCCGCTTCACGGGTATTAGGATCAGGACCATGACACTTGAAGCACCGGTCAGCAAGAAGAGGTTTGACGTGAAAATTGAAGTCGACGTGATCAGGAAGCGGGTGCCTTGAAGAACACCCTGATAATGCCAGAATCAGGCATGATAGCACAATTGGGATATAGAAGTCGAAAAACGTCAAGGGGCTGAGTTGTTCATTTCAATCAATTAAGGCATGAACCGTTGGCAATAATAACATTAAGGCTTTACCACCCCTTTATCAAGCAATAAAAAAAGGCTGCCAGTTCATTGCCGGCAGCCTTGCAAACCCATCACTCCTCCCCCCCAGTAAACATTCCTTAGTTCAGCAACACGATGCGAGTACCCTTTCTCTTGATTGTTTTTCGTCCCCGCTGTTTGTATCCTATTCGCTCTCTACCAAACGCGTTCAACTCACCGAAACCAACAGCATCATGCCGAATAAAGCCGCCATCTTTGCAGGGTGCGCCCCTGCGATCATGACCCCCTGTGATGCCGATGGACAGCCGGATTTCGATGAACTGGTCCGTGTCGCCCAACTCTTAATTGCGAAGGGAATGAAGGCTGTCATCTGGGCCGGCTCAATGGGCGGATGGCCGAACCTCAGCGTGGAAGGCAGAAAAGAAGGGGTGCGCCGTCTGGTAGAGGCAGGTATACCGGTTATTGTTGGCACGGGACATCAGAACCCTCTCGTATCTGTCGAGTTTGCAAAGCACGCAAACCAGGTAGGTGCAGCCGGACTCATGGTCATTCCGCGCCAGAGTTCCAGAGTTGCATGCGAACCGGCGCAGTATGAACACTTTTCTGCCATCCTTGAAGCAGCGGGTGAGATGCCGTGTGTGATTTACAATAGCAAGTACTATGGGTTTGAGGTAAGGGCCGGCCTCTTTTTCCGCTTGCGAGATCGGTTTAAGAACCTGGTAGGGTTTAAAGAATTCTGCGGAGCAGAAGCCTTATTTTACGCGGCCACGAACATTACAAGCGGTGACGATGACCTGATCCTGGCCGTGGGTGTGGATACGGCCGTTTGTTACGGGTATCTCAATTGTGGCGCTACCGGTGCGATCACAGGCATTGGAAATATTCTGCCAGAGCAAGTCCTGTACATGATCAAGCTCTGCGAGTGGGCTGCTTCTGGCGTCGAAGGCGCCTCACACGCTCGTCGGCTAGCGCTCGAACTCGAGGAAGCGTTTGGCGTCCTGGCAAAATACGATGAAGGGCCCGACTTAGTGCTGTACTACAAATACCTGATGGTGCTTGCCGGTTTCGATAAATTCGAACACAGCCTCATCCCTACAGACAAACTATCCAACAGCCAGAAACTGCATGCACAATCCCAATACAATCAATTCTTACACTGGTGGGCAGACTGGGAAGGCAGACCCTTTTGCGAAACGCACATTCAACTGATCTAGCTGTAGACCCGGTTTAATTTCTTTTTCACGCTCCACCGGAGCGACTCGAACACCCGACCTAGCGTTTAGGAAACGCTGAGGCTAGTCTGCCAATTGATTGTGCACCAATGGGTTATGGCGATTTAAAAGTAGGCCGGTACAGTATTGGAATAGTTGAGAAACATACCTTTTACAGCTTGGAAAGTATTTGAACCACTGAAAAGTAAATACGCTCAGCTATTCGCAATCCCTTTTCGCAGATTTCCTCATTGGGTACAAAATGAGGTAACGCATTACCGAGAGGATATTTCGAGGGAATATAGATTGAGTCAAGGAAATCACAGTCCTCATCAACAAGACCTACCTCTAGTCCATCCTGATACAAAATATTGTTTAACTCAGATATGCTGTGCGTTTTTATGAGCTTAAGAGAGCGTTCTATCAGCAAAGCCCTCAAGGCTTTTCAACACAGTGCTGAATGTTTTGTAGACAGGGATTAAACAGGTTACTTTCGAGAAGAATCTTTGCTGACTGAAGGTTCTCGTCTGCAAACATCATCCATCTTCGCGCCTCATCTTTCATACACCACAACACCCTTTTCTATCTCAGTCAAAAAAGCAAAGTCAGGCGTATCTGACTTTAGAGGAATAATATCAAGAGGGATTTCTTTCGATACTTCCCTTGTTAACTTTCGATACTTCATTGCAAGATCTAGATAGGAGTGGTTACTATCTTGAAAAATTGCAACGTCAATATCATGAGGCTCATCTGCAACCATGAAGGAACCGAAAAAGACAATACGTTCTATTTCTTCTTCAGCTTTGAGGCAATCAATGATTTTGTCCTTTAAGAGGCTTTTTGACTGAACTGTCATAGTCTGTTAAGTATAACCCTGATTCTATAATGATACTACCAAAATTCAGAATCGCTCCAATCTGCTCCATATCGACTTTTATACCCCTACGAGAAGATACTCAACCCCAAGGGGTTTGAACGACTGCTTCGCAGGTACTACGGGCCCATCCAACTTCCCTCTATCGTGCATCATCGGATTATGGCCTCCCGCCTTCCCGATGCGACCTACCGTGCCAGTGTAGGTGATAGAGGGACCTCCCAGTTCTCACGCATGAAGATTCCACACGTGCTCAAGGCCAAGGGCCGCGCAGAGCCGAAAGACATCTCGCGATAGCGACGCCTCCCGTGTGGCCTTCCGCTTCCAATAACAGCGTCGGCGCTCCGGAGTACTTGTTTACGCGGCTCAATACTACGCCCGTATGTGCCCCTAAGGGCGTTACGCCTGCCATCTTACGATAACAAACGCATAACTCGGGGTCACTATGGGTCGCTAATCCTTTAGTGTAAGACTCTTGCATTCTCTTCTTCACGCCGGTTTATCCTGGCGCACTATGGGTACAGTTTGAAAACGACAATGTTGAGACCGATAGGGACTCGAAGCTGTTGACCAGGGTCCAATGACCACGCTTTCTTGTGTAAACAGAGGGGTTTCAAGGCACTCAATCAAGAATTTGATGCTCTAGTTTTTTACAGGCCAATTTAGACTATGCGAGCGCCTTGCGGCAGTATTCCACGCACTTTGCCATCTCAGTCAGCACATCCGATCCTTCGGGCACCTCGTATTCCAATTCAATCATGGCCGTGATCGGATACCGCTCTTTTTTCAACAGTTGCAGTACTTCTACGATCGGCGTATCACCTTCTCCCCATGGCACATTTTCTCCATTGTCCTTCTTTCTATCCTTCAGATGCAGATGCGTGATACGGTCGTGGTATTTCTTGATGACAGGAATGGGAGATTCGTTGGTACCTGCCACGTAATGCCCGATGTCCAAATTCAACATGATGTACCTGGAATACGAAAGCGGAACGTCAAAGCTGAAGCCTTCATCTCCTACCTGTGTGTGATTGTGCAAACCAACGTACATCTCATGTTTGTCAGCAAACGGTGCAACCCGTTCTGCACCTACATTTGAAATTTCAAAACTAATCCCACGTGCACCCATAGCCTTTGCGGCCATAAAAGCATAGTCGATCTCTTTATCAGACCAACTAGGATCACCGAGTTTGAGGATATCGATGTCAATGCCTCCCGCTTTGTACATGCGGCCCAACTCTTCAAATTTTTCGAAGGATGCTCCCTCGCGCCAAGCGCGAGCCTCTTCGTTGTACGCTTTATATTGTGCTCGAATCTTAGCAAGTTCCTCTTCACTCACGTTGCTACCCCGTCGGCGGCGAAATGGAGGGCGTGTTGGTCCACCAGCATACACTTCGGCAGGGCCTCCCATCAACTCTACCGTATCCATCCCTGCTTGCTTGAGGTAGCCAAGGAGTTCTTGTGCACTACCTGGGAGCGAGCGGTAACTGTATGTTATAGTACCAATCTTTACCCCTTCGAGATTAAAAGAGGCTCCAGATACAAATCGGTTTGGTACAAACGATGCCAACAAGCCTGCAGCTGTGGTACCGAGAAAATGACGTCTGTTCATGGTCGGTTTAAATTAGTTCTAAAGTATTGGGTTTGTAGTCAATATCCGCTCCCTTAGCTGATGGTGCTTTATCTCGCTGATGTTTAGAAGCCGAAGTCTCTAAATCGGTAGCTCAAATTAAGCAGGATGTATCGCCCGAGCACTTGCGTGCGCCGGTCTTCGACATACAGCTCAGTGATGCTCCGATTGAGACCCGTTTCCTGATTAAAGATATCGCCAACGACTAACTTGATTTCGGCAGCCTCCTGCTGCATAAATTTATACCCTAGGCCGGCATTCATGATGAATGTCGTCGGATAGAGCTCTTCGTCTAGTTGGAGGTAATCATTGTATACAAGGCTGGTTTCAGCAACGAGACCTCCGGTGGATAGCCAGGTAAATCGCAAGTTTGCGTTGTGCCGGAAGTAGTTTTCGTCGAGCTCTTCGTAGAACGAGTTGGATGCAATGGTATAATCGGCCCTGTAGGAGGCTGTAAAGTCGAGCCGTTCACTGATGTTACTCGCTATGGTGAGGCCGCCATTGAGCGCGTACAACGTAGCTGTATTCACCGTGCCATTTATAAGCCCCGGAGTGCGCGAATAGGTGAAGCCTCCCCGAAAGTTAAGATTGCTTTTAATAAGGGAGAACGGCGTTCCTATGCCGAAGAACGAGCGCACGTTGATGCTTGGGTCGGCTAAATTAACCGGTTGCGAGAACTGCGATCCCTGCTGCAGGACGATTCCTCGTGCCAGGGTTGTATCTCGCACGGCAAGTAGTGAAGCAGTGCCTATGGAATTCCGCTCATGACTGAAGTTTATATACCCAAACAGCATTCGTCCCTCCCGCCAGTTGCCACGCCGCGCACGGAGACGAATAGAGTGTTCATAGCTGGGCTCCAGTTCGGGATTGCCGCTCGACAAAAAGAGAGGATTGGTATTATCAATCACATCCTGCAGTTGACTGACGGAAGGCGTGTTCGTCCGTGCACTGTAATCCAGGTCCAGATCCAGTTTCTCATCGATTTCGTATTCCAGTTCTATCTCAGGAAGAATCGTAAAGAACGAGCGGTCAAGATCGTAAGCGACAGGAAAGGTCTGATCGCCAAGGAGCCGTTCATTTTGCGCTTCAACACCGAGTTGCAGCTCGAACCGTTCACCAATGTTCTGCCGGTATGTGATCCCACCGCGCTGGCGAAACACATCGTTATCGAAAAGACTCGAAAAGGTGGGGTCCACGATGGTGTACAGGCCTGTTTGTAAATCAAGCACGTAAGCGAATCGGTCAGACACATTCTTACCAATCGACGGCTCATAGCTGATGCGAAGTTGTCCGTCCTCACCAAGTGGCTCTGTATAGTCGATGTCCAACCCAAATGAACTGCTGGCCGTCTCGCTGTCGATTTGCTGGTCGTAAGTCGAGTCACCAGCAGCCAGATCCTGATCAAAAAACGCAGTGGTCAAGAACTGGTCCGTGTCCCCCCAGCGATCATTTAACCCCATATCGAATTCTGTGGATATTGTTCGTCCTCGTTTCGGAAAACGGTGCCGGTACAGGACGCTCGCGGAGGAGGTATACCCGTTGTTATTTGACGTAGCATCGTTGAACGCTTCGTTGAGTAAAGAACCCGTATCCAATATATTGATACCGCTCACACGGTTCGTCGCCCGGTTATCCTGGAAACTGAGGCGTGGACGAATCAGGAGCGAGTTATTCTCATCAATCGTATACTCGATTCGTGCATTCAGCCGGTGGTTAAAATTAGTACTGGTAGCATACGTGGATTCATTATAAAACTGAGCCTGGTCACCGGGAAGGAATAGCTGCCGGTCCAACGAAGTGTCGTTCGTATTTCCCATCCGGTTGAAAAAGTAGCTGGTGCTTAGTTTTACCTTCGAACCAAACTCATCACTGTAATTAAGGCCGGCCGAAGTGGTATTGTTGAGCCCTCCTTGCTGGCCAACAAGAAAATCGCGCGGACTGAACCCATTGCCGCCACGGCCTCTCCGCCCTCCTCCTCCAGATCCTCTTCTTGGTGGCCCGCTACCTCGCATCCCCCGTGATGGCCCACCGCGACTGTTTCCTCCCGAAATACCCAGCAGATCTTCGAAAGCAAAGTTCTGCTGGTTCACGTTATTGGATAAACCAATAATCGAAATACGTCTATCTCCGTCAAAGATATTCCCATTGCCTCCGCTGATATAGCGTTCCTCATCCCCATAACCGCCATATATCTTTCCAAACCTGCCGTTACTCATTCCGGTTCGGGTCACGATGTTGATTGTTTTCTGGGTCTCGCCATCACTAAAGCCTGTAAATTGTGCCTGCTCGCTCTGCTCATCAATGATCTCAATGCTCTGTATGACTTCAGCAGGCATATTCCGAAGGGCTACCGTGGGATCATCGCCGAAAAATTCCCTGCCGTCTACCGTCACGCGTTGGACCTGTTCGCCTTGCGCTTCCACCTGGCCATCTTGCATGACTACGCCGGGAAGCTTCGTCACGAGATCCTCGGCGGA
>JAHQVL010000061.1 GCA_019634345.1 Rhodothermaceae bacterium
CTATTCTCAACCGAACTGGGAAGTTGTACATCCAGGTGATCGCCAGGCATAGGTGCCAAAATCTCCTCAGAGTCCCAGGTAGGGTTCATTCCAAAATGATCCATGAAGGCGTCATAGACCATAATGGTCCCGTTTACTTTCCCCTCATAGGAATACCCAGCAATATGAGCCGTCCCGATATCCACCATTTCAAGTAACTCCGCATCTATAGCAGGTTCTCCCTCCCACACGTCGAGTACAACGGCGCCAAGATGCCCCCTTCGGCTGACACTTTTTAAGGCCTCATTGGAGATTACCGCTCCACGAGAAGCATTAAGCAGCCAGGCACCCTGCTTCATAGCAAGCAGCCTGTTCTCGTCAAAAAGATGAAACGTGGGGTGGTTTCCATCCCTGGTAAGCGGTACATGCAATGAAATGATGTCTGCTTCTTTAAGCATTTCATCAAGTTCAACATAAACATAGCGTGATGCCGCTTCTGGATCAGACTCGAGTAAAGGCGGGTCGCAAACTATAACCTTCATGCCAAGGGCCTCAACGCGCCTGGCCAGCCGTCCTCCTACATTCCCTGCCCCAAGGATACCTATGCATTTTCCTTCGAGACGTGCGTTTTGCCGTTCTGCCATGCTAAAGAGCGCCGCAGTGATGTATTCAACCACAGAGCCTGCATTACAGCCTGGAGCGTGATAAAAGGGTATATCCGCCGTTTTAAGGTAGTTTTCGTCGACGTGATCGGTCCCAGCAGTAGCACTTGCCACAAATTTGACGGATGTACCTCCAAGTAGACTGGAGTCTACCTTTGTGCCGCTACGAATTAATAAAACGTCTACCCCCTTTAAATCTGCGGAAGTAAGCCGATTCCCTTTACGATACGTAACATTACCTACGTTGACAAAAGCTTCCCGGGCGAAAGGGATCTTATCATCACTACATATATTAAACATGTGTTTTTTATTTAGGTACAGTTTAATTGGTGACAAACCTACTGAGAAGCTTTCACAAAACGAACACACTATTAGCAGAAAAGATCGGCACCTTTGGGAATGCCCAAGAAGATATAAATGAAACCCTACTTAACCATAGGATCCAATCAGGTTGAGACTCATCATGAGGCTCTGCTTATGAAACAAGATCCTAAATATTCCGTTTAGCAGGACTTCTTAAAAATCGGCACAGAATGTGCTTCCCAAAAATGCCCAGTCACAAGGATGATTAACGGTTGAGCCTAACAGCAAAATCTCATGCTTGTACGAACATAGATTGCCCTCTGTAACTTCCAGTTGCAATACCTTGAATAAATTAAAAATAGAAAAGACGCGCGCTGTAATATACCTTACTGTCGTATTGTTAATTTCACTTGGTACTACAGGATCGTATAACCAAATTACAGATGTCCCAACAGAATCTTCCACTCCGCCTGACTCAGTGTCGGATGCACTGGAAGCGCCTCAAAAGCTGATGCCGCGACCGCTTGCAGTTAGTGAAGAAATTCAACTACGCCCAGAATCATTGCCCGTGGTTCCGGCTTCTGAAATAGATGACGAGACCTTATGGTTAGCTCGTTGTATTTACTCTGAAACCAATCGCCCTGAAGAGCAAGAGCTCATCGCCTGGGTTGTTCGAAATAGAGTTGAGCGGTCGTACAGGGGCAAATCCAGCTACCGCCAGGTTGTATTGGATCCTTTCCAGTTCAGTGCTTTTAACGCGGACTCGCCTAAATCTGGCATGTACAGATCACTTAGCGTACACCAGAACATGCGAGGTTGGACCCGTGCATTAGCGATTGCCTACTACGTACGTCATGCTCCTGAGCAGTACCGTCCGTTCTCTGACGAAACGCTCCACTTTTACAGCGAGCAGTCCATGGTAGGCCGCCTCATGCCAAAATGGGCCCGCGGGATGACCCCTGTCGAAACTCCTGGTCGCTATAAGCTGGATGCTAAGCGCTTTAGGTTCTACGAAGGTATATCCTAACAAAAATGAAGGGTTCATTTTTGTGTTTCGGGTTTCGGGTCGGATGATGACCTTAGACTAGCCTGACAAATTTATAATTGAATTGAAAAAGCCCAGTCATAAGTATGACTGGGCTTTTTCTATCTATCACAATCCCCGTTCAGGCAAACAAACCCGGAACGCGAAACCCGAAATGCTCAGTTGGGCTTTTCTAAAGCCCAACTGAGAATCGGACCATAAATCCGTTGAGGAGTTGGTTGTCTTCTGAGCGGTAGGTGCGTTGGGCGATTTGGAATTCGGAGTCGAGGAAGGGCGTTATGCCGAAGACGTATTTGAGCTCAGGATAGAGAATGACTCGGCTGACGCGCAGTTCTAGGCCGACACCAAATCCGCCAGCAACGTGCATACTTTTCATGCCTGTAACGTCGTCCCCTCCTCCAGTTGGAAATCGCAAGATCGGGCCTAAGGCAACAAAGGGCCGGATGATATCCATATTAAATCGAAATCGAAAGTCGATCGGGATCTCAAAAATGCCAATATTGGTATCGTCTCGAAAAGCAGCTTCAGCATCGTTAGCCACCTCAAAGATGCTCCCTGCACTTACATAACGAAGCCCAGGGCGTAATTCCATCGGCCCTGCGGGTGCGTCAAACCATATTTCAATATGCCAGCCCTGCGCGTTTTCAAATTCTGTAAACTCATCCACTTCAGTCAATTTATTTGTATTTGACCCGAATGAGAAGCCAAACTGGGCCTGAGCAGAATTTGCAGAAAAAAGACTAAAACTTAGAAACGCAGATATACTAAGAAGAACAGATAGATAATTGTTCATGTGAAATTGCTAAGATGAACCAATAAAATATTTAATAAATAGATTACAAAATATGAGATCTGCAACACCGTTTTTACTTATGAGTTGAGACTCTGTTCAGCTTATAGTGTGATCCTAACCATCAAAAAAACACTACAAGCTGTTAACATCCCCTAGTCTGTACGAATACTTATTCTAATGAACGAATGAAAATTGGCATTACTTGTTATCCAGTTTATGGTGGAAGTGGCGTAGTAGCTACAGAACTTGGTATCGCGTTAGCAGCTCGTGGTCATGAGATCCACTTTATTTCATATGCATTGCCCTTTCGGCTGGGCAAGCTTGCTCCTAACATTTTTTTCCACGAAGTAGACGTAACCTCTTATCCTTTATTTGAATATCCCCCTTATTCGTTGACCTTAACGAGTAAGATGGCAAGCATTGCTAAACATGAAAAGCTTGATGTATTGCATGTACACTACGCGATTCCACATGCTACGAGTGCAGTTATTGCACGCCAGATCTTAGAACAGCAAGGTATACGGATACCGGTCGTTACGACCTTACATGGTACGGATATCACCATTGTTGGAAGAGACCCATCCTTTGCACCCGTTGTTACCTATTCCATCAATCAATCGGACGGGGTCACAGCGGTCTCTGAATACCTGCGGAAGGAAACGTTGAGTAATTTTGAGATAGATAGAAATATAAGCGTAATTCCTAATTTTATAGATACGAATCGATTTAAGCGCCAGGAGTCGTCTTCACTTAAGCAAAAACTTTGCCCTAATTGCGAAAAGGTCCTCGTACACGTTTCAAATTTCCGGCCCGTAAAAAACGCCAAGCAGGTGGTTGAAATCATGCATCGGCTGAAGCAGGATAATTATTCTCTCAAGTTATTGCTGGTTGGCGATGGCCCTGATCGCGTACCGGCTGAGCACCTTGCACGAGAACTGGGCATCTACGACGATATCCTATTTATGGGTAAACAAGAGGCTGTTCAAGATATCCTATCGATTGCTGATGTATTCGTCATGCCCAGTGGATCAGAAACCTTCGGCCTTGCCGCTTTGGAAGCCATGGCATGCGGCGTCCCGGTCGTCGCCAGTAATATTGGAGGCCTTCCAGAATTGGTCGACCATGGGGAAAATGGGTTTCTATGTCCTCTCGGCAATGTAGATGCCTTTGCAGAGCGTATTCGCCAAATAGTATCGAGCGACACCCTCCAACAAAAGATGGGAGATGCCGCTCGACAGAAGGCAAAGGATTATTTTGACAATGAACACGTTATCCCTCTGTACGAGAAGTTGTACGAGAAAACGCTTGTCGCTACACAAAACCAACCCAACTCACAACTGGTGTAAACTCCTCAGCGCAGTATTCTGTGATCCCTTTCAGGATAATGAGTTAAGTTCGTATCTGATACTGGAATTTAAAGAAGAACTGGCGCTCCGATTGCCGTAAGAAACGTGATCCATCATTTACTTGCCGCCTATCAAACGTGTTGTAATCGTGTGTTGAGCCGACATAGAAAGCGGTGAATGGATTGATGCGATACGTAAGCAGGGGATCTACTTCGAAGCTCTCTGCAAAATCATTGTACTGGAATACAGTACGCAAGAAGAAACGGCGTGAGAACTGGTAGTTCACTCTCATACGAGCGATGTACCCACTGAAAAACTCCTCTCCTGTATCACGGTCCTTCAGACGGGCGAAGTTGAACTCCGGCTCCATTTTGAGCCGCTGGGTTGGACGGATCGTACCGCCGAGTTCCATGAACAGGTTATTCCCAACTTCTGGCGTTTCGATATTTCTCGCGATAGAGCGTCCCATTGTTGCAAATCCTCTAAGCTGAACCACTTCACTGAAATTGCTTCCGAGGAAGATCTCAAAGTCACTCAGATTGTCAAACTCGACGCCCTGGAATCGTTCTCTGCCTACTTCATATCCCAAGAACAAGTTGGTCTGGCCCTTCATCTGCATGAACATACCGCCAAAGATCCAGTCCTCTTTCTTCAATCCATCAAAATTCCAGGTACGTCCGGCTGCCATTCGAGGAGAAATCCGGTCTATGAACGCAATTTTCTCTGGATAAATAGAGTAGCCCTGGAAGACCGTAAAGTCACGCACGTTATTCTGATTGATAAATCCGTTCTCGGCTCTAAACGTAGGGCTATATTGTTCGTATTCGAACTCAAAAAACCAGTGCCGTGCATCTCTTTCAAATTCAACCGAAAGGGCACTTCCAGTAAAAGACTCCCCATCGAGTGTTGAGGTATAACGCCCACCATCAAACTGCTCACCTTCTAAATTCGAAGATAATGCAGGATCGTTAATTTCTTGCGTTGCACTTCCAACAACTTGAGCTTCGAAGCGGTACTTCGTCCAGAATCGCAGGCTCGTATCTAGAGAGAACGTAGAACCGCCGCCGCCAGCATCCAGCCTTCTATCAGTGACCAGGCCACCAATGAACGAGTTATTTTTAAAGTTGTGCATCACGCGCAGCACGTTTGAAAAACTTTTGCCAACGCTTATCAACTCACTGTTTTCTTCGAATGGAAGCAGGAGTGGCGATGTATTGTCGCGTGCACCAATGTACGCGACGTTCGTACTACCAAATCGGCCCGTTAATTTACTGGCGACGATAGGATCGTTAATCGAACGCGTATAGACTGTAGAGATGTAGGTATCGAACAAGTCGCTCCCTTCCTGGAAAAACGGACGGCGTTCAGGGAAGAAGAGCGCAAAGGTACTATTCACATCGATTTGAGCGGCATCTGCTTCAATCTGGCTGAAGTCAGGGTTTACGGATACGTCGGCCGTTACATCGGAGGTGATTCCATATTTTACATCCAGGGAGGGCTCCGCAGTTAATCGATCATGATCAAAACCTGAATACGCATCTCCCCCATCATTTAATGCACTTGCCTGTGAACCCGTGAGTGTAGGTAGAATCTCAAGGTTACCGCCCGACTTTACCCCTTTTACTCCTTCGAGGTATCCGAATTGACACGGCCAACACGGGTTATCTCTATCAACGGCTGACCAGGAATACGTATTTCTGCTGTCGCGTGGATGCGTTACCCATATAGTCGCGCGCCATTGCTGATCATCGGTATCGGGGAATCGGAGGCTACGGAATGGGATTTTCAGTTCAACCTCATACCCCTTGTCTGTTATCTGTCCTTCTGACGTATAAACCAGGTTAAACCCAAGGTCCTCGTCGTTTCTAGAGATTCGCGTGTCGCCCTGGATGCCGAAAGGATTAACAGCAATAAAATAGACTTCCTGACCATCTCCATTGGTATCCAATGCAAGGCCGACATAGTCATCTTGCCAGATTTGATCGCGATCACTCAGGTTTGCCCGTATGGCTGACGGATCATCTTCGATTTGAACAGCCACGTATAAATTATTTTCGTCGTAGGTGAAGTACCCCTTGATATCAATGGGGGGCCGGACCTGCTCTTCCGGAAACGTTTCAGAAAAATTGAGGGCCTGGGCGGCTCCAGCCCATTCCGCTTTATCAATAGAGCCATCAATGACAATGCTGCGATCGGTTGCTGAAATGGTCAGTTTAGGAAATACATTGGGAGTGAACGGATCTGCTGATTCGGTTTGGATGGGGATCTCCTCGTCGATAGATGATTGTGCCGAAACTCGTGTAGGGATAGTTACGACCAGCAGTAGAAAAAGAATGGCGATATAGCGGCCTGTGGTAGAGGTATGCATTGCTAATCCGGGTTCAAAGTGTAACGGTGATTACAGTGACGCACGCTTAAATGCTAAAAAACTAGCACTACGAGAGGTATCAGAGAAGGTTACATTTGATGTGAAAAGAATCCCAGACGCAGGTAAAGACCCTGCTTAGAAGTGAAAGGATTACATCAAGAAAAATAGCAGACCCTATTTTTCTAACAAGAATGGGTTGTGCGTACGTTCCCTTCCCACAGTAGTTGCAGGCCCGTGCCCGGGGTACAACTTATAATCATCGTCCAATACCATCACTTTGTTAAAAATGGATTGCATCAACACAGGCAACGACCCCTGCCAAAGGTCGGTTCGGCCAATCGAATCATAGAACAACACATCTCCCGAAATAACCAGGCGATTCGTATTATCGACAAAACACACCGATCCGGGAGAGTGGCCCGGTGTATAGACGATATCCCATTTTTCATTGCCGAATTCAATGGTCCCTCCCTCTTCCAAATACGCTTCTGGAGACTCAACCTCTTCAATGCTTGTCCCAAACAGTTGTGCATGCATGGGTGCCTGAACAAGAAGCGGACTATCGGCACGGTGCATCAAGAACCCTTTTCCAAATGCCTTTGTCATAGCATTGCATCCAAAGATATGATCGATGTGCCCGTGCGTTAATAGAATGTATTTAACAGATAACTGGTCGGACTCGATATAGGATACAAGCTCCTGGGTTTCCCATTCCTCGTAGCAACTAGGATCAATAATTACTGCTTCGCCATTACTCTGGCAGACATAACAATTGGTTTGAAAGGGGTTAAAGGTAAAGGTTTTAATTTTCATAACGCTCACAACACACACATTCTCATTTAAACATGGTGCCATTATACGGCATTCCGTCCTTGTTTTAGAATAAGCTTTTGTCAAATGTTGAACCGAATCCCCGTAAGGGTAGTTAATCCTAACGACCTCGTCGTGTGATCCAGTAAAAACACCTGTGAAAAAGATTCATCTCCAGATATTGCGTATGCTGCCAGGCCCGTTCTTTGGCTGGTTGGCTACATTGATGTTTTTACTGATCATGCAATTTCTAATCAGGTATTTGCCCGACCTGGTTGGGCGCGGATTGCCTCTTTTGGTCATTTTTGAGATCGTTATTTACAACCTGGCTTACATGGTTGTACTGGCCGTCCCGATGTCCGTCCTCATTGCCACGTTGATGACCTTTGGGAAGCTTGCCGAGGAGAATGTATATGCGGTCTTGAAAAGTGCCGGCGTTAATGTCATTCAGATTGCCTGGCCCGTGATGATCATGAGCATCCTAGTAGCTGCATGCATGGCCAAATTCAACAGCGAAATTTTACCAGCAGCCAATTATAAGGCCAGCAGTTTATGGAAGGATATTCGCAAAAAGAAACCGGGGTTTGAATTGAATGCCGGCGTTTTCTACGATGGGATAAGCGACTACAGCATCCTGGTCAAGGACCTCCCTCCCGAGACCAATGACTTGATTGACGTTGTTATCTATGATACGGCAAAAAATAAGCGCGACAAGATCGTTATCAAATCGACGTACGGCCAGCTAAACACACTCAACAACGGTGAAGAGGTTGAGCTTATTCTCGAAGATGGCGAAATGCATCGCATTCTGCCGCCGCGGTCCAGAAACGACCAAACCCGGTACGAGCGCCTTTCGTTTGGTAAACATCGGTTGAGCATGGACCTTTCTGAGCTCAACTTTGAGCGCAGTTCTCCCGAGGACGGATACCGTTCGGACCGAACGATGCCCACCGAACTCATGCTTCAGTACGTTGATTCCCTGGAACTGAGCATCATGGATCAAGAAGCTACACTGCTGAACAGCGGGGTTCGATGGCTCAATGATTCGTCCTTTCAAGCCATTACTGATCAACCTATTCTAAACCAGAATTTGGGTGATACAACAGACGTTCTTCCATCGCATCGCGTAGCACTCGGCGGCCTCACCAAAAGGCAACAAACGCGCACTTATGAGAATGCGCTCAACACGCTACGGGCATCAAGAACAAAGGTTGACAACATCAAGCGAAGTATCGAATGGGAAAAAGAGCGAGCAGATCGATACAGGGTCGAGATTCATAAAAAATATTCGATTGCAGTTGCCTGCATCATTTTTGCCCTCATAGGCATTCCGCTTGGATTGAGCATACGCCGAGGCGGTTTGGGAGCAATCGGCGCTACGGCACTCGGGATTTTTATGTTTTACTGGGTGACCCTCGTCCAGGGTGAAAAACTGGCTGACCGAGGCATGTTGATTCCCTGGGTTGGTATGTGGGGGGCCAACCTGCTCATGCTTTTGATTGGCCTTATTTTGCTCCTGTTTGTTATACTGGATTTAAGAGCTCGCCCTATTTTCAGGAGGAAGGCTACTTAAGTATCTATGCTATACCTCGTCCCCACACCTATTGGTAATTTAGAAGACATCACCATGAGGGCTCTCAACGTATTGAGAGACGTTGATCTTATTGCCTGTGAGGACACCCGCACATCGTCCAAACTGCTCAATCATTACAATATAACGACCCCTAAAACGAGTTATCACGATCATAACGAACGGCAAAAAACCCCTCAGTTGATTCAAAAGATGAAGGCCGGCTCCGATATCGCTCTCATTTCTGATGCCGGATCACCAGCTATTTCCGATCCAGGTTTTTACCTGGTACGAGCCTGTCGGGAGGCTGACATCGACGTTATTGCCTTACCTGGCCCAACTGCCCTCATACCAGCAATTACACAAAGTGGGCTGCCGGCCAATCGATTCACCTTTGAGGGCTTTCTGCCCGTAAAGAAAGGACGCCAAAAGCGTTTAGGTGAGTTAAAAGACGAGTCACGAACGATGATTTTTTATGAATCGCCACATCGAATTGTTAAGACGCTCCAGCAGTTCGAAGAAGTATTTGGCGCAGAAAGACCCGCGGCTGTAGCACGCGAACTCACCAAGGCCTTTGAAGAAACGCAGGTTGCCCCGCTAGGCGAGTTAAGAAAAATATTTGAAGCACAGAATAAGGTGCGAGGAGAACTCGTTATAGTGGTCGAGGGGGGCAAAAAAAGCCAGAAGTAACACCTCTCCCCTCTCTGCTGGCAACTATCAGGGGGTAGATGCGTTGGATCGCCAGCTTTTGTTCACTAGTAGGGTTTTGTTACTTTCCCACTGCCGGCACCGAATACCTATGACCTTCAATTGGAAAACCACTGAGCGAATAGTCGCCCTCTTCGTATTTATATGGGCAACCGTTCTCTATCTCCTTACCGTTGCTCCGACCGCTTCTTTCTGGGACTCAGGTGAGTTTATTGCTATTGCCAACCGATTACAGGTCTCTCACCCCCCTGGAGCGCCTTTCTACATGCTCGTTGGCCGGCTTTTTTCCATGTTTGTACCAACGGCATATATCTCTCTCGCAGTGAACCTGGTGTCGGTTTTTGCGAGTTCTTTTACGATCTTACTCACTCATCTCATTATCGTCCGCATAGCCCGGGAATGGCAAACATCGGATTACCCTTCAACATTTGAGCGCATCACCGTTTTAGCGGGTGGTGTGATTGGATCGCTCACGTTTGCAGCTACAGACTCATTCTGGTTCAATGCTGTCGAAGCTGAAGTATATGCCTTCTCCATGTTCTTTACCGCAGTGGTCGTCTGGTTGATACTCAAGTGGAGCGAGCAGGCCCGCCGGGAAGAAGCAACATTATCCAAGAACCAACATCATTTTGGCCTTAGTGCGAACCGGTACCTGGTCCTGATTGCGTACATGTTTGGCCTGGCTATTGGGGTTCACTTGTTGAACTTGCTGGCCATCTTCTTTATCGCCTTGATCTACTATTTTGTCGAGTTCGATCAACACAGCGACAATCCCAAGATGTTGTGGATCGGGATACTACTCACGGGTTTTATTTCTACAGCAGCCTTTTTGATCGTATATCCCGGTATCATCCAGTTACTACCCACTATCATCGGAGCCGTAGCGGAGAACATTGAGTCGTTGTTAGGATCCTCTGCAGCAAATCTATCGGTGATTGCCACCATCCTATTGGGCCTGGGAATTATCGTTGGTGCGCTGTATTACACACAAGCGCGCAAAATGCAGATTGCAAACCTGGTTGTTCTGTGTATTACTGTCGTCATGATTGGGTATTCAACCTATGCACTCATTTTTATCCGTAGTGCATCGAATCCTCCCATTGACGAGAATGACCCGGAAACGGTTGAAGCCTTTATCTCTTATTTAAAGCGTGAGCAGTATGGCCAAACCCCTATTGTAAAGGGATACACATTCGATAACGAAACGCGCAATATTGACACGTCGAAGGAAGTTATCTTCCCTCGCCGCCACTCCCCTTCGCCTATCCACTTGCAGCAGTACGCACGGTATAGAAGCGATAGCCATTTTTTCTTTGAATACCAGATAAGAAAGATGTATATCCGGTACTTCTTATGGAATTTTGCTGGGAGGGGGAATGATATCCAGGATTCTGAAGCCATTACCGGTTTTGCCTTCCTTGATGACCCCCAATACCACAAGGAGAGGTATGTACAAACGCCTAGCGAACGCGCCAGCCGCAATGCCTATTTTGCGCTGCCGTTTCTATTAGGGTTATTCGGGGCCATCTTTCATTTCTTCCGAGACTGGAAGCGGGCATTCAGCGTCTTCATACTCTTTTTTGTAACGGGGATTGGTATCATCTTATACCTCAATCAGACGCCCCTCCAGCCCCGTGAGCGTGATTATTCGTATGTGGCGAGTTTCTTTGCATTCAGCTTATGGATAGGTATAGGAGCCACCGGATTTCTTCAGGTAATCCTGGACTTCCTTCAGTCGGCGGGTGAATCGCTGAAGAAAGCGACGTCTCCAATTTTGATTGGCCTCGCTTCCATCATATTTCTCGCAGTCCCCATGTGGATGACCATTGAAAATTATGATGATCATGACCGCTCGGGGCGTTACATCGCACCCGAATACGCACACAATATGCTAATGAGTGTGGACGACGATGCAATACTGATCACAAATGGCGACAACGACACGTTCCCCCTCTGGTATTTGCAGGAAGTTGAAGGAGTAAGGCAGGACGTCAGGGTTGTAAACGTGTCCTTATTGAATACCCCCTGGTATATCAATCAGCTCAAAAACCAGGCATCAAGGGATTCTGAACCCCTCCCCTTCACAATGCCAAACGACGCCATTGAAGACCTTGAGATTCAGGGGTGGCAACCGCAGTCAATAGAATTGCCTGTAGAGCTACCTCCAATGTTGGAAACCAATGAATTGCCTATAGCCATTGACGATACAAGTATCATTGAGTCGCCCATGAGATGGACGCTAGAAGGACGGCCCTACAGCCAGGACTTCAACTTGCTTTACATCGCCGACCAGGCCCTGCTTGACATGGTGATTACCAATGCTAGAGAAGGCTGGAAAAGGCCCTTCTACTTCGCTGTAACAGTAAGTGATGACGGCCAGCTCGATCTCCAGAACTACTTCCAATTGGAGGGTCAAGCATTCAGAGTAGTGCCCATCAAACACAACGAGCCGCTCGGCCGCGTGTCTACATCCATTACTCCGGACAGACTAAGGCAGTTTAAGTTCACCAACTTGAATAATCCTGATGTTTATTATGACGAGAACATCAGGCGAATGGTGGACAACTATCGGAATATCTTCGTTCAGACCGTCCAAACGCTTGTCCAAGAAGGCATGCAGGAAGATGCAGAAGAGATTATGGATATCCTGATGACCAACGTTCCCTTTGAGACGATTCCAGGAGTTACCCCTCGCTCTCACTTGATTGTGGCCAGGGCCTACCAAATTCTGGGCGACGATGAGAACGCAGTAAAGGTCTGGCAGAAAGCGGAGCCCCTGGTACTACAAGGCCTCTCCACAGCCAGAACGCAATTTGACCTGGAACGATCAGCTAGATTCATGCAGATGATTCAGGTAGGCTACCTCGAAGTTGGTAATGTGGAGGCAGCCTCCGCGTTTAGCGACAGAATAGCGGACACCATGGAGGACGAGTCCTATAAGAAAACCCCTGAGGAATTTGAAAAGGATCGTCAACGCCTCTTTCCACCGGAAAGCGAACCAGAGAGCGATAACTCGGGAGAATAATTTTTTTATCCTCCTAAAAAGCAGACAAAATGATCGAAACCCTGGCTATTTAGCCAGGGTTTCTTTTTTTATCACAAAAAAACGCATTTAATTAGTAAACATTTATTTATTAGAGTTGAAAGATTCACACGATCTCCATATTATAGTAGGGTTGCGGTAATTTTTCCGCCAACATACAGAAACCCTGAACCTGACATTCTGTCAACCAAATCACCTTGTTTAATTAGTGCTCTTCGTTCAAGGTGTTAAATGATCAAATGCAGAAGGAGGCACCCCCTATGTCTGTTTATACTGGTCTGGTAAAGTGGTTTGATGCGAAGAAGGGATACGGTTTCATCGTACATCCGGATGATGGAAGCGACATCTTCGTACACTACTCACAGATTCTGACTGAGAAACGATTTAAGACTCTCCGAACAGGAGAATTGGTAGAATTTAGTTTGGTGGACGGCCCCAAGGGTCTACACGCCCAACAAGTCTCTCACGTACCTACGTTTGAGTTATCAGAAGAAATGCAGATGGCTGAGTTAACAGCTTGACCATATTAAGGGTTAACAAAGTTACCGACTGTGTTTTGAAGTAAATCCCTGGGGCTCCTATTTTAGTGGAGCCCCACTATTGGTGCAACCTTTGCCCAGGCAGTGCGTGTACGTACGCTTGAAGAAAAGGTGTATCTTTGAGAAACGCAGTATATACTAAATGAGTTTTTCTTTTTCTACAGAAGATCTGGAACGTATCGGATCTGTATTAAATGCAACCCCAAAACATGACGGCAAGCTTGTACGTTATGAGTTGCAGAATGAGGAGAGTGGCCGGCAAATCAGTCTTGAGATATTGACGGATTTAGAAATGCCTGATAAGCTAGCAGAAGGCCAGCCAAATAACTTAGTTTCTGTTGTTACCCAGGACTCCTTTTTACAACTTCAAGGATGCACAGGCTTCATATCAAGCCAAGAACTCGGCGAAGTGATTTTTGTGGCCCGCACCGCAGGCCGAACGTGCGGCCTTGTAATTGAGCGTGAAGTATTCTCCTCTCTTTATGCCAATGTAGACGAGCGTCTCTTATCCACAGACTTTGAAAAGCTTCCTCCTGAAATGATCATGAGTAGTGTTGCTCTGTCCCTTACAGAGACACTGTTCAATGACATGAACTAGTTTTATTCAAGCCTTATTTGTAAGGCAGTCTGCTAGCCACTTTGTCCACCACAGATTCCCCATTGACTTTTGTCCTTGATCATCCATCGTTGTCGTTTGATCAAGCCAGGCTTCACAACCACCTGCTCTTAATTTGTGAAACGGAAGGGTATACTGTTGATGAACTGAGTATTGTCTTTACGACCCATGAGGTGGTTAGAACCATCAATAAGCAATACCTGGATCACGACTATAACACGGACGTCATCGCCTTTCAATTTTCCCCATCAAACGAAACACATCTATTGGAGGGAGAGATCTATATAGATCTCGACATGGCCGAAGAGCGGTGCAAAGAATTTGAGGCAACCTTTGAAGAGGAGGTGTTTCGATATGCGATTCATGGATTGCTTCACCTCATGAATTACTCGGATAAAACACCTGAGAATTTAGAAATTATGAAAGCTCGAGAATCAACCTATTTGAGTGCGTTGTCAAAATCGTAACAAACTTGCAACAAATAGATTTTTTTTCGCTCAAACTAGCTCGTATAGGGCATTTGTAGGTGCCCTGGTAAAATCCCCTCTTTTTTTCTGCATCACAATTTCTTATTGTATCCTTCACCTCGTCTTCAAATAACCTTTCATTACATCTCACTGGGAGGACTTTATGGATACTAGAATAACCGCACGCCATTTTAACGCCAGTACTCGTTTAAAAGAGTTCGCTTTAACCCGGGTTGAAAAGCTTGAACGCTTCTATGACGGCATTACAGATGCACGAATCATCCTTGGCAAACATAATGGCTCCGGCAGTAACAAGACGGCTGAAATTACCCTCAATGTTCAACGTCAATCCCTTAAAGCTCAAGATATAGCAGGCTCTTATGAAGAAGCTATCGACCGCTGCGTACAGAGGTTGCGCCGGCAGATACTCCGGTATAAGGGCAAAAGAAAGAAAGGTTGACCTCTAACACGAAAAGCCGGCTGCTTCCCTTGCTCAAGGAACAGCCGGCTTTTTTATTTCAATTAGCTTTTATCGCGCTTCAGATGGCCACCTGCGTGGCTGATGGTTTCACACCCCTCAACCTGCCCACCACCTTCTTCACCACATCCGTTTTTTGGATAATGTAAAAATGGATACACGGTATATCTGAGTTTAGTAGCCCTTCAGCCTGCCGATAGGCCCACTCCACCCCAATGTCAACCACATGTTCAGGCTTCGCCTCTTCCACTTCGGCAGCCAACGCCTCCGGAATTTCGAGGAAAAACCGACTGGGCAATGATTGCAGCTGTTTTTTACTGGTAAACACCTTCAATCCAGGAATAATAGGCACCGTGATTCCAATATCTCTGCACTTTTTCACAAAGTTGAAATACCTGTTATTATCAAAAAACATCTGGGTCACGATATAGTCCGCACCTGCATCAACCTTTCGTTTAAGATTCAGGATATCCCAGGACAGGTTAGGCGCTTCAAAATGCTTCTCTGGATATCCAGCTACCCCTACGCAAAAGTCAGTGGGCGTTCCATCAATGATGTCTTCGAGAAAGTGCCCCTGATTCATGCAAGCCACCTGATCAACCAGGTCAACAGCATACGCGTTTACAGATCGATCCGGAGAAGGGTGTTTACCTTCGTGTCCATCACCGCGTAGAGCGAGGATATTCTGGATACCCAAGTAGTTGAGTTCGATCAATGCATCCTCTGTTTCCTCCCGCGAAAAACCGCTGCACAATAAATGAGGCACGGGTTCGATATTATAGCGATGCTTAATAGCCGCGCACAACCCGAGGGTCCCAGGTCGTTTCCTTTTTACATGGCGCCTCCATTTACCATCTTGCATCTCTTCGTAATAGACCTGTGCAGAATGGCTGGTTACATCTATGAACGGCGGCTCGTACTCAACCAACTCTGCCACGATTTTCATGATCTGATGGGCAGAACTCCCTCTCTTGGGTGGTATTATCTCGTACGATATTTGCGTATCATTCGCCTTATCTAGTAATTCTATAATCTTCATAGTACCCCAATTGGATCTGTACGTGTTTGTTAAAGGGTTATCTAAAAAGTGATTATTATGAGCGTTTTATTTTCAAGAAGCCTATCTTGGCTGGACAAGCATAGCAACACGATCTAATGTAGACATTGCTTATGACTTGTTATTTTCAACTCTGTCACAATTTCCCGGTTCAATGACAGCAATTGTATTTGCTAATTTACAAGATGCATCCCCTTTTCTAAAACAGTACGAGCGCGGACGCTTTGAAGGCATTCAAGAAGGAGAGACCGTTCAGGACAACCAGATTACCCTATCAATTACCGGGTCCGGAAAGATTAAATCAACGCTTCGTATCGAGCGGCTTCTCCAATCAGAAGATATAAGTAAGATAATTCACCCAGGTTCTGGATTTTCTCTTAAAACCGACATATCGCCTGGAACGATCCTTGGCATCTCGCAGGTGTACGAAGGCGACCGGGTCGAGTTATCCAGCCCAACGTATCCCCGAATGCCTCTGGAAGTCCCTTTTGAAGGCCTATCGACGGCTACCCTTGTCACGCAAGATCACACGTTTACCGGAGAATCTGAGCAATCCTACTGGCAACGAATCGCTGATTTACGAGATAACACATCCTATGCCATCGCGTACGTTGCTGCAACGAGAGGTATCCCCTGCCACGTCCTTAAAGTGGTGACTTCTTCTTTAGACGATACCCCTAAGGATAAAACCGACTCTGAAGAAATACTCGGTGAACTGGCTAAATACTTAGTATCGACACTCTAATATCTCCAATTAAGATTAGGGCGTGTGGACATTCAACCCGAAGGTCCTGTTTTCGCCGATTTTGCCCAGCTCTGCGTTGCTTTTTTTGCGAGATACGTGGCATCGCAACGCAAAAAGCGCCTTGATCTGTTCAAAATCGTTCAAAAACATGCCGCTTCTTACTGAATATCCACACGCCCTAGGGTGCCTGATTAAAGAGATTTAGCATTAGAAATACCAATACTCCGGTAATGGATACGTACAGCCATACGGGAAACGTAAAGCGAGCTATTCTTTTGTGATTAGGAAAACGTCCCCGAATGGCATGAAAAACGGTAATTAACACCATCGGCAATACGGCAATCGATAGTACGATATGACTTATCAGAATAAAAAAGTAGATCGGCCGAATTAGTCCGGTTGCAAGGAAACGAGTATCGCCATGGAAATGATGGTAGGTCAGGTAGCTCGTCAAGAATAACGCGGATAAAACAAGAGCAGAGATCATAAATCGCTTATGAGCTTCCCTATTCTGGTTTCTAATGGCGAGATATCCAAACACCAGGCAAACACCTGAAAGGGCATTTAAAGTCGCATTTAGAGCGGGGAGATATGCAATGATGGCTCTGTTTGACGAAGCGGGTGCTTTAAAGTAAATAAACCAGACCAGAAAAATGCTGATCGCTGCGCTGGCAAGAATAATACTTCGAACAGCTGCCTTATTTTCACCTACGTCTGTCCTTGATTCTAAGTCATTCATGGTTCCTAACAGAAAACGTTATCCACAATACCGGTAAACCGCAAATCAACTACGGCTCATCTTACACCGGGTTCTGTTAATAGTTTGTTGAAGAGGTCGATACTCTTTAGTGCCCTTTCTACCTCTTTATTCCTTGCCACTACTTCCCATTAATTATGGCCAGTCATAATATACTTCTGGAAACAGGAACCAATGAACTTGAACTGATAGAATTTGCCGTCCAATTCAATAATTCAGAAGGCAATGTGCATGAGCAGGCGATGGGCATAAATGTGATCAAGGTACGAGAGATCATCAGGATGCCGGAATTAACCAAGCTGCCTGATCTAGCTGAAGGAGTTGAAGGAATATTAGATCTACGGGGGCAAATTATACCAGCTTTCAACCTTGGCCATTTGCTCTATGGGTCGGATGCGATTAGCCACGGGGATCGAATGATTGTGGCTGAGTTTAATGGAATTCGTATTGGTCTCATCGTTCATTCTGTAAATAGAATTCACCGCATTTCTTGGGAGGAAGTTAAGCCCCCCGAAGCCATAGACTCTATTGATCCTGCAAGTTCTACCGTAGTGGGTATCGTGAATCAAGACGATAAGACCATTTTGATGATCGATGTAGAAAAAATCGTTGCGGACGTCAACACAGAATTAGCCTTGTCGGCTTCCAACCTGGACTTAGATACCTTCGGCTCCAATTACACTGTAGTTACTGCAGAAGACTCCTCTATGATCAGGAGGCTAATTGTAAATGAATTAGACAAGGTAGGCTTTAATATTAAATCTCTGAACGATGGTTTATCTGC
>JAHQVL010000062.1 GCA_019634345.1 Rhodothermaceae bacterium
CACTTTGCACTTTGCACTTTGCACTTTGCACTTTGCACTTTGCACTTTGCACTTTGCACTTTGCACTTTGCACTTTGCACTTTGCACTTTGCACTTTGCACTTTGCACTTTGCACTTTGCACTTTCAGCCTTCGACGATTTTGCGCCATTGCCTGGTTACGTATTCAGCGCTGTAGGCTTCCTCGTACCGTTGCCTCGCGGCTCGGGCCATGTTTTGGCGGGTATCTGAATGTAGCAGTTTTCGAGCGGCTTCTGCAATAGCCGAGGGGGATTGGGGAGGGACGAAGAAGCCTTCTTGATTTTCTGTGATCATATCTACCATACCTCCCAGGCGAGTTGTAATGATGGGGCTCCCTGCATTCATGGCCTCTATAATGGTCAACGGCTGGCCTTCGATGAGATAGGAGGGGAGGATGAATACATCGGATGCTAGATGGAGTGCTTTAATCTGGGCTCTATCTGTTACGATACCTGCATGCGACACCACGTGCTGTAGGCCATGGGTGTTTACATAATGGTCAAAGGCATTTTTATCTTCTGTAGAGAGCCATTGCCCAGCGAAGGTAGCCTTTATAGGAGCGCTCTCTTTTCTGAGTAGTTGAACAGCGTGCAACACATCGAGATAGCCCTTTTCCTGAATCATGTTGCTAAGAAACAAGATGTTTAGGCTTTCTCTGTGATTGCTTTCTGTGAACTTCGCTTCTATCTCTTGCTTGGTGCAAAGCACCTGGCTGTCAAGCGTGTTTGGAATGACGAACC
Organism: Rhodothermaceae bacterium; assembly: GCA_019634345.1. Lineage (GTDB taxonomy): Bacteria > Bacteroidota > Rhodothermia > Rhodothermales > JAHQVL01 > JAHQVL01. The sequence goes on from JAHQVL010000062.1 coordinate 760, forward strand.
GTTTGTCTGATGAAATCCAGGGGGCACATTGTTCGGACCGATCCTCATTGAGAAAGACGAATCCTTTGATTTTTTTGCTGAGCCGCTGGGCCGTGAGTGCCGTTGAAGCGGACTTAAACAGGTGGGCGAATTTGCCCCAGTGGACCACCGCGTACACGTCATGCTGAGGGCCGAAGGTGGGCAGCACTGTTAAGAGGTCTCGAAAATGCCCGAAAAACTGCGGAGAAATGGCGGTCCAAAAGACGGTTGCTCCAGGAGAGTGGTCGAGTGCCTGCTTGAGCCGTTGGCCGGCGGATCGGTATTGCTTGACCTTGTGGAGGAGCCGGCCCTTTAGCCTGAGGTCGAGCTGTTCTTCGTCGGTGCGAAGGTTGACGCATTCGACATCATAATGAGGGTGGAGGAGTTCACCCAACCGCTGAGTAGCCAGCCCCTGCCCCGTAATTGGAGGGGGGAAGAAGCCGGCTATGATTACTTTTCTGTCCAAATTACCGCACAACGGTCATGGTTCTGGACAGGCGGATATCTTCAGAAACGAGTTGGTAAACATAAACGCCGGCGGATAAATCACCTGTTTCTAATGTGATCGTATGTTCGCCGGCACTATAAAAGGCATCTGCCAGTTGCCGAACTTCTTGCCCAAGCATATTAAACAGCGTAACTGTTACCTGGCGTGATGAAGGCGAGGTAAACTGGATGTTCGTATTGGATCGGACAGGATTTGGGAAGTTCTGGGCCAGGGTAAATGATTCCTGGAAGAGGTCGGCCTCCTCGTTGCTGACCACAACGGCTTCGATACGTCCTTTAGGTGTCAGGTCTCTTCCTACGAGCCCTGCATAATCTGGGCTATACCGGTACGCACGGAAGATGCCATTGGCTTTTCGCCAGGGAGCCGCTTCGAAGAACGAAGGCACTTCCTGGTTATCAGCTATTGGGCCATTGTTAGTAACGGGATTAATGTACTCCCACACCACTTCACCTTCAGGTGTTACCTCGAAAATACGCCCGGTTGCTGCCTCGGCGATAAGTGTGTTGCCGTTTGGCTGCCTTTGTACCCCAGACGCAAAATCAGACCAGAATGAAGTTGGCTCTTCGTATTTCCATACGACTTCACCGATTTCAAATCCTACACTGTCGGCTAAAGGGTAAAATCCTGGATCTCCCATTGCGGGTGATATCTCAAGGATGTTTGAGAATCGAAGCGTGTCCAATGAACGCTGGTTGTTGAAAACGAGCAGGTTTCCTTCGCCGGGTAGGCCGGGTTCAATCCATTGCGTGTCATGCTGGAATCCGAGCTGACGGCCTTCCGGGGAGGACTTTCTGTACGCCGCTGGATTGCCCCATCGGTACAATAAGTCGCCTCCTCGTCCGTAATTACCCCCTGTATGGCCGGCGGCCTCTTCGGTAGTTGTACTGTGGTCGATGATCCACATCTCATTAAAGCCAGGCGCACTGATGATAATCTGGTCAAGCTCTGCATTGTAGTTTACTGCATTAAAGTGAAGCCAGTCACCATTTGCAGCTGGAGCAAAGTTGATATCGATCAACTCCGGGTGTGCGGCTACATTCCCGTAGTTTGCCTTGGTGGAGTCAAAGTCCTGAACCAAGTGGTCCCATGCGTCCCATCTCCACACAATTTCACCACCTTCGGGCGGGGTCGGTTGTACTTCAATGATCTCTTCTGGCCAGAATCCTGTACCTGTGAGAAGAGCAGGGTCGCGGCCGTTTTCTATAGATTCTTCGATTGATTTGTACACCCACGCGATCATCAGAATATTGCCATTGGGAAGAACGGCCATGTCGTGATGTAATGCACGGAGGCTATCTGAATAGAAAAATTCCCAAACCACATTGCCATCCCAATCCATCTCTCTCATGATGCCTCCCTGTCCTCCAAACGTGAAAAACTCATTGGCGGCAGCCTGTGCATGAAGCAAATTTCCATTTGGTAACAGGTACGTAGCAGCACCTGCATTACCGGTATGCTCCCAGGATTGGATTAACTGTCCTTCGTTATCGATAAGATAGGACGTGTTGTAGAATAGGGGAGAGAATAACGTGTAGCCGTTGTACGACTTTTCAGGATTGTTCTTGGTAATTCCAACCGTTTTTAGCTCGTTTTGGGCGGAAGTTGTTGGTACTACAAAAAGTGCGCAAAGCACAAAAAGAACGAAGACAGTACGAATATGCATATTTATTGGTATTGAGGGCTTAGAAAAACATGAACAAGAATGCGCGGTGGTAACGCAGTTATGCTTTCAGGTCTTGGTTGAATCAAGACCCTGATCCTGGAAGAGCATTTGGCAAAGATATTTGTTCGTCGGCAATTTAATAAGTTCACACCATTAAGAAAAGTCCTATGCGAGTGCCTTACAAATTCTTGTTAAACTTCATAATGATCGATTCAAACTGATTCCCGATAGACTGGATATCAAAATGCGTTTCCGCATACCTGCGTGCATTTGCACCCAACATGGCACGGAGATCGGTATTGCTGAAGAGTTTATGTGCGGCTTCTACAAATTGATCGGTGTTTTCAGGATCCACAACGAATCCTCGCTGCTCGGCAACTATCCGAGCTGCCTTGTTCTGAGCGGGTACCCCCAGCAATAAGGGCCGGCCTGCGCAGAGGTACGTAGTTACTTTAGACGGCACAGAGTAAAGGCCGGCGTCTTTTTCCAATAAAGCAATCAACACATCTCCTGCAGCCAGTACATCATGGAGATCTTCCACAGGCTGATAGGGCCTGATATCTAAATTAGACAGGTTGTACTCGGCTTTTTTCTCTTTGAGCCATTGGGCTCCCTGGCCCTGTGAAATAATCACGATTCGGACGTGCTCCTGATGTTGCATAGACAATGCTAACTGGAGGAGTAAATCCGGATTGTGCTTCATCCCCAACGTACCGGCGTACAAAAAGCAAAAGGAGTTGGCCAGATCTGCAATGTTGGACCATGCGTTGGACTTCGGACGCATAGGCAATGAATGTAAAGGCGCCCAGTTTGGTATAACATGGATGTGACTGGAAGAAACACCATATTCTTCAAGCAACGGATGGAAGTCCTCCGTGATCGCTATCACCGCATCGCTTTTTCGAAGCAGGGACCGCTCCATAGACATATACCGTTTGCCGATCCAGCTTCCAGCAACGGGGATCTTGTTTTTTAGAATACGATGCGTGGCTACGCCCAGTACATCTTGCAGCCAATAAATTACCTTCGCGCCTGATTTTTGCGCTTGCTTAATCAGTCGTTTTTGTGCGTCCAGGGGGGTATTGGCAGAAAGAATTAATTCAGGCCGAATGCGTTCAATCTCACGGCTGATGAGGTGGCCGTACCGCCTTTCTTGTTTCCATCGTTTAACAAAATCGTATTTATTCAGGGGCTCGCCCAGGGAAACTGGGACCAGTTTAATCCCGTCTGGTGTCCGGTTCGCGCTTTTGCCGACTCCAGGAGGGGTCGTCTGTAGAGATGCACAATACGCATGAATCACATCATGCCCTCGCCGGCCTAGCTCCTGGCTGAGTTCAAGCGGAAAAGCATATCCTCCGTAATCATGGACCAAGATGCGCATTTAATCCCTCACACTATGAAACGAATGTACTCGTCTGGATAACCGTTGAATTCCCCAAACCAGGGCCCTTTGTGCTGGAAGGGAACGTCCTGATCGGCTTGATCCTTTTTCAAAGGCCTTCCACATGTTTTTTGCGAACGTATCTGGAGACCATTGACGTATTATTCTCTCAGAAGCCTGGCTCATCGCAAGGCGGTTTGTGTCTGGCGATGAAAGTACGCTCAACCATTGCGACAGTTCATCCAGGTTTTGGGGATCAAAGAGGTATCCATTTTCTCCGTGAGAGACGAGGTCTTGCGCGCAGCCGGCCCGGTTTGAAACGATTACCGGAAGGCCGGCAGCCATGGCTTCATTGACTACCAGTCCCCATTGGTCGTTGAGGGCCGGATGCACAAAGGCACCTGCGTAGGCATAATAGGCAGGCAGGTGCTGAATTTGCTGAAAACCGCAAAAGACAACTCCTTCTACCTGAAGTGCATCAATGAGGCCTTCAAGCGCAGGGCGATCCGGGCCATCTCCCAGCAGTAGGAGGCGCCATGGATTTGCTGATTGGTTGCGGTAGGCGTGATACGCCTTAATTAGTCCATCCAGGTTTTTTCGTTGGATAAACCGGTTTGAAGCCAGGAAAAAAGGAGACCGTACATCCAGCCCGGGTAAATGAGAGGCTTTCTCATACAGGCTTCTCCAGTGAATGGCCTGCTCTTCAAAATACGTATTGTCAACAGCGTCGCACCCCTGAAAAATATGGCTGGATGGGAAGCCCAGTTTTTCCAGGTAGGCTTGATGCGGAGTACCTCCTACAAGTGCTGCATCGTACATGTTGACGATTGTCGCTTTGATTGCCTCTCGCCATTTAACCCGAGCGATATCGTCCTCTTTGGTTTCCGTCATGAGAATGGCAACGCGGTTGTTTCTCTTACACCAGGAGAGGCAGGCCCGGGCATCGGGCGTGCTGTAGCTCGATATCGCTACTCCGTCAGGTTGTATCGCGTCCAGGCGTTCTGTAATAGCACGGTGAATCGTCCTCGGCTGTACGTGTTCATAGGCTTGATTCCCGAGAGCGACTTCGCGTTTAAATGTCACTTCCTCATCGATAACGTCCCATTCATAAGTTGTATCATTACGTGCGGTTTCCAGTGCCACCAGTTGGGCGCCTTGCTCGTGAGCCTCTTTATGCGTTGCCTTCAGGCGTGCAAGGTGATAGGGGCCAAATCGAGGCCAGTTCACGCACAGGGTAGGGGCAGTATGATTCTTACCTGGGGTGCTCATTTAAATCCAAGCGAAGAAAAGATGGTCTCAGCATATAAAGTGGCGTCGTGGTTAGAGGCAAAGCGCCGCGCCTGTTCTGCATCAAAGTCACTGGCACCCTCTTGGTTGATTTGAGCCTCAAGTGCAGCAGCGATGGCGATCGGGTTGGTTGTGTCTGTTGCCGTTCCCAGAGAATGATCGCGAATCTGAGCACCGACTAACCCAAAATTTGATCCCAGTACGGGAAGACCCGCATCTGCTGCACGTATGAGAACATTGCTGGATCCGATATGCTGTTGATAGGCAACCAGGATGAGGTCTGCATTCCGAATCATGGGTTGCACTTCGGCGTCGTCCACGAACCGGTCATCTACGACAATTTGTACATCAGTACCCGTTCGCATCTGCTCTACTTTGCTGTAAAACCGATGCTTTTCTTTTTCGGATACAGCGCCTGCAAACACAAGCGCTAACCGCTGTTGAAAGGCCTTGGCAACGTGAGGCAGTGCATCGAGCAATTTAAATACACCTTTACGTTCAGCCAATGAACCAAAGCAAAAAGCCACAAGTCGATGGCCATCGATTTGCCAGTCAACGGCAGATTGGGTGTTGGCGGGGCGTTCAACTCCATCTGGAAGTACAACCGCATTGGTATGCCGGCTCATGGTATTCAGCGTAGGAACCACGTAGGGGTCGAGGCTAAATAAAGTCTGAAGATGAGGGTTTTTCATGGCCAGCTTCAATTGCAGTTTCTTGCGTAGTTGCTGCAAAGCGCCTGGTGAGGGTGCTGAGGAATTTTTGTGGATGGGGTAATGAAACGAAGGGCGAAAGTAGATTCCCGCAAGATGGATGTCATCTATAAACCGGAGCGTTGTACCCATCGATAGTTGCAGATGGTCAAAGTACATCAAGAGCGCATGTGTAGGGCGAATCTCGGAAAGCTTCCTTTTTAATAGGCCGCCCTGCCTGAGATCATGCTTAACCAATCCTCGTATTGAGCCGCCCTTTATAGAAGGCAACGGATCTATGATAGAGACGCGTATATCAGCATTGGAATAACGTGATTGCAGCGTAGCTATTTGCTGGTGGGTATCGAGGAACTGTTGTGTAACGATCAAATCGATCACACCGTTGAGCTGCTCTTCGCCCCAATATGTGAGTAAGTGCTGGATGAACAACCCATGATGCCCACCCGCATTGGGTTCAAATATGAC
>JAHQVL010000063.1 GCA_019634345.1 Rhodothermaceae bacterium
ACTATTTCGTCGTTCTGAAGCACCAAAACACTTGTTGTTTGAGGAAATGAATCCGCCATGATAGCCTGCTCCATCTCGACAAATAGATCTTCGACATCTGCAGCCGGCGCCTTCATAACAAACGGAAAAGGATCTTCCAAAGGAGTCCGAATCTCCTCCATCCGCTGACAAGAAGTGAAAAGGAGACACATGAAAAGCAAGATTTTAGGCATATAACAACCAGAAACACGAAACATGAAACCAAACAATTCAAACCAATTAATTGTTTGCGCTTAGAGCGTTCGAATGCGAATATTGCGCCATCTACTCTTGGCACCTGTCACCCACCTGTTAGCCCCTCCGTGAACTTGTAGAGCGACTGACCCTTTTCGCCCAAGTATCTTTTTAGCTTCTTCCCGATCATATCGAGGATGGGTAAACGTGGCCGCATTAAAATCGGTGACTAATGCGTCGTTTATCCAGATTTTAATGATGGGATAGTCGCCCACACAAACGATACGCACCTGATTCCAGTCCTCCGTGTGCCATGCGTTGATCCAGTCTTCTGGAGAAATGGCATATGTCATTGGATTGGACGTAATGTTTTCGTTTGCCCCAGCATCCAGGCTGATTAGTTTGCCGGCATCATCCATCTTTCCACGGAGCCTAAGAGACGCGGCCCCAAATCCACCGATATTCTCGCCATAAATTTGACCAACTACTCCGCCTTCCAGATAATCGATCATCATCTGAAATCCTTGCCCAGCATCGGTAGCACGTAGAAATAGGCCGGAGTCAATGCCAAAATCAGGTTTGATCTCCAGAAGCAATTCAAAATCATCAAACGTCTGGTCCGACAGCAAAATACCGCCATTCCCAGAACCTGGTGGATCCTGCTCGCCCGCAATAGCACCATCCTCTATGGTCCAGCTTCCTCCCGTGCCGTGCCAGATTTTTTCAGGATTCAAGTGCCACCCATCCAGCGACGTACCGTCAAACAGATGGATAAAATCTGCTTCTGACTTCCTCTTTGTTATAACAGTTGGAAGAGAAATCGCAGGGACCAGCGCTAAGGAAGATGCAAGGAAATTGCGGCGAGAGGGCATGAGCGTATTCGGGCTTGTTTAAGTAAGTGGCACGCTCAATATAAAGGCATTGCGCCAAACTTTCGAGCGCATGCCCTCCCTCAACATAAAATAGAACAAAGACTCAGCTTAGCTGCTTCCACAACAAGGCCTTCATCATCTTCTGGGACATAATTCGAGACCCTAACCACACTTTAAACGAGCCGTTGCCATAAACAATTCTAGGACGATCCTTCTTGATAGACTCAATGATATATCTAGCAAGATCTTCTGGTGGGGTAATGAGGTGCTTTTTTGATAATTCAGTCGTTGAAATATTGGTCTTAATTCCTCCGGGATGCACACAGTGAATACTTATTGGCGAATTGTGGAATTCAACCATCAGGGATTCTGTGTATCCGCGCACGGCAAACTTACTGGCGGAATAGGCAGAATAGTTCATCATACCAACCAGGCCAAAGATACTCGATATATTAACCACTGCGCCCTCGTTGTTCGCAACGAGTTGAGGCAGGAACGCTTCACAGCCATTAACCACCCCAAAGAAGTTTACGTCCATTACGTGCCGGTAGGTTTTTTCGGTAGTCTGATAAACAGGACTCTCCCCTCCTTCTATACCTGCGTTGTTGATGATTACATACGCATTCCCCCACCGTTGTTTGATGGTTTGTGCAAAAGAATGCATGTCTTTATTACTAGCTACGTCAAAGCTAGAGGCATAGATGTGTTCAATACCTTGACCTTCTAAGAGGGATACCGTCTCTTCCAGTGCACCCTTATCTCGATCATTTATTGCCATTCTTGCCCCAAGTTTGCCAAACTCAAGCGCTAAAGCACGTCCAATACCAGAGCCCGCTCCCGTAATTACTACAATTTTATCGCTAAAGATGTCCATTCGTTGCTTGAGCGTGTGGCCTTGCGGTATCTCGCTCCTCTTTTTGTTTGGTTACAAAGAGCCTGCGCCTTTGGCGCATACATAATTAGCGAAACAGCTGTGTCTGGTTCCCTTTTTTTGCACCGTATTTGCATGCCTGCTTGAGACAGACGCCCATTCTGCAAGATGCCACTATTTGATACATCTCAATCATGCGCACGCTCTAATTTATGAACCCTCCCATTTTAGCAGTTCTTTCTTCTTATCGTCTTATCCCCCTCTTCCTTACCATCTGTCTAGCAGGAATTCTAATAGGCACAGGCACAGGCATCAACCATGCTGACTCCGGCAGGGATGAACCCGTTGCCGTCGGCATGTTCCTGGATGGCGCATTCCCAAGCCTGGATCCCAATACGAGCCTAAACTGGAAGATCGTTGATGCTTTTCCGAACCTGAGTTTTCACAATCCCATCTACCTGCTTCAAGAGCCCGGCACAGATAACCTTTGGGTAGCCGAGCATGCTGGAAAAATCTATCGATTTGCGAAGGAAACTGATGTTACCGAAGGAGATCGCACTGAAATGCTTGACATAACCAGCCAGGTAAAACAAGACGATGCTAGCGGTATCAAAAGCTTTGCCTTTCATCCCGAGTACGGCATGGCTGGCTCACCGAATGCCCATTATGTATATCTCTTTTACCGATATACCCCTGACCCACTATATGAAGAGGACAAAGCATTTATCCGTGTCTCCCGATTTACGGTTCAAGAGGATGGCATTATAGATCCTGAATCTGAATTTGTACTCATCCACCAGTTTTCTTACAGCAGATGGCACGATGGCGGAGACCTTCTATTTGACAACGAGGGATACTTATACATCAGCTTGGGAGAGGACACGGATGTCAACAAGTCACAACTCCTAAATGGCCCATTATTCGGAGGCGTTTTGCGGATTGATGTCGACATGGATTCTACCCGGAGCCACCCTATACGGAGGCAGCCCCTAAACTGGGGCCCTTTGCCTGATGGCTGGGAGGACAGTTTCTCTCAAGGCTATTTTATTCCAAATGATAATCCCTGGGTTAACGAAAGTGGTGAATACCTGGAAGAATTTTTTGCTGTGGGCCTAAGGTCGCCCCACCGCATGACCTATGACTCTCTGGAAAATCAGATATGGATCGGAGATGTAGGGGAGTACAAACGCGAAGAGATTAATATCCTCACTAAAAAAGCCAATTATGGATGGCCCATATGGGAAGGTGATGTACCTGGCGACAAAGTAGGCACCACCGTACTGACTGAGGGAGACTTAACTTTTCCACTCTATGCCTATTCACATGCTGAGGGCCAGGCTATTATTGGCGGGCATGTCTATCGAGGCTCGGCTTTCGCTGAAGATTTAGAAGGCAAATACATATACGCTGATTATAATACAAGAAACGTATATGCACTCTCCACTGACGGATTCTCCAAAGAGCCTACCATAGAATTCCTCGCAAAATCTCCTGCCGGTGGGTTACTAGGAGGCATCGGAAAAGATGCCGAGAATGAATTGTATTTTATCCGATGGGGATACTATGACCAATCTAATGGGCGTATCTACAAGCTTGAGAAAAGCGAGCAACAAACAGTAGCTCCTCCCGCGTTACTGTCCCAAACGAATGCATTTAAGAACCTACAAGCACTTACACCGAAAGAAGCATTAATTCCCTATTCTGTTGTAAACCCTTTATGGTCTGATGGTGCAGATAAGCAACGCTGGTTTGCTGTACCAAACGATGGGACACATGACCTGCCGCAAGAGCAATTCACCTTCTCTGGAGAGGGAAACTGGGATTTCCCAGTGGGTTCTGTCTTTGTAAAGCAATTCGATTATAAAGACAAAAAAATAGAGACACGTTTTTTGATTCGCGGTGACGATGGCGAGTGGTATGGGCTCACGTATAAATGGCGTGAAGATCAAAGTGATGCAGACTTACTAGAGGACGGCCTAACCACCACCATAGAAATTTCAGAAGATGAATCCATTGAATGGCAGTATCCCAGCAATTCTGAATGCTTCAGATGTCATACAGATAATTCGGGCGTTGTTTTGGGATTCCGCACTCGCCAGTTAAACAGAGATGCTTTCTATCCATCCACGAGCCTTACTGCCAACCAGATAAGTACCTACTCTACGCTTGGCCTGCTTGGACCTTCTTTCGATGATTCACAAATGGATAGTGTACTCACAGCTGCCAGTCTCGACGACGAAGAAGCAGAGGTGTCTTTTCGCGTACGCTCTTACCTGGACAGCAATTGCTCGCATTGCCACCAACCCGGAGGAACAGCCGTGGCTTTGTTTGATGCTCGCCTCACAACACCTCTAGAAGAACAAAACCTGATTAACGGTCCAGTGGTTAAGCCTCCGGTACCTGGAGCAACCCTCCTCACCCCGGGCCATCCAGAGCATTCCGTTCTTTATTTACGCATGAACAGCCTCGAAGAAGGTGTTGCCATGCCGCCATTGGCAAAGAAAAAACTGGATCCAGAGGCCCTCGAATTGCTCTTAGAGTGGATAAGCGATCCTCTGCTACCCGTTGAGCTCATTAACTTCCAGGGTATTGCAGACGGCTCATCCGTAATACTCAAATGGGAAACGGTGTCTGAACAAAACAATTATGGGTTTGACGTCGAACGCCGAATGGGTACATCCGACTTCGTAAGAATCGGATTCATTGAAGGCCATGGCACGACTGCCGAGATACAATCTTATCAATTTGTTGATACGCCTCCACCCGGCGATGGAGAACTCGTATACCGGTTAAAACAGATCGACTATGATGGCCAGTTTGAAATCAGTTCAGAAATAGCGGTTGACTTGAGCACTCCTGCTCAAGCCCAGCTATATGACAATTACCCAGATCCATTTAATCCTGTCACTACGATCGAATACGAGGTACCCATACAGGATATAGTTACACTGACTCTATATGATGTCCTTGGGCGAGAAATACGTGAACTGGTTCATGAGACCCAAGCGGCTGGCCGTTATCGCATCTCTCTAGACGCCACAGACTTACCTAGTGGGACCTACATCTATCAACTAAAAACGGGAGAAATAGCTCTGTCAAAAACAATGGTCCTTGCAAAATAGACAGAGCTTACTAGCTCACTAGCTCAAGAATATCTCGATTCTCTAATATCTCTTGTTTCGCACCATGGATCGCTGCGTGCACCAT
>JAHQVL010000064.1 GCA_019634345.1 Rhodothermaceae bacterium
CAACTCAATCGTGTCGAACGAATCAATAGCAAAGCAGAGGCGATTCAGGATAAGAGCGCGCAGTTAATGGGCGCGGCTCGTAAAGGAGTTACAGTGGCCCTTGTAGTCATCATCATTCTTATCGCATACCTGAGCTGGCTCCTGTTTATGTGATCCGATGTATCACGCCTCTTATTTTGCACCCGCTTTATTTGCTAAGGGCATAAATTAATGAAGAGGTTATATTTAATCCGCTTCAAATGGTATATTAACGGCGATTAACTTCGTGAATAACTGCCGTTTTGTTTTCACTCTGAAAGGTAGTCCCACTCTTCAAAACGGACGTTATCTGAAACCAATTCTGGAAATTTAACAGACAGGCTGATCACCCGCTAATCGTGCGGATTAATGAATACGACTCCATCTGCATGATTCGCTCTTACTAATTCACTCACCTTACACCCTTTTGGATATGTCTAACCAATTTCTGTTCAGTCTATGCGTATGCATTGGGCTGACTGGGCTTCTGGCTTCATCAACTGCAAATGCTCAGGTATTGATCAACGAATTTGATGTTGATCAAACGGGTACTGACACTGCTGAATTTGTCGAACTCTACGATGGTGGAAGCGGAAATACATCTCTTGATGGACACGTGATTGTTCTCTTTAATGGCAGTGACAATGCCTCCTATCAAGCCTTTGATCTGGATGGCTCGTCCACAAATGCTGATGGCTATTTTGTGCTTTGTGGGGATGCAACAATGGTTGCAAATTGTGACTTGGATGTGGGTATACCGACCAATCTCATTCAAAATGGTGCGGATGCTATGGCACTTTATGTCGGGGATGCCTCAGATTTTCCAGAAGATACACCCGTAACCATTGAAAACCTGGTCGATGCAGTTGTATATGGAACAGCTGATGGAGATGACGTCGAATTGCTCGCCTTATTGAACGAAGGGCAGCCACAAATCGATGAAAGCGCAAATGAAGCATCGACGACAGACTCAAATCAGCGCATTCCAAATGGCGCCGGTGGTGCACGCAATACGGATGTGTTTGTGCAAGCTGAGCCCACCCCCGGTGCTGCAAATGGAGAGGTAGAGCTCCCTCTCGTCACCGATATCCGCATAAACGAGGTAAGTCATGGTGAAGTGGACTTCATGGGTTCAATGAACTGGGTTGAACTCTACAATGCGGGTGAAAGCGAAGTAGATATCGCAGAGATGATCCTATGCGATTTTCCCAGTTATCCTGTCATCACAGAACTCTCTGTTCTATCTGGTAGCACTACGCTGGCTGCTGGTGGGTATGTGGTGCTCTCGTGGGCTAACCTCGACGATGATGCAGAAGTGGGCCTTTATCAGGCTAATGCGAGTGGACGTTTTGATGATGCGACCTTGATAATCGATTACATGCAATATGGAAGTGCAGGCCATACCCGGGAAGAGACAGCTATTGAAGCTGGTGTTTGGACCGCAGATGAATTTGTAGCTCTGGCTGGCACAGGAGAGTCTCTCCAGTACTTCGATAATGGTATGGTTGGCTCCGGGAACTGGACGTCTGCTCCTGCAACTCCTGGTGAGGAAAATGCGGAACCAGTGGTAGAAATTACAGATGTCCGCATCAATGAAGTGAGCCATGGAGAGGTGGACTTTATGGGCTCCATGAACTGGGTTGAGCTCTACAACGCAGGCGATAGTGAGGTTGATATTTCTGAATTGATTCTCTGCGATTTTCCTAACTACCCAGTCATCTCAACACTTTCAGTTCTGTCTGGCAACACACTCCTCGCAGCTGGTGAATTTGTGGTACTCTCATGGACCAACCTCGATGACGATGCAGAAGTAGGGCTCTACCAGGCCAATGCCCCGGGCAGTTTCGATAATGCAGACTTGATGATCGACTACATGCAGTATGCAAGTGCTGGGCATCAACGTGAAGGCACAGCCGTCGAGGCCGGTGTATGGACTGCGGAAGAGTTTGTTGACGTGGCGATGACAGGAGAGTCACTGCAATATTTCGATAACGGTATGGTGGGTTCTGGCAATTGGTCTTCGGCCCCCGCTACTCCAGGTGCAGAGAATGCAAAACCTGTAGTAGAGCCAGCAGATGTTGTAATCAATGAGTTCGATGCAGATCAAACGGATACTGATGCTGCTGAATTTATCGAACTTTATGACGGTGGAACAGGAAATACATCTCTTGATGGACATGTAATCGTTTTATTTAATGGAGGGGATGACGCCTCCTATGAAGCCTTTGATCTCGACGGAACCACTACAAATGCTGGTGGCTACTTTGTTCTCTGTGGAGATGCCACAATGGTTGCAAATTGTGACTTGGATGTGGGTATACCTACAAACCTGATCCAAAATGGTGCTGATGCGATTGCACTATTTGTTGGGGATGCCTCAGACTTCCCTGAAGATACCCCTGTAACCACAGAAAACCTGGTTGACGCGGTTGTCTATGGCACCTCCGACGATGATGATACCGACTTGCTCATTTTGCTGAACGAAGGACAATCCCAGATTGATGAGAATGCAAACCTTGCATCGACAACTGAATCCAATCAGCGTATCCCCAATGGTGCAGGTGGCGTGCGTAATACGGATATGTTTGTGCAGGCAGAGCCGACACCCGGCGCTGAGAATTTGGTGCCGGAGGTCACGCTTGTCACCGACATTCAAATCAATGAAGTGAGCCACGGTGAAGTAGACTTTATGGGTTCGATGAACTGGGTTGAGCTCTACAATGCGGGGGATACTGAGGTTGATATCTCTGCGTTGTTTTTGTGCGACTTTCCAAACTATCTCGTCATTTCGTCGCTCACCGTACTGTCAGGTAGCACGACGCTCGCAGCGGGTGGATACGTGGTGCTTTCATGGACAGATCTTGACGAAGATGCGGAAGTGGGGCTGTATCAAGCATCCGCGCAAGGAGATTTTGGCAATGCAGACCTGATGATCGATTATATGCAATACGCAAGCGCTGGTCATCAACGGGAAGGTACAGCAGTAGAGGCCGGGGTATGGACGGCAGAGGAATTTGTTGCGTTGGCTTCGGCTGGCGAAACGCTTCAATTCTTTAATAATGGTATGGTCGGTGCAGGCAATTGGGCTTCTGCTCCTGCCACGCCTGGGGAAGCGAATGCAGAACCCATCGTAGTAGTGAATGATATTCGAATTAATGAAGTAAGTCATGGTGAAATAGCTTTCCAGGGTTCAAGGAACTGGGTCGAGCTCTACAATGCTGGCGATGGTGAGGTAGATGTGTCTCAGCTATTTTTGTGCGATTTCCCGAGTTACCCGCGCATAGCCGATTTAACCGTTCTATCTGGCAGTACATCACTTGCTGCTGGTGAGTATCTGGTATTAGATTGGTCAAATATTGATGAGGATGCGGAGGTAGGGCTGTACCAGGCAAACGCGCAAGGGGACTTTGGGAATGCAAGCCTGATGATTGATTATATGCAATACGCAAGTGCTGGTCATCAGCGTGAAGGAACAGCGGTTGAAGCAGGCGTGTGGACCGCAGGAGAGTTTGTTGCTTTATCACTTGCAAGTGAGACGTTGCAGTACTTTGATAACGACATGGTCGGTGAGGGAAACTGGGACTCATCTCCGGCTACTCCCGGTTCAGAAAACGAGCTGGTGAGAACATCAACAGAAGACATTGATGCGTTGCCTACAGAATTCAAGTTATACGGCAATTATCCGAACCCATTTAATCCGACTACAACAATCTCATACGACCTCTCTGAGTCTGGGCATGTTACGCTTAAAGTATACAGTATCCTCGGTAGAGAAATAGCAACCCTTGTAGATAAGGAGATGGAAGTAGGATCTCATAAGACTGCCTGGAATGGCCGAGATAGCCAGGGCGAAATCGTTCCTTCGGGTACTTACGTGTATCGCTTGACCTATAGCAATGGGCAAAGCCAATCGAACGTTATGACGTTGCTGAAATGATTCATTACAAAAAAGGAAGGACAGGGTTTAAGCTGTCCTTCCTTTGTTTGTGGGTCGTAATGGTTTAATGGATTTAGATTAATAATTTACCTTAGGTTCTACTCCGTATCTGGATTCTTCAGGCAGAATCCCACACCGAGGCGATTGTAGTGCCCTGAACAGGACATACCTACCAGCGCTCGGTCCCAGGCACCCAGCTCTACTACATAACCACAAGCAGGGAGGCCTGCCGTATCCAGGCTCCAGTTTCCATTAACGGTCTGGACAGATGGGACAATACCTGGGTTTGGTATCTGAACACCCGGATTCGTTATGGTAACTGGATTACTGAAGGTAGTACCACCGAATGTGATGGGTACCATGTTCACTCCAAGGCTGCCGAAGAATTCGTCTCGAACCTGGTACGTGCCTGATAGGATGTCGCCCACGTTGAATTCGCCACATTCGCCACCACTCAGCGTCATCATCAACTCAGGGTCAAGACGATCCACCATGGTTGTGCCGCCACCTTCGGTTGGAATAGTGATTTGGTGAGGGAAGCCGTTATAGACATAGATGTTCTGAACTGAGGTGTTCAGTACTACATACGTGGCCCCGTTCCAGACCAGACCTTCAACCACAAGTGTGTACAATCCATTTTCAAGATTTGCTACGTTCCATACACCCAAGGTGCGTGGATTCACGGCCTGGAAGATACTTTCGTAGTACGTATAGGAGACCCCACCTGTACCATCCGGTGTAGTTGCCTGAGTCTTCAGGACAGAGATCGGCCCAGGAGGTGGATCTTTGGGATACACCCGAATGGAGAATGAGTTGGTCAACTGGTTAAATGGATCGGGCGTAAAGGCTTTTTTCCACGAGATACGGTACCGTAATGGGTTCGCACCGCCGAGTACATCGCCAGTTTGATCGTTGAATACATGGGGCTTAAAGAGGAAGTCGCCCTCAATGAACACCAGGTTACCAAACGGGCGGTCAACACCGGAGCATTCGCCGGAGGCCGGCATCAGGTTGGTCGAGCGTCCGGTAAAGTCATTGATGGAATCAATCGGCGCTCTGTTGATATGGAATAGGCGCAGTTCGTTTTCGTTGCCTGCCTGACCATCTGGCGGTTGGATAAACGTATCTATTACATTTCCCCAGGTTGGGTCAAAGTTTGGCCCGGTTGGTGGTGTATTCCACGAAAGGATAGCTCGAAGACGAAGCCCTTGAAGGCCTTCGCAGGGAAATTCGGGGACTCCGTTTGTTGGACGAATAACCGCATATTCTACGGTATCCCCCGATCCAATACTCTTCAGGTCGTATACCTGTACATTTGTCACACCCAATGGAATCCAGGTAAATCCGTTATGTACCCAGAAGCCGACGTATTCTGTAGATCCCTTTGTACATAATCCACCTGAGAATCCACTACTTCGCTTGATACTGAGTACTGCACCAACTTCTTTGGTCGAAGGATTATACCCGGCGCAAAGCAGTTCTTCGTAGTTGGTGTTTCCCTGCGTTGCTACCAGGTCATCAAATATATCTGACAGATCAATACTCGGTATCACCGAAAAATCGTCTGAAAACGTGCCTTGAGCAGATTGAAGAAGGAATGTACTGGTGACAGGTTGTGCCGTTAGCGCCTGAACAGCCTTAAAGCCGAATCGATGCTTCGGTACTTTTGCATCCACATACAACTCCTTCAGTGCTGCATAAGAAAGCTCTTCCTTTGGCTTAGTTGGGAGCGATTTTTCAAGATCAATCTCACTAAGGATAGGTGAGTTTATCTGAAGGATTTGATCCGCAACCAGGTCACCTACTGGAATGAACTCAAGCTTGAATGGATCAATCTGTACAGTGGCATCTATGGCGTTCCCCCAGGGTGGAGTCCACGAAGGATTGCCAGCAGGTGGTTCGAGATTCCACGAAAGAATGGCGCGTACGTTGAGTAAATTTTCTACTGTGCAATACTTTCGAGGATCATCAAAGTCGATGGTCACCGTGTAACACAATGGGTGGGCACTGTTCGGCATGTTGTAGGCACGGAATGAAGATACACCGATATCTTCCCACACACCTGGGCTACGTTCAACATAGAAGCGGACATATTCAATAGAACCATCCCCACATGGACTGCTGCCGTATCCGAATGGCCGTTTAATTTCTACAACGGCTTCAAGGACATCATCATCTGGCTGAAGTCCAAGGCAAACGGCTTCTTCATAGGTTGTATTGCCCGTTTGCTCTACAATGATGGGGAGATCCAACTCGGGGAATGTGCCAAAGTAGTTCGGATTACTGAGCATCAACGTTGTGAACTGGGCCCTGGTCTCTTCGACTTCGTCGTTGTGTGAGTCAGGCAGTTCAAACGTTAATTCAATCTCTCCTCCACTCGGTGGATAGTTGTCACGGCTTCGATGGACTTCTTCGACAATGAAGGTCCAGCCGCTTCCACCCATTGTATTTTCGTTAACATATTCCGCTTTGTCACCGCCGGCATAGGCCAACTTCCACTCACTGCCTAAGATATTCTTACTGCCCTCTTTGATCTCGAATCCATCGTTTGGACTTGCGGCAATGCCAAAAACGTGTGTGGTTTTGAGCTTTTGGCTCCCTTTCTGAAGCCAGTACCCTCCAAGAATTGTAAACGCGCGTTGTTCACCATTGTCTTGCTCTGTGAGGCTGCGCAGTGTTGCACCAACCATGAGTGAGGCATCAAAGGTTTTCGGGGGCTTCTCACCGTCAGTAAAAATAACACTATAGCGGGCGAACCCCTCACGTACTATAGGGCCGCTCATGACGTCACTACGTTCGTGTAGGATAATAGATTTTTCCATCGGATAATAGAGTTAATTATAGCGTCCAATTGGACAAGAATGTGGATATGTGGTATGCCCTGTACAGGCATGCACGGTTAGGCTCCGGGGACGAAATGCAACAAGAACCCGGTCAACGACAGCTATCGATTATATATGATGTTGTTAATTCCTAAGCGTTAATTGCACGTTGAATAAAACGTACAGGCACGTCTCCTCGATCTTCCTCATAGAGTGGCGTAAGTCATGAAGATTATCCGACAAAGAAAAGAAGGTTTTATTGATCGTGCTACAGAATCGTGTATTTACAGGGTTGGGAGATGATGGGGCAAGCAGCAAGCTAAGTTTTATTCGTCAGCCTTATCCGGCGAAACGAATACTTCGAGGATTCTTACTCACCGCTCTCCTCTATGTCTACCTGGTATTGGAAAAACGCACAAAACGAAGATCCTCAAGGGCCTGTTACGGCCAATGAACTCAAAAAGCTTGCAATCACTAACCAGATTGGGCGCAATTACCTGGTCTGGAAGCAAGGAATGGGCAGCTGGGTTCCGGCTAGTAAATTGAAGGGGCTTTTTGATGCTCCAGGAGCTCACGCATCTTCCGCTCAAGGATCAACCTCGGACTCCACAGTCCATCATAGCACAGGCATGTACAAAAAGACTGCTCAACAGGCAGCTCCCTGGGGTACATCCAGTACTAACGCATTGGGTAATTCGGCATTGTTTGATGGGGGGAGTAAAGGATTTAAAGGCGAAAATTACGAGGCGCTGCCAACTTTTTTTTCATTCAGAGGGAGGGTTCGGCGTACTACTTACTTCTTGCAATCATTTGGCGTCTTTATAGGCTTTCTTGTTTTTTTTGTGATTATTGCACTCATGACCGGTGATTTATTGCTGGAGGATTCATGGGAGTCATCCTTATTTGGCTTCATATTTTCTCTAGGGTTAACCATCGTGCATTCTTTTATTTTTGTGAAACGATTGCATGATTTGAATCTGAGTGCCTGGTTTTACTGGATAAATCTTATACCTCTTGTAAACATACTATTTAGCTTGTATGTGCTCTTCGGTAGAGGATCCGTAGGGTCCAATGATTATGGTCCCGATCCTCGTTCATAAATCATACTGTGTCTGACACTCGTAATGTGTAGGTAGTATTTA
This sequence comes from Rhodothermaceae bacterium, assembly GCA_019634345.1. GTDB lineage: Bacteria > Bacteroidota > Rhodothermia > Rhodothermales > JAHQVL01 > JAHQVL01. Next base: position 7,920 of record JAHQVL010000064.1, read on the forward strand.
GGCTCTCTGGAAAAATTTGTATTATCGAGAGAAGGTGTAAATTGTTATACCAAGTGCCACACTGCTGTACATACCGTATTGAAACGAGCTGTGAATTATATGCGAGGACCTTTCTTTTCCAGCATCCCATTCTTTGAGTTTACTTTTATCCTCGTAGCCGGGTTGCTAAATTTTTCATGTCAAAATCCGGATGTAGATGTACCGCCACCAAATATCCTCTGGATTACAACGGAAGATATTAGTCCAAATCTGGGCGTTTACGGAGATGAGTTTGCCTATACGCCTAACCTCGATGTACTTGCAGCCTCCGGGGTGACCTACACCAATGCATTCGCAACTGCGCCTGTTTGTGCTGTCGCACGGTCGTCGATTATCACGGGCATGTATTCTCCTTCGATCGGTACGCAGCATATGCGGTGTCAAGGGCGGTTGCCAGAGGGCGCACACCTTTATCCTGCGTACCTCAAAGAAGCCGGCTATTACGTCACGAACAACTCAAAAACAGACTACAATCTCGATCTGGATCCCCGTGCAGTTTGGGATGAATCAAGCAATAATGCGCACTGGCGCAACCGCTCGTCGCCAGAGCAGCCCTTCTTTTCGATATTCAATTTTACGACCACGCACGAAAGCCGCGTAAATAGAGAAGATCGGTATCTGGATGCTATCGCAGAATTTCCAGAGCATCTGCTCAAAAAAGCAGGGGAGGTACCGTTGCCTCCCTACTATCCGGATACAGAAGACGTCCGAACATTGTGGATGCGGTATTACAATATTATTAGTGCCATGGACAGGCAGGTTGGCGAGTTATTGACGCAACTCGAAGAAGATGGATTAGCTAAATCAACCATTGTTATGTTCTATTCCGATCATGGTGCTGGCCTGCCTCGGCATAAGCGATGGTCCTACGATAGCGGCCTCCGGGTACCCCTTATTGTTCGCGTACCAGAAAAGTATAAAAACTACCTGCCCTATGAGCCCGGCTCGTACAGTGATGAACTTATCAGTTTTATTGACTTTTCAGCGACTGCTCTTCATCTTGCTGGCATCCCAGTACCCGAGCACTTCCAGGGACGTCCTTTTCTGGGTGGAGAATTAGAAGCCCAACGAGAGTACATTTATGCAGGACGTGACCGGATGGATGAACGATATGATATGCAGCGTGTAGTTCGCAGTGATCGGTTTAAATACATCCGCTATTACGAGCCCTATAAGCCCTACACGCAGTACATGAATACCCCAGAGAAAGGCGCGATTATGCAAGCTATCAGGGCATCACATAATGAGGAGGCTCTCCCAGAAGCTGGCCAGCATATGGTTGCTTCAACGAAACCCGTCGAAGCGCTTTATGATCTGGACAATGATCCGCTTGAACTGACTAATTTAGCCAGTGATGGGAATCACGTTGAGATCCTTGCCAACATGCGGCGCGTCCACGCTGATTGGTCAGATCGTATTATGGATACGGGGCTTATACCGGAAACCATACTCCGGAAATGGGAAAGCGACTATGAGGCATCCATTTATGATATAATGAGGCGCGAAGGGGTGAACATAAGTGAAATCCGTGAAACGGTAGTAGGGGATAAGTCTGTTGAGGCTTTAGTAGCTTCGCTGGCTCATGAGAACGAGGCTGTCCGATACTGGGCAGCAATTGGACTGGGGAATAAGAACTCGGAGGTAGGGGAGGTGGATGCAATTGAGGCTGCCTTAGAGGATGCAGTGCCGGCCGTTCGTATCGCAGCAGCGCGTGCTTTGATGCTGAATGGAGTTGCTCAGCGCGCTCTAACCGTGCTGGAAGGTGATCTTGGTCATGAAGATGAGTGGGTCAGGTTGCTTGCTGCACAAGTATTGGATGAACTGGATGAACAGGCCAGGCCGTCTCTTGATGCATTGGAAGTTGCCCTTGGCGATTCAAGCAGGTATGTAGTCCGTGTTGTAAACCGGGCGGTAAATCAACTTAAAGGGACGGATAATGTCGTCCCCTAGTTGGTGGCTATGGGTTGGTCGCTAAGGCATGAAGATCATCCGGCGCGTTTCTATGCCTGCTTTCGTTTCTAGCTGGAAGAAATAAATGCCACTTGCTATTTGTTTGCCGTTCGCGTCGCGTCCATCCCATGGTAAACGATAGGTGCCTGTCGGTTGATTGGAATTCGCTAACACCTGGATTTCCCTGCCTAACACATCGAAGACGGTAAGGCGAACGTGAGAGGGTGAACCTATCGTATAGGATAGTGTAGTGGACGAGCTAAACGGATTTGGGTAGTTTTGAGCCAAAGAAAAGCCTTCCTCATACAGGCTTTGTTCATTTGACGTGGAGGTGCTGTCACTCGCCTTAATCAACTGGAGATAGTCGACGTTGAATCCGCCTCGTTCGGTGTCGATGGTTAATGTGTGATTCCCGGCCTCTGTTTCAAACGGTTCGGTAATGAGCGTTCCTTCCTCAGAAGTGTAGTTGAGATCTTCAGCAACTGCATTCCAGTCGAGCAGGAGGTCACTGGCGCCTCCGCCTGGCGCGTAGTAGAAGATGCGGACCTGATAGTTGCCG
>JAHQVL010000065.1 GCA_019634345.1 Rhodothermaceae bacterium
ATATCTTATTATATAGTAATCACTACAAAACAATCTCATGCCTAGGAAAAAGAAGTTTGATCGATCGGTACAGTTGGAGCAGGCTATGCATTTGTTCTGGCAGAAAGGGTTTGCTGATACGTCTTTAGTAGACATCGAGCGAGCGCTCAAAGTCAAGGCACCGAGCATCTATGCGACGTTTGGAAGCAAAGAGAAGCTTTTTCTAGAATCGATTGGGCATTACATCCAGGTTGTTGTAGAATCACGGATCCAAACCTACTTACTGGAGGCCCCAGATCCTCTTACAGGTATCCGCGAGTTTCTTATTTCAGGTATGGGAGATCCTGATAAAAGTGCACCCGGGCTGGGCTGCTTACTTACCAATTCTGCTGCAGAATTTGGGACGTCAAAGAGCGAGGTTGCCGATAAGATTAAGAATGGATTGGATCGGATTCGAGATGCTTTTGAAGCAGCATTGCTACAGGTTACCAGCGACCAACAATCAGCATCCAAAATGGCCGCCACTCTCCTGATTGATTTCCAAGGACTGATGCTGCTTTCAAAGATAAAGTACGATCGTGCTTCTTTGATCACTGCCATTGATCATGCCATCAAGAACCTAAAGTAAGCGCTATTTTTTTACACTATTTTATAGCAATCACTACAAAATGAACTCACTCACAGCGACACCCTTCAATACTCGAACGTATATCCTGGTCACCTTGATCGTAAGTCTTTGGGTACATGCCTCCGAAACCTTTCGGTATTTCCTATTCATCATCCCCGAGATGCAATCCTTTTTGGCTCCATTGGAAAATGTAGCTCCTATAAGCCTTCCAATTTTCGTCATATGGGGTGTTTGGGACACCTTGCTGACCGGTATGGTAGTTTTGATGTATTGGCTATACACCCGGCACTTTGGATCCTCGATCCGATCCGTCGCCACTACTGGCATCCTATCCTGGCTGTTCTTTTTTGTGCTCTTCTGGATTGGAATGTGGAATATGAACCTGGCTTCGCCGAAGGCGTTGGGCATCGCCCTGCCGCTTAGTTTGATGGAGATGGTTGTGGCTAGCTTCCTGGCTCACTGGCTGTACAAAAGGTGATGCTTTTTTTCTGTCATTCCGAGCCTGTCGAGGAATCTATGTATTGCTAAAGCGGCATCGATTAATTAAACCATAGATTTCTCGACAAGCTCGAAATGACAAGTTTTGTGACCAAAACACGCTTAAGGCAATGCAAGGAAACACCCTGCACCCTGCACCCTGCACCCTGCACTTTGCACCTTGCACTTTGCACCTTGCACCCTTAGGGGAGCGAAAACGCCACCAGCGACCCGCCCTTTGGCCGCTGAGACTTAGCCCCTCCTGCCGAGATCACCACGTATTGCTTCCCGTCAACCATGTAGGTGCTTGGGGTGGCGTTGCCGCCGAAGGGGAGGTCGTGCTCCCAGAGGATTTCGCCAGTTTCTTTGTCGAAGGCGCGGAAGGTTTCGTCGGCCGTGGCGCCGATGAAGATGAGGCCGCTTGCGGTGACGATGGGGCCGCCGTAGTTTTCGGTGCCCGTGGGTGGTATGCCGCGTTCGGTGAGTTCTTTGTATTCGCCGAGGGGGACTTTCCACTTGATCTCGCCGGTGTTTAGATCAACAGCGTTTAAGGTGCCCCATGGGGGTTTGATGGCGGGGTAGCCTTCGTCGTCGAACCAGCGATGGAAGCCGCGGAAGATGTAGGGGGGGAGGTCGGTTTCGGGTTTCGGGTTTTGGGTTTCGGGTTGTTCGTCTCCGAAGAGGTAGTTGATGATGGCTTCTCGGTTTTCGAGAGACAAGTGATCGAAGGCGGGCATGCGGCCGCCGCCTTGGGTTACGACTTGCATGACGTAGTCTTTGGTTTGGCGCTCGGCTATACCAGCCAGAGGTGGGAAGCCGCTGGCGAGATTGCCGGCGAGGTCTAAACCATGGCAGGAGGCGCATCGTACTCGATAGTATCGCTCTCCAATTGAGAGGCGCTCACCGTCTTCGCTTGCCGTAGGGACCAACTGGTAGAACCAGGGTATTTCGTTGACATTGACATACAGAATGCCATCGGGGTCTGCTGCATTGCCCCCCCATTCAAAGCCGCCGTCGTATCCAGGAAAGATGATCGTTTGGTCGAGGCTCGGTGGTGGGAAGGATCCATAGGTGCCCATTCGAGCCAGGGCCTCAGTGGTCATTTGCTCGGCCTCGGGGGAGATGGTGGATACATCGGCTTCGGTGTAGCGATCTCGCATGAGGCGAGGTGGTTTTGTTGGAGCTGGCTGGGTGGGCCAGCTCTTCATATCCGGTAACTTAGAAGCAGCCTGAGGGATTTCTTCAATGGGCCACAGAGGCTCGCCCGTTTCGCGGTCGAATACATACAGGAATCCCATTTTTGTCCCCTGTGCGACCACGTCCACCTTTTTGCCTTCATGGGTAACGGTCAATAAGGTCGGTGGGGTGGGGTTGTCCATGTCCCACAAATCATGATGGACGAACTGGTGGTGCCATAGCCGTTCACCGGTGTGGGCATCGAGTGCAATTAGCGAATTTGCGTACAGGTTTTCGCCGTATCGATCTCCTCCGTAGAAATCAGGGCCGGCGGTTTCTGTGGAAGAATAGACAATGCCGCGAGTTGTGTCTATGGCAAGTCCAGACCAGTCAGAGGCCCCTCCTGTCTTCTCTAAGTATCCTTCCGGCCAGGTTTCTGAACCGGGTTGCCCTGGACGCGGCAGGGTATGAAAGATCCATTTTCGTTCACCGGTTCTGACGTCGAAAGCTCGTACAGCACCGGGCACGTCTTCACTTACAATGGCACCGATGATAATCATGTCATCATAAACATAACCGGGTGTATTTAAACCAACGTTAGCCGGCTCCCCCAAATCCATTTGCTCCCCGAGGTGAATGTATCCATCTGTCCCAAATGAAGTAACGAGATCCCCAGATTCAGCATTAATAGCAAATAGATAAGGCCTATAGGGCATGTAAATCCGCCGATCGTCGCCCTCTTCCCAGTACATCAACCCTCTTTGAGCCCCACGGTCTTGCCCTTCATTTACATCATTGGGATCAAACGTCCAGAGGGCCTCTCCTGTCGCGGCGTTAAGCGCCGTGAGCTTCCTGGTAGGCGTAGCTGTATAAAGAATGCCGTCAATGATGAGGTTATTCGACTGGTACTGGCTGCTGTCCCCTGTTTCATACACCCAGGCCACCTCAAGCTGGCCGACGTTCTCCTTTGTGATCTGATCCAGGAACGAGTACTGGTTGCTTGAAGGGTGCCCAAGGTACGCATCCCAATTCTCTCCAGCACCGACTAAGATCGGGGGTTCGGAGGTGCAGGCGGTGAGGATGAGGGCCGCTAGAAGGAAGGGAGTAGATCGCATGAAGGCTCAGTTTCGTGTTTCGGGTTTCGCGTTCCGGGTTGTTTCGAGTTATAAACCCGGTAACCAACACGAAACTAGAAACACGAAACACGAAACGCAATCACTGATCCATCAGTGATTGCTTGTTATTGCGACATAATCGCGTCTTTGTAGCCGGGGATGCCGGAGTCGGCGAGGTGCCAGATTTCGGCGAGTTGTTCGTAGGCTTCTTTGGCATCGTCCATTCGACCGGCTTCCTGGCAGGCACGCGCGTATCCCAGTAAAGAGGATGTTCGTTTTGGCGTTTGTTTCAGTTGCTCCTTGTAGGCGTCTGCTGCGGCGTCGTACTTCATCAAGGTCATAAACATATCACCCAGCAACTCTTGCGAAGGCTTCACAATATGGGGCGGCCCAAATTCATAGGGCATGTTGCCTTCGATCTCAGTGGCCTTACTGATGGCAGCCAGGGCGTTCTCTTCGTTGCCTTCATGAAGCGCTACGAGTGCCTGAAGTTCGAGATCTAGAATCGTCAACTCGTCCTCTTTTTTTTCAAACTCATGCAAACGCTGGATCTTCATCTTTGCATGGTCCAGATCCCCGGTATGAATAGCAGCAAATGCATCCGTAAACACATAGGCTTCGTAATCGTCCATGGCCGCTTCTTCTGGCGCTTTCCACTTATTTACCGCATCCCAGGCTTGCGTATCCAGGACATACCGGGCACGCATTTTACTGAAGTGCCATCGTTCCGAGTTGGACGGATTATCGTTGATTCGATCGAAACACGTATCCAGTACATTTGCGGCTTCCTCAAATCGGCCCTGTTGTAAATATCCATACTCAAGCCAATAGGTGTAGTGGCCGCATACCACCTCCCTCCTACCCAATTCAACAAAACGGGTATTCTGCACATCCCGGGCTACTTCATTGGCTCGCACTACGTCATCCCACATACCCATTGCAACAAAAATGTGCGACGTCATGTGTTGCGCGTGCGAAGCAGCCGGCGCAATTTCGGCGTAGACCTTTGCCATGGGCAACCCAAGCGGTGCGTGAATCGGGTCGTCATACGAATGGATCAAATAATGGGCAGCACCCGGGTGTTTTTTGTTCTTGTCCCAAACCTTCTCTAGAACCGAAGCGGATTGCATATACGTCGTAAAATCCCGGCCTTCATGGGCCGTGCCCAGTATAGAGAGCGCGTAAAAGGTAGCGGCTTCATCGTCACCGGGGTATTTTTCGTACAAGCGTCGCATGGCTTCACGGTATAAATCATCGCGCTCTTCTTTAGACTTCCCTTTGGACGCTTCCGTATTCCCATAGAGCGTTTCGAGCGTCAGGAGATACTCTTTTTCTCGCTCAGTTGGCGCTTTGGCCAATCGGACTTCAACGGTGGGCCCGAGGCGATTCAGAATCGCCATGGCCGCATCGCGGTCTTGCTGCATCCAGATTGGATGATTGTGGGTTTTTGCTTCTCCCCAGTAGGCAAGAGCAAAATCAGGATCTGCTACTTGTGCTTTTTTAAACGCCCTTGCTGCATCATCGTACTCAAAATTATGCAGGTAGAGTACACCCTGTATAAATAAGGGCTGTGCTTTTTTACTCCCAGAATTAGGAAAATCGATGGATCCTAAGAGTTTATCCTGAGCGTGGAGAGGCCCTGAAATGCTAAACATCCAGAGCACCAGGAGGGTTACAGATGCGACAGAGAACGATTTCATCGGTTAGCGTATTGAGTTAGGAAAACAAATATAAGCAACTCAACACACTCATAGTACCGTAAAAAACACTCAAATAATCATTTCTTTTGCATCCATAAGCTACACGCTTTCACGGAGGATTCTTCTACCTCAACCTATCTGACTGGAAAAGCCCTGTCTTAATCGAGCCGAACCAGGTCATCCCGTTGAAATCCGCTTCCTTCGACAACCCTGCATCGGGCCGCTTTTCCTTCGCCTACCTCGTTGTCAATCACCTCAACAAGGCCAATTTTCGACTCTACAGAACCGAGGTTAAGGCCTGTGTCCGGATCTATTAGTTCTTCACCAGCACGATAGATGGCAAATTGATGGCCCACCTCTATCCCTACTTTTGAACCGGCATTGATAAATACATCTCCTCCATTCATTGTGACGACCTTTGCCTGCCACTTCACATGATGTGAATTGTTATCCAGCAACGCAACAACACCCTCTATAGCATCTCGTGTTGCTTTTCCTACAATCGATTCATCGAATTCATTTTTACTGCCTACCTGTATATCCTTCAGGCGGACGTTGAGGCCCTTTTTGCTCTTTTTCTTACGAATATCCTCAGCAGCGATAATCTCGCTGGTCTCTGGATCAACAATGCGGACATCCACTGCGACGGTGGCTTTGGAATTGTCCACCCCCACTCCTAACCGACGCGTATTTCCACCGGTAGACTGTTGAGAGTAGCCAAACTCCGTAACCGCGCCAAACACGACCAGTTCTGCGCCAATCACTTTTCCAGCCTGTGCTGCAGATTCCGGCGTAACAACACCTACTGCGCCTAAGTTTTGCTCTTGCAGCAGTTGAGCCAATTGGCTTCGTTCGATCACGATATAGTTCCCTGTTTTAACCAACGCGGTAGTCAGCATTTCAGAAAACCCGTCCCCTGCATCTTTACCCATGAATCCATACGAATACGGCTGGCTTGTTTTGTCCTCAAAAGTAAGGACAGCGATACGCTTTTTTAACTGGGGACCCTCTTGCGCAAACAGGGGTGCTGTCGCACAAATCATCAGAAGGCAGTAACAAATAACGTTTTGTATGATAGAAGATCGAATTTGCATGGGTTGAAGTAAGAAAAAGTGAGATTCGTTCATTACTCAGGCATATTAGAAAAAGATACCCCCAGGATAAAGGTACTTCAGGAGTATTTTATGTGCTTCATATAGCACCGGACCCGTAAAACCCTTTTGTTACTCCACCTTGTAGGCTATCAATTGGCCTTCTTGCATTACGGGAACGTATAACATGCCAGATTCCGCGATATAATCTACGTCTGCTGCACCTTGGCCAAGTTGTTCTAGCAAGGTTAACCCTTGTTCTTGATTGAAGTACATGAGGCGCCCTGATCCCCAGTCGGTAACAAAGATTCCTCCTTTTTCATCAGGCTCAACGGCATCCAGAGCTCCTTCAGGCTCTGTCCCTTTCACCGCTCGCACGCTTTTATCTGTCATAGAGATGGCCTTTAGATAACGCGCCGTGCCCGGATTATCCGCAGTAGCATCTCCAGCTACGACCCATAGTTCATCGCCTACTACATGGGCTCCATTAGGCATTTGCACCCGATCATGGCCTTCTAACCAGACAGAAAGTATCCCCTCTTTCAATTGGTATACCTTGCTGTATCGAGAATCGGTAACAAACACACTTCCATCGGAATGGGCAGCTACATCATTAAGATAAACATCGCCTTCAACCTCGTATCGATTGATAATTTCTCCCGATCCGGGATCGATTTCAACGAGGGCATTGATGTCTGAGCTGTAGAGCATCCCGTTATTCAAGGTTAGCCCTTTGGGTGCATTTAGTCCACTCACCCACTCCTGTTCGATCATGCTGCCGTCCAGTCCGATTTTTGAGATATACCCCACCCCATCCATACCGTCACCCGCTCCGACCAGGTTGGATACATAAATGACCTCTCGATCGGCATCAAACATGGCAGATTCAGGACGATCCAACCCTTCTTCTACCATCCAGGATTGAGATAATAAAACGGCTGGCGCTGCTGATTCAGTTGCTTCTGCTTCGGCAGCCTCAGGACCTGAAGCGTCCTGCTCACAACCAAAAACCAGAACTAACATCGCAAAAAGTATAGGTAAGCGGATTTTCATAACTGCGTAATCTGAAGTTTTGATTAGAAATAGGGCATATTACCCAAAGGATTCTCTCAGCAAGGCCAGGCTTTTTGGTACCGCTGTTTTCCAGTCTTCCTTCCCCTCGAATTCAAGCGACACGTAGCCTTTGTAATTATGATCCTGCATTATTTTAGCGATACGCGGGTAATCGAGATCCAATGAATACCATTTCCCGCCGCCGTAATAGGTTTTTGCCTGCATCAAAATAGTCCGGTCGGCTAGCATATTCAATCGATCATACGGGTCCTCCAGAAAATTCCCTGTGTCCAATGTCACTTGAAGCCAGGGCGAGTCGATTGCCTCTACGATTCGTTTCACGCCTTCTGCTGTTCGTCCTAATCCCCAGTGGTTTTCCAGACCCAGTATAACACCACATTGCTCTGCTTGAGGGATACATTTTTCAATGGCATCGATCACCCAAACGTATCCATCTTCATCCGTATACCCTTCAATTGCAGGTTCAATGCCCTTATTCGCCATCAGGGCATCGAATGATGCTGAAGTCCCCCAACGGCCCGTATTAATACGCATTGTTGGGATCCCCATCTTGTACGCCAGTTCAATCTGGTGAATCGTTTTATTGATGTTATCCTGCCGGTATCGTTTATCAGGGCGAAGAAATCCTTGATGCGTTGAAAACCCACAGAGATCTAAGCCTTGTGAAAACGCCCTGCGCTTGAGATTTTGAAGATAGCTATTTTCTTCGGAGGCCATTTGCACATGCAAAATTTCCACGCCATCGAATCCCATTTCTGCAGCCTGATCGATACACATTTCGATGGGTGTTTCAGACCGGTCCCCATTAAATCTCCAAAACGAGTAGGTGGACACCCCGATCTTAGTACGTGGTTTAGGAGGCGGGATAGGGGATTCCGGTTTAACGGAAGGAGCAACAATAGCGGCACCAGATGCCAGAGCTGCTTTTTCAAGAAAAGAGCGTCGGGAATGCATGATGGAGTGGGTTTGAGGGTTAAGTTTTCCTATTTCGAGAAGATACACGAAATTTAGGATAGATACCCTTTTAGCTGGTCGTACGTGTCGATCACGACGTGAGCGCCGGCTTCGCGAAGGGCAGGATCATCGAAGGACGTGGTTATTCCGATGACCGTGCATCCCGCAGCTGCCGCAGATCGAACACCGTTCGTTGAGTCCTCGATAACCATACACTGTTCAGGCACCAACCCTAATCGCTCAACGGTGACTTGATAGGGTTCTGGATGGGGTTTGGGATTTGAAATGTCATTCGACGTTATAACCGTCTCAAAGAAGGAGTAGAGATTAAATTTCTGAAACGCCAATTCTTGATTTCTACGCGAAGCAGAGGTTGTCAGAGCAAGCCTAAACCCTTCAGATACGTGTTGAATGAATGCGATTGACCCTGGAACAGGATGCAGTTCATCGATGAAGGCCGCATAGTTGTCTCGTTTTTGCTGAAGGAGCTCATCAACGCTTGCATCTTCTATATTATGTTCAGCCTTGAGAAAGGTCACGATATCACGATCCGTCTTTCCTTTGAACGGCTCAAATACAGACTCATCCAATTCGATCCCATATGCAGCAAACACACGCTGACTGGCTCGTTCGTGCAAAGGCTCAGAATCAATGATGACCCCATCCATATCAAAGATGATTGCTGTCTTGGATTTAAGGTCAGACCCTGTTATATCTGCAGAGTTATTATCAGAAACAATCATGTTTTTCACGAGAGGATAAAGGAAAGAAGACATTCACGAAGGCATGCTTACACACACTACAGACTAAAAAGATCGTTAATCCATCATCCATTCCCATTAGGTTAGTTTTAAGAATGTGCTGGCTCCATGCCTCACAGTCCCCTCCAAACATCCCTCCTATTTGTCTTCAAGATTCTCCCGTTTATTTGCCATTAAGTATAAATTTCATAACTTTGTAGCTTCCATGAAGAGACCCACTTCGTCCATAAATCCCCTGTTATCCCATCCGATAACATCCCTCTTTTATCATGCGTTTTGAAATAACACAGAATCCCTCGGATAATTCATATTCATATGAGATCATTAATGACGCGGGTACCAGCCTGTTCGTTAGTGATTCATTTGCAACCCGTGAAGCCTGTACCAGCAGTATAGAAGCAGCCGTTCAAGTACTTGGCGACCCCAATCGCTATGTAACCCGCGGCGACGGCGGCCTGACACTGGTGTCTACAGATGGCACTATCCTGGCTCGCAACCAACGCCTTCCTGCTGGGCAAACATCACAAGCCCTGATTAATGATGTCGTTCAAGAATCGAGAAACACAAGCGAGTTTCAGGTCACTCTGACGACGACTTCTGCACGGGCACGATCATCAGCCAATGCGCTTCGAACCCTTAGTGATGAAGAGCTCGCAGCGTTGTACAACTTTGCAAAGCAATCTACCTCTGGGGCTACGGGCTTTGAGTTATTTCAGTCTGACCAAAACCAGCAGCATTATTTCCACTTTAATGATGCCGATGGCAACGCCCTATTATATAGTAGAGGTTTTTCAACGGCTGGCCCGCGAGACAAACGGCTGGCTTCAGTAATCCAAAGCGCGGCTCGTGAGAATCGATTTGAAGTGAAAGAAGAGGGCGGTCGATTTTACTTCATATTAAAGGCACGCAATGGCCAGGAAATTGCCCGTAGCCGATCGTTTGCTTCTCGCAGTGAAGCTGTCGACGGGCTTTCATTTGTGAATCAAACGGCTCCTTCCTATGCGGAGCAATATGCCAAGAAGAAAAAGCGGAGAACTACTTCAGGAGTTGACGATTACCTATTGGATGTCCCCTCTCCGGAAAGTACACCGGGTTTTGTTAGCTTTAAAAACCCTTCAACCAGGCGTCATTACTTCCATCTCAATGACTCCGATGGCAACCCTGTATTATACAGCCAGGGCTATACATCAGGTAGAGGGCGAGATAATGGGATTCGTTCAGTTATAAAGAACAGCGTCAACCCAGCCTCTTTTGTCCCTCAAGAAGAGAACGGAACGTATCATTTTGCAATCCTGGCAGGCAATCGCCAGGAGATCGCTCGAAGCCGCTCTTTTTCTTCTGCTGCATCTCGCGATGAGATGATCGCGTTCTTGCTTACCTGGATTCGCCAGTATGCGACTTCGTACAACGTCTCTTTCGATTCAACCAGTACCAGCAGCACAGAAACCTTTACCCTTGCAGGCCTTGCTGGTGGTACAGCTGGTGATGCGGCTGGTGCGAATGAGGATGACACTAAAGAGGAAGAGTCTGACTCAGGCGCCCTTGCGGCAGGGGCCGCACTCGGGGCGGGAGCAACACTTGGCGCTTCCGGTGCTGGGCGTTCGGAAGAGGCTGAAGAAGAGGGTGATAGCGCTGAACATGATGACGCTTCAAAAGACGCCAGTTTCGAGGAGGATACGGTCCTACTGGCTGGCACTACGGCTGGCACTACGGCTGGCACTACGGCTGGCACTACGGCTGGCGGCGACGGCTCAACAGGAACGGCTCCTGAACCAGAACCAACCAGGCGTGATGAAGAGGAAGAGGCAGCATTCGCGACCGCGGATGATGATGGCGGAGGCGGCTGGCTAAGAATCCCCATGTGGTTAGTTGGACTGCTCCTTCTTTTACTCCTCCTCTTTTTACTGAGAGGATGTATAGGTTGCACAGACTTACCGCAATCAGGACTTGCAGATAGCGGCGATGAAGCACAACAAGAGATGGCCGAAGCAGACAACACATTGTCTGACGACGCAACAGGCGGGGTTAATATGGCAGGTTCAGGATCTTCTGGAGATGCTACTGAGGACGAGGCTGACGATGCAAGTACGACACGGACTCTCCTTGGTCCAGATGCACTTGCTCTTGGGTTCGCGCCCAATTCGGTTGAGGCACAAATAGCGAACGTACTAAGTGGCTCTGATCGCACATTGCCCGCTTCGTTTGTGATGGACAAAGTAGCCTTCCCCTCGCACTCAGCTAAACTTAACAAGAGTGCCTACGATCAAGTAGACAACCTCGTGAAACTGCTCAAGGCGTATCCGAACGTTGTCTTTGAGTTTGTGGGTCACATTGATGGTACCGAGGATGAGAATTCGGCTCGTGAGTTCATGAATGGAGAGAACATCACCCTGTCGGCTGTTCGAGCCCGTTGCCTTGTTAAGAAGTTTGAAGAACAATCCATCGGTAGCGACCAACTCGACTATTCAGGCCTGGGTGCAACCCAGCCGCTAGCGAATAATACGACAGAGTCCAACCGGCAGAGAAATAGACGGCTGGAGTTGGTTGTTCGGACCAAATAACAGCTACTGCTTCGTAGAGTTAAATGCAAAAAGGAGAATCCGTTTGGATTCTCCTTTTTGGTTTCAGGTTCCAGGTTTCTTGTTGCGCAAGGGTACCTTAAACTTGGAACCTGGAACCTGAAACCTGAAACCTGGAATCGTTAGTTTTAAAGAGTCGTTGGTCCTACTCGGCGGCCTACAAAATCTCCTTGATCGAAGGAGCCGGCATGGTAGGTACCATTAAGGGTACGGCCATC
>JAHQVL010000066.1 GCA_019634345.1 Rhodothermaceae bacterium
GTTAGATCAAGTTGATATGGCCCAAACCGAAGCGGGAAAAGAAGTTGAAGCATTTATTGCTGGCGAGCAAGAGAATTTGCACGAAGTAATGATAAAACTTAACCAGGCAAAACTCTCTTTTCATTTGCTTACTGAAGTGCGCAACAAAATGATGGATACCTATCATGAACTAATCAGAATGCAAATGTAATTAGTTATTGCTGTCAAAAGAATTTCTAGTCGATTCTACGTATTGCCCTTCGATTCGGCAGTACCCTTAATCTATTTTTTTATTCAATTCCTCGCACATCTGGAATACTTGAATTCGCTTTGAACTCTCATCGCGGGACCTCTAGTCGATTATTGGGATGGAGAACTTTTTTCAAAATATAAAATCATTTTATGATCGCCTTCCTACTAAGCAGCGCATAGGTATTGGGCTCGTAGTGCTCGGTTCAATCTTGAGTTTGATTCTAATTACCTACTGGGCGCAAAAAACGGAATACGGTCTTCTCTTTGGCAATCTGCCCGAAACAGCTGCCAACGATGTAGTACAGATTCTTCAAACAGAAAACATTAATTATGAGCTAAAAGATGGCGGCTCTTCCATCTATGTACCAAAGGATCAAGTCTATGATTTAAGGCTGCGATTTGCAGGCGAAGGTATTGTGTCTGATGGATCCTCCGGGTATGAAATCTTTGACCGAAACACACTCGGGATGACTGATTTCATGCAGAAGCTCAACTTAAAACGAGCCCTTGAGGGCGAATTAGCCAGAACGATTTCTGGCATTGAGCAAGTTGAGGCCGCTCGTGTTCATCTTGTAATACCTGAGCGCTCTCCCTTTAGAGAAACCCAGGCTCCAGCCACTGCTTCTGTCGTGGTTGACTTAAAAGGAAACTCAAGGGTTTCGCTTGCTCACATAGAAGGCATGGTATCCCTCGTAGCCGGTGCGGTTGAAGGCCTCGAACCAAACGACGTTAACATCCTCGACGCAAATGGCTCCTTGTTGTCCGATCCAAATGCAGGCGATAATGAAACACAATTAACAACGAACCAACTCCGGCTTCAAACAGAGAAGGAAGCCTACCTGGCCAATAAAGCCCAGACACTGCTCGACCAAATGCTGGGTGCAGGGAATTCCATTCTAAGAGTCAACCTTGAGCTTGACTTCTCGAGAGCTGTTCGAGAAAACAGTACGATTGACCCGGAGAGCCAAACGGTAATTGCAGAAGAACGCTTACAAGAAGAGGGAGATATCGACAATGCCAGCTCATCCGTAAAGAATTACGAAGTGAGCCGATCAATCGAAACCATCGAGAAGTCAGTCGGGGACATTTCTTACCTCTCTGTATCTGTTATCTTAAACTACAAACCAGCCCCTGATGTAGAGGCAGAGGTTGTAGAAGCAAACTTGGAAGACGCCTCTACTAGCTTTATCCCCCATTCTGATGATGAGCTCATACGAATAGAGGCTCTTGTGAAAGAAGCCGTTGGATGGCGTCCAGACAGAGGTGACGGTTTTGCTATAAGCCAGTTACAGTTTGATACCACTCAAGAAGATCGGCTCAATGCTGAGTTGCAGGCCCAGAGGAGAACGGACCAAATTGAGTTGTATGTACGATATGGATTAATGGTTATTGCTCTGGGATTAGCAGCCTGGCTGATCATGAGCGCCTCGAAACGAGCAAAAGAATCCGTCGAAGCAAACAAAGCGAAAGCTCTCGAAGAAATCAGAGCGAAAGAACGAAAAAGCCTTGGCCCTGGCGAGGTATCTGCTAAAGGGAAAGAAGGGCTTATGCTGATCGACGATTTTTATACCAGCAAATTATCGCCCGAGGCTAGAGCAAAACTAAAAGCCAAGCAAGCAATGCTTGAGGAACTACAAGAACAAGTTCTTGCAGATCCGCAGCGAGCTGCCAACTTGTTAAGAAGCTGGCTTTCTGTAGAGGAAACCCCTGAAGAAGTAGCAGAAGAACCTGCTGCCTAAACCAACCAAAGATATGGCTGCCGTTGCAGAAAAGAACATAGATTCAACCCAGGATACTGCCCAACAGGAGCTTCTCAATCGAGAAATCCAGGCTGAAATAGAAAACATGACTGGCCCTAGAAAAGCTGCCATCCTCCTGGTGGCTTTAGGCTCGAATGCAGCAAGTGCCATTCTCCGGTGCCTGAACGATGCTGAGGTTGAGATGATTTCGGTCGAAATTGCAGGAATTCGCAATATGAAAAGCGAAGTCGTAGAAAATGTGATCATGGAATTCAAAGATCTGGGTCTTGCTCAAGATTTTGTTTCCCAAGGAGGCCTTACCTACGCCCGCGACGCATTGTCCTCAGCCCTCGGCCCAAGGCGCGCTGAAGAAATCATGATGCGTGTTGAAGCAGCTATGGAAGTTTCGGCTTTTCATCTTCTCCAAACGGTTGAAACAGGCCAGTTAACGAACTTCTTGCAGAGTGAACATCCACAAACTGCAGCGCTTATTATAGCCAATCTAAACCCTAGAAAGTCTGCAGAGATTATTTCTCAATTGGAAATAGACAGCCAGAATGAAATTATTTATCGCCTGGCCACAATGGGTAAAACATCACCTGCATTGTTAAGCGATATCGAAGAAGTCATTCGCCAGCAAATCGGCTCCCTGTTTGGTACTGAGTTGAGTGTAGCGGGAGGTATTGAGAGCGTAGCTCAAATATTAAACAATACCAGCAGAAATGGAGAGAAAAATATCTTGGAAGCCCTGTCTGACCGAGATCCGGAGTTGGCCGTTCAGGTTAAAGCGCTCATGTTTGTCTTCGATGATCTAATCAATCTCACAGATCGTGACTTACAACGCATTCTCGTCGAAGTTGAACAGAGAGACCTTGCAGTAAGTCTTAAAGGAGCCTCTGACGCCCTCAAAGACAAACTCTTGGGCAATATCAGTCAACGTGCAGCTGGTGCAATTCTGGAAGAGTTGGACTTGATGGGGCCAGTCCGTGTAAGTGATGTTGAAGAATCTCAACGACGTATTATTGACATTGCCCAGCAACTTGAGGAACAGGAAGAGATTAGTTTGACCAGAGGCAGTCAAGATTCAGTTTTACTTTAATCCTCTTGAAGGTCTGTTGAGATATGTCTAGATCAATTATTAAGAGCGATTCTGTTAGAATCGAACGTGCTAACCTTGAAGAGTTCACGACGTCCCCCCAACCCGTTATCCGATCATCGGACGTACGCCTGGCAGAAGAGGACGAAGCCAAAAAATCGCTAAAAAAAAGCAGGAATATTATTTCTGGTTCTGATGTTCGAATTCAATCGGAACGTATTGAGATTTGTCAGTTCGATTTTTCATCACCCCAAGAGCCTTCAATTCCTCATGACCCCATAGAGGAAGAGGCCCTCGAAGAGCAAGAGTCAGTTAACCAAGAGCAACTAGAGGAGCTTAAAGCTCAGCTTGAGGAGGAGTGGCAAAAGAAAGTAGATGAGGCCGTTGAAAATGCCCAAAAAACAGCATTTGAAGAAGGATACAATCGAGCAAAAGAGCAATACGAAAAAAAGGCAGAGAACAGCAAAAAAGAGTTCGAAAGAGGATTAGATCGTATCAAAGAGTCCTGGGAGAACTATTTAAAGCGCAGTGAAACTATACTCATGCAAATTGCGCTTGATATTACCCAGTTCATCATCGATATGCCTCTGCCGAAGCAATATTCAGATATTACAGAGCGAATACTTAACGATGCTCTGGACCAGCTTTCCAGGGAAACGCCTCTTACCCTTTCGCTGAATCCCCTTGATCTTCTCCGGCTGCAGGAATCGGGAATGATGGATGTTATCAAAGACAAATTTCCTGCATTGCGCTGGGATCCTCAACCTACATTAAAAGAAGGAAACTGGATCATCCAGACGCCACAACAAGCTATTCGGCGTATATCAGACGAACTGCTTCATCATTTGAAGGATCAGTTCGGGCTACTTGAACACAGCCAACCCGAAACGGATATCAATTCCACGTTGCCTGGATACGAATTAGAGTATATTCCCCCGGTAACGAACGTAGCTGTATCTACCACACCTGCACCGCTAAATCAACAGAGTCCCAGTTCAGGCCCGGCGTCCATATCTGCTCCGATAGATATAGATAACCAACCGGTGAAGAATGCCATATTCTCACCTGCCACCTCTACAGCGAATAATTCTACACCCGATATACCGCGTGTTTCAGATCTTCCTGACTCAGATTCCTGAGAAAACACCTAACAGGAAGGCATTTCCATCTTCAAAAAGACGAATGGCTACTTAGTAGTCCGTATAGATCAATGGATTATCTTCAACATTGCCTCGACCTGGTACAAAAAAACCCCAAAAAAACGCTCTCCTACGGCAAAGTACAATCAGTCATAGGCTTGCTCGTAGAAGCAAGCGAAGTTAACGCTGCGGTAGGAGAACTCTGTTTCATTTATGAAGGAAATCACCCTCAAAGCCGCCGTATAAAAGCTGAAGTTGTAGGGGTACGGGGAAATACCTCTATTTTGATGCCTATGGAAGCGACCGTAGGTCTTAAAGCCGGCTGCCTCGTAGAACGCTCCTCCATTCCGCTAACGATACAGGTAGGCGATGCATTGTTGGGCCGAGTCATTGATGCAAACGGCCTACCCATCGATAACCTGGGTTCGATTTTATTGAATCATGTACAACGTGTTCATCAAGAACCCCCTTCTCCCATGGAGCGCCAGCTCATTAGCTCTCCGCTGTTAACTGGCATTCGGGCAATAGATTCCTTCCTGACTCTAGGAAAAGGGCAGCGTATTGGGATTTTCTCGGGTTCGGGCGTCGGAAAAAGTACCCTATTGGGCATGATTGCACGAACAGCAAAGGCTGACGTCAATGTGATCGGTCTAATCGGTGAGCGTGGCCGCGAAGTTCAGGAATTTATTGTAGACAACCTTGGAAAAGAAGGCCTAAAGCGATCTGTTGTGGTGGCAGTGACAGGTGAGCAAGCTGCTATGCACCGGGTCAAAGGAGCCAGTATTACAATGGCAATTGCTGAATTCTTCCGAGATCAAGGGAAGGATGTCCTTCTTATGATGGACTCCGTAACTCGGGTTGCTATGGCACAGAGAGAAATAGGATTGGCCATCGGAGAGCCACCAACCACTCGCGGATATACGCCGAGTGTATTTGCTATGCTTCCAAGATTACTCGAACGCGCGGGCCCAGGAAAAAAAGGTACTATCACCGGAATATTCACCGTACTTATTGATGGTGACGACATGAATGATCCTGTAGGTGATGCGGTCCGAGGCATTTTGGATGGCCATATTATCCTATCTCGAAAATTAGCCCAGTCCAATCACTACCCTGCTATTGATGTGCTTCAGAGTGTAAGCCGCTTGATGCCCCGTATTACCGCGAAGGAGACCCAGGGCGTTGCGGATCGCGCACGTACGTTATTGGCCAATTATCGGGCATCTGAAGACCTGATCCGTATTGGGGCTTATGAACAAGGAACTGATCCCGATACAGATAAAGCAATTAAAGCATATCATCCCATTAATACATTCCTTCAACAGGGCGTTCTTGAACGATCTGACGACAATGCTTCGGCAAATCTCAAGAAAGTTCTTAAGAACCTATTCGTCCCCTCCTAGATCCGGAGGTATTTGGCTAGGCATTTGCTTGAACCCAATGAAGTGATGGATATAACGCCGTAACGTTAACCTTTCACCTCATGCAAGGAAAGAAATTTCGTTTTTCACTGGCCAGTATTCTTCGGCTTAGGCAACACGAGACTGAACGAACCAAACAGGATCTTGCGAAAAAAATCCAAGATCGAGTTAAACAAGAACAAGAGGTTTCTGAAGCCCGTGAAGTCCTTGCTGAAATTACACCAGCAATTAACACCAACCAACCTGTTGAAATAGGTGTCTTTCGCCGCCTGGAAGCTCATAAATATGATGCCAGGCAGTCTCTTCTTAAGGCCCAGGAAAGGCTTCGAAATCTCGAGATCGAGGAGCAAAAAACCAGGCAAGATCTTCTCAAGCGGAGAAGCGCAGAAGAAGCCCTTCAAACATTGCACGATAAAGAGAAGGATACTCACTTTCGTGAACAACAAACTGCAGAGAACAAGATTATTGAAGAACAGGCACTAAACAATTACAGACGCCAACAATTAACGAATAGCAATGAATAAACCTGTTTTGGCCATATTGGTAAGTATTGTCTTTTTTATCGTCGGTCTTGCTGCCACGTATTTCGCCATGCCGATGATTGCACCAGAAATGGTTGATGAGGTCCAGCATCGCCTAGATAGCCTGGCAGAAGCCGAGAGCAAGTTATTGGCAATGGATTCATTACTTGCTAACGGGTACATGCCCGATTCGTTGATGGTCAGCGACTCTCTCCCATCCATTAGTATGCTAAGCGGGCTCAGAGATTCATTGTCTCAACTCATGGGTATGCTTGAGGATGAGCGCCAACAGAAGGACACGCTGCTCTTCCGGATACAAAGCATGGAACAGAGATGGGTTGACCTCTCTGCCAAGTATGCTGAAGCTGGCCAGATGAGCAATACCATTACAAAGATGGAAGATAAAGAGCTGGAGGAGTTATTAGAGAAACTTGATGATGATGTCCTCGAATCCATGTACATTGAAGCATCTGCGCGTAATCGAGCCCGGCTATTGCAGATGTTACCAGCCGACAAAGCCGCACTTCTTGTCAACCGACTAACGGACCCAAGCTTCTCTCTTACAACAGATGCCACTCCGGACAAAGACCCTTCACAGCAAGAGTAAGTACGCATTCCTTTCTAATTTCTTACACATCCGGTTATATGGGAGCACTTTCACCCCTAAATAATACGTCCATGTCAATCGAGTTTTTGCCAACTCCTTCAGAAATTGATCATGGTCAGGATTATTCAGCCTTTAGCGACTATCTTTCCCCTTTATCGCAAAACGCTGCACCAGAACAAGAACCTTCCCCAAATTCATTGGAGAACACGTCTGATCAAGAGGGGCACGAAGACGCAAAGGAGTTCAAGCTATTTGCTTCATCCAAGGAATCTGAGCCCTCAAAAAAAACGCATCTCTTTGCGGACAAGAGCCTTCGCCCAGATGCAACTAATGATGAGAAACAGTCAGCAAAGGCAGCTAAAGACAAGCAAGCTGCTGTTACTCTTACCAAGAAACCCGCGAACAGCGAATCTGGGGCAGAAGCGACAAAAGCAAAGCATGCTCAACAGGCTATACAAGCTGAAGAGAGCTTTGAAGCCCTAAAAAAGAATGTCAAACATATCTTAAACAACATCCCCTCAGCGGCGAACAAGACAGTAGCTACCAAAGGAAGCCATCCTTTGCCTAAAGGAGCGTCAATACGCGTTGAGCCTTCGAACGCTGCTCATCTTGCAAAAGTAAAAGCACAAAAAGGCCGAGCCAATGACGCGCAAACCACGATGGCTCACCTCAAGGTGCGAAACAAGCAGGCCTCGATCAATCAGTCCAACAATGAAGCGGTACATGAGGCTTCAACAGATCCGCAGAAAAAGAACCCAAAAGCGATTGCAGACGGTTCTCGACCCGGAGCAGAACACCTGTTAAAAGCGAATAAACAGGAAATGGTGCTTAATCCGGTTATTAAGAAAAGCAGAACGGCAAAGAAAGGGCGTGCAGAACAACACTCTGCGATAAATAAAATCCAAAAACAGGCTTCGCAAAAGCAATCCACGTTACCTCAGTTTATTCCTCTTGATAAGATCAACGAGAGTCAAGCTAACCCAACGGGTATAGCTGAAAAAGCGGAGATCACGGCCAAACGGATGGATGCATCGCATACCGATGCTGAAGCAAATCCCAACCAATTGGGCAAAGGAACGGAGCGAACAAGCCAGCAGAAGTCAGCAGTTGCAAAAACACAGTACACGACTCGAGCCTCAAGGGCTACAAATTGGCTAAAGGTATTATCCGAACGCACCTCTCTTTTGGATAAGTCAAATCCTCAATGGAAAGTATTGGAAATGAAGCTAGATAAAGGCAACGGATCCATGACAGTACGGGTGATGAAAGAAGACGATCACGTGTCTGTCGCAGTCAACTTCAGTGATCCTGAAGTGAAGGCGCTAGCAGAATCTCAATACAATAACATCTTGCAGGACCTGGAAAATCAATACCAGCAAGAAGTTAAGTTCACCTTCAATGAACATCGACATTCGGGCTTTGAATCGTTCGCTTCTTATAAGCCACTTAAGCCCATGGGCCAAACCAATATCCAGCCAATCCAAAGACAATCTCAGGAAGTCAACACAGACATTATGCATTCTTCTTCAGAAAAAAACGTCTGGATCGGCTAATTGAACACCACAGTTAACCCCTAAGGAGTATTACATATGGATCCCTTATCACCTGTTGACTCAGGTCAACAATTGGCTGGCTTTACCTCAGCGTCTGAGGCAAGCCTGAGCCGAGATGATTTCTTACAACTACTTGTTACGCAGTTAGGCAACCAGGACCCTCTTAATCCCATGGATGGACAGGAATTTGCTGCGCAACTTGCCCAGTTTTCCTCACTCGAACAGCTCATAAATATTAATGAGTCAATGATTCAGAGCGGAGAAATAAATGGCCTGCTTGCTCAAAGCGTGAACTCAGGAGTAGCAGCCGATCTAATTGGTAAAAAGATCGAAGCAGAAGGTGACGAATTTCAGTATGGTGGAGAAGATACTACTTCACTCCGCTTTGAATTATTTACCGCCGCTTCAGACGTTCAAGTCGAAATATACAATCCGGCTGGCCAATTAATCAGAACAGAGTCCCTGTCAAACCTGGACTCTGGACAACACACCTTTGAATGGGATGGCAAGAGCGGAGAAGGTGAACAGCAACTCAATGGACAGTATTCGTTCAAAGTGACTGCCACTGACCCAGAAGGCGCTACGGTCAACTCTCGAACATTCATTTCAGGTACTGTAGATCGCGTTACATACAATCAAAACGGAATCTTCCTTTGGATTGGGGACACGGCTATCAATATGGGTAACGTCAGTAGCGTGATTGGTGATCAATCCGCCGACTAACCCCAGATAAAACACAGCAATCAAGAATAAGGCAACGCATAGGCAAATCTCGCACAATGCCAAATAGGGTACACCATAGTTACAACATGAACAATTGATGCAGTTATTGTCGGAATAGCACTCATTCATAGTGCCAATACCTGCAGTGCAAAAAAAGAGATAGCATTATGATTCGAGCATTAGGAAGTGGAGTCTCCGGACTCAACAACCACCAAGTGCGTATGGATGTCGTTGGTAACAACATTGCCAACGTAAACACAATTGCCTTTAAGCGAGGACGAGTTACGTTTAATGAAGTACTCGGCCAAGAATATTCAACTGTAGGGCGAACCCCAAGCCCTAACCCGACCAACCCTTCTTTCATTGGTCTCGGCGTACACGTAGGAAGTATTGACCAGGCGTGGTTTCAGGGCCGGCTAGAAACCACAAATGTTGAAACTGATTTTGCAATCAGCGGTGATGGATTCTTCGTTGCCGATGCATTTGACCAGCAGCTATTGACCCGTGCGGGCAACTTCACACTAAATAGCCAGGGCGTCCTTACAACCTCAAGCGGTGCACCTGTTCAAGGTTTCCGGATTGATCCAGTTACAGGTGAGGCGGACATGACGAACATGACCGACATTCAAATCGACCTGACCAGGACTGCTCCTCCTATCGCCACGTCGATATTGACAATGAGCGGTAACTTAAATGCTGCACTGTCTGACAATGGCGGTGTTAACCCGGATTCGGAAAGCATGAATGGCTTTGTTTATGACGAACAAGGGAACACCCATTTGGTCACGTTCAACTTTGAAAAAGCGAGCGCAGACGGTTCTGACCCTGACGTATATCAGGTAACTGTATCGGGAGACCCAGACACAAATCCATTTGGAGGCGTGCCAACTGTATTTACAGCAGAATTTGGAACGGATGGACGTCTTCAATCCATTGATGGCGTAAGTGTAGATGACGCTGCATTTGCTTTGCCAACGATGAACTGGGATCCAACCGTTGTCAATATTACCGGAGCAGACACTGTTCAAATAGATTTGAGCAGCATCACCCAGTTGGGCGAACGGACGTCAGCCATAGTATCTGATCAAGACGGACGATCTTCTGGTCAACTAACTGGATTTCGCGTTAGCAACCAGGGTATTTTCCAACTGACCTTTGACTCTGGCCAAACCGTGGATACCTTCCAGTTCGCTGTAGCAAGGGTTCGCAATCCAAATGGCCTCGATCAGTTTGGAGAGAATGTGTACGGTGCAAATAACATTTCAGGCGTAGCCAACATTGGCCGTGCTGGAAATGAAATAAATGCCATCGTTATTGCCGGAACACTTGAAATGAGTAACGTGGATCTCGCTTCGGAGTTTTCGGACATGATTACTACCCAGCGTGGTTTTCAGGCGAACGCAAGAGTAATTCGAGTTGCAGATGAACTACTTGCTGAAACAGTTAACCTTAAACGATAAGATTAACGTCCAGCCATAAACACAACGGCATTTATGTAATTTGCATAGCTGTCCTCACTCCTGCCTGTATTTCAGGCAGGAGTTTTTTTCTCCCTACCAGCACTATCTTCCCCTCGTTGATTAAGGACTTCTGCGAAATGGCGATACAGCTAATTGTATTGTTCATTCTCTACAACCGGCAGCCCTCGGCTGCACCATCAATACGCAGATGAGCGAACTTGATCAGACCAAATCCACCGTCTTACAACTGGTTACCTTTATCATTGAAAAGGAAGAGTTTGGAATCGACATCCTGAATGTTCAGGAAATCATCAAACCAGTAGACATTACCAGGGTGCCTAATTCCAGCCCCTACGTAAAAGGGGTTATCAACCTCAGAGGGCGTATAGTACCTGTTGTTGATCTAAGAGCTCGTTTCCACCTCCCCCAAAGAAAGCCCGACAAAGAAACGCGGATTGTCGTTGTAGAGCTTGAGGATAAAGTGGTTGGCTTTTTAATGGATGCCGTTAAACAGGTCATTCGGGTTGATCGTGATATCATTGAACCCCCTCCCCCCCAGGCAACCACCTTTGACAGTAGTTACCTGAAAGGAGTTGCAAAATTGGATGACCGATTATTAACGCTATTAGATCTAAATAATCTTCTGGGAGAATCAGACCTCACGGGAGCTCCCGCCTTCCCAGAAAGTTGATCTAGATGAAATATCCAGACAGGCAAAGTCACGCACCAGGGGATGTAATCCCGCTTTCATCTAGACTATTTGAACAATTAAGAGACTATATTCTCAAACGGACTGGAATATTTTTCCAAGACAACAAGCATTATCTGCTCCAGTCAAGACTCAATGCCCGCCTAAAAGCCCTTAAATTGCACGCATACGAAGACTACTATGCGTATATCACGTCACCTGCAGGCAAAGGAGAGTTTACACGTATGGTCAGTGCCATTACGATCAATGAAACGTATTTCTTTAGATCAGAAGAGCATTTTAACATCATTCAAAAATCCATAATACCACGGATAATCAAACAAAAAGAGAATAAACCGCATTCCAAAATTCGAATATGGAGCACGGCATGCTCAGGAGGAGATGAACCCTATACCCTGGCAATCATACTCCAGCATCATTTCATCAAAAAATACCCACATATCCAGTTCGAAATTCTTGCGTCAGACATCGACCCAGATATCATTCAGAAGGCAAAAAAAGGTATTTATAACACGTATGCTATTCGAAATGTACCGAAACACCTTCTCGAGAAATATTTTGAGCAGCAAGGAGATCTATATAAGATCAAAGCAGAAATCGCACAACATGTAGCCTTTAAGAAAATCAATCTGGCTGATCCGATGGAAATGATGAGCATTCACAGCGTTGATCTAGCCATTTGTGCGAACGTTCTTATCTATTTTCCAAACCAGGTTCGCCAAAAAGTAGTCTCGGCTATTTATAACAGCCTAAACGCCCAGGGTTATTTCATGGTTGGGTTCTCAGAAACCCTCTTTGGTATCGAACACAAATTTCAAAAAACGCGGGACGGCAAAAGCATGACCTATCAAAAAAGGTAAAGAATTGCAGATTTACAGCTTATTCTGATTTCTTTGAGCGTCTTCACTTATCAACTCCACCATTCTAGCCGATAATGAATCAGAAAGTATCACCTCATAGGATTTCGTTCCTACTACGATTCCTACTATCCACTAATAACGGAATATAAAAATGAGATTCTTAGTTGTTGACGATTCTCCAACTATGCGTAGGATTTTGTGCAATACGCTCAATGAAATTGGCTACGATGACTTGGATGAAGCAGAAGATGGCGCTCAAGCCTGGACAAAACTGACCAGCGATAAGTTCGATTTTCTAATCACTGATTGGAATATGCCCAACATGAATGGACTGGAACTGACCAAAACAGTTCGTGGGGATTCAAACCTTGGCGAAATGCCAATTCTTATGGTCACAACCCGTGGCATGAAGGACGATGTGCTTGCGGCCATGCAAGCAAAGGTGAGTAACTATGTTGTAAAACCATTTACAGCCGAAATTCTTCGCCAAAAAATTGACATGGTCCTAGAAAACATATAAATCTGCGGCACTCCTATGCAAAGCAATCCTAAGACGTCACGGTCCATACAGGAAACCCTTAGTGATTTACATTCTATCTTCATTTGGGGAGAAAAAGCTGCTCCTTTTTTGGAAGACTTGATAGAATTTATTGAGTCGCTTACTCCCCTTATTGAGGAAATCAATATTTCCCTGCAAGAGAGTACCAAACGATTCCCTAGCGCACAATCACAACTCGATGACGTAACCAAAGCGACCGAACTGGCTACTAACGAAATCCTCGGGCTACTGGAAAAAAGTCTTGATGAATGCAATGTAATTGACAAAGAAAACAAGGCTTCTTCCAAAGCCGTAGAGAATTTCGCAGAATTCAAAACGTCTATCCGCACAGAAATCAGGGGCGCCCTTTCTGGCTCTGATCCACGCGTTCATGTTCTCCTTGCAAAACTATGGCACCAGACCGACAAGCTTGTCACCGGATTGCAAGAGTCTGGAGAAAAGAAGAAAAAATCAGTCTCTTCATTACGTTCTGGACTGAACAAAATTCTAATGTCCCTGCAGGTACAGGACATTACAACTCAACAGATTTCGGCAGTCATCCATGTGATCCAATCGGTTAAATCCAGGCTGTCTGAACTGTATGATCGATTAAGTTCGATCAAGGAAATTGAAGGGCCAGAATTCTCCCTTATCGATAGCCGCGAGGAGTCCCTCTTATCACTGAGCCTATCTCAGTCTAAAGAAAGCGCAAACAAATCGTCGGAAGAGACGGACGACAGTGATGATCCAATCCCTTTAGAAAGTGGCAATACGTTCGATGCAAACGCTTCTTACGACAAATCAAAGTCCAAAATCAGGCAAAGTGAAGCAGATGATGTCGTCGAAAAGATGCTTGCTGGTGAAATGGCATCAAACGAGGATGACGAGGGATCTGCGGATACCACTACTTCTGAGGAGGAAACCGGTGGACTGGCTTCAATCGATGATATTGACAGCTTGTTTGCCTCAGGTGGATCAGAGGCATCCAATAGCGATATAGACAATCTTTTCGCATCAAATAATGAAGAAGAATCCAGTGATGAAGAAGTGTCAAGCGATGAAGAAGTGTCAAGCGATGAAATCGATGACCTGTTTTCCTCTGACGGTGACGCAGCATCAAGCGAGGATATAGACAAGCTTTTCGGCGCATAGACCTTTTCTTGCTGCAATCTACACCTATTTTCCACTACCGTCCTTTAACTCTTCGATATTGATAGTAGAATACGGCCATGAATACTCATCCGATGTTTTCAGCCAATATGAGCGACGCCATTAACAAGTTTATTGTTAACTCTAGACAGGCTCTTGATGAATTAAATCAGGCTCTTTTATCCTACGAAGAGGATACGTCAGACCTGAATGATATTGACAACCTGTTCAAGTGTGTGCATGCTCTAAATGGCGAAGCAAGTTATATTGGCCATGAGCAGTTGGTAGAATTTTCAGAAGAGTTTAAGAACGTATTATCCCTCTTTCGAAAAGGCATTGAAACTCCCAGCAAGGATCAGCTCAATGTATTATTCAGAGCTGCAGACCTGATGAATAAATTGGTCGAGCAAGTTGAGAACCGAGAGATAGTACCCATTGATGTATCCGATCTTGTCTCAGAACTCCATACCCTTACAACGGTGCTTACGGCGACTCCCCAAGAGGCGCCTGAAGAAACAAAAAAGGAAAGTACTGAACCGGAAAAGTCATTTGAACCCTCCCCGTTTATGCTGGAGGAGGCAAATAAACAATTAGTTGACCCAGACATGTCAATCGTTGTTGATGCCTGTCTACTAGAAGCTCAGGATCTATTTGAGGGCCTCGAAGATGATCTCAATGAACTTGGCAGTTCATCCTCAAATAGAGCGGCCCTATCTAAAGGCATCATAAAGGGCCTAAAATCCCTCCGGAGTTCTGCTGGTTTTTTGAGCCTCGAGCAAATTACTACACAATCCAAGTATCTACAGCTCCTTCTAAAGGCGATCGGGGAAGGCACTATCGAATGGATCGATGAATTCCACGATTTATTGCATTCAGGGTTTAGCCAACTACATGCACTTCTTCTTCAAGTAAAAGAGGGAAAACTCGTTGCCGTTGATTACAACAACCTGGTTTCTGCCCTTGACAAGGCTGCAAAAGGATCGTTCAACATTGAGCTACTTGAAGGAATCCCAATGTTAGAATGCGGCCTCACCATGGAAACCGCAGCACAAACGGCAAACGCTGAAGTGGTTGAAGAAACCGATGAACCTGAGCCAACTGAAGCTCAAGAAACCTCTTTTTATGTGGGTCCTGACCATCCGCTCTATTCGGATGGCATGCAGGAAATCGTTGAGAGCTTTGTCGTTGAAACGGGCGAACTGTTCGACGACCTAGACAACAAGCTGCTTGAGTTAGAGCACAACTACAAGGATGAAGCGCTTGTTAATGACATCTTCAGGGCCGTCCACACCATTAAGGGTTCTGCAGGCTTCTTAGGCCTCGATCAACTCAATCAATTGGCCCATCACTTTGAGGATGTCCTGAATCAGTTACGGCGCGGTGGCCTTGCCTTTCATTCAGACATGCTGGACATCATGTTCGAGGCATTTGACCTGATGAAAGTCTTGCAGCAACAGGTCATCGACATGAAGCTGGAGGTTATTGACACACAGAATATCGTCAAGCAACTCAAGCTCATATCTGAAGGAAAATTTGAAGGAGTCTCCTCCTCCA